>JBEVHL010000767.1:0-7971 GCA_040511255.1 Mycobacterium sp. | reverse complement strand
TCACCCCTTCGTCGGCGGTCGCACCTTTGGCGGTCACCGTGCCTGTGCAGCGGTGAATGTCACCGTGGTAGTTGAATCCGCGCATCTGCAAATCCATTTCGGCCAGCCAGCCGTCATCACCGATCCAATTTGTCAGCAGGTGGCTGACCCAGGCGGCACGCATCTGCCCGTAGTCGTAGGGAGCGGGAATACCCAATGCTTTCGCACGCTCGGCATCCCAGTGCAATCGCTGCACCACGTCGGGCACGCCGTACTCATCGGGCTGGTAGAAGGCGGGCATCCGCTTGCGTAACTGGTGGGCGTATTTGAGCGGGCCGACACCGTAACCACCCCAGCCAAAGCCTTGATGCATGCTGATGATGTCCACCACCGTCAGCGGACCCTTCATGACCTCAGGAAGTTCCTCACCGACGCGGACATCATCCCACCACCGTGGCTCGGCCCCGCGGCGCTCTTCAGCTTCGTAGGCGGCCTCGACTTCGGCGAATTCCTCTGGTGTCCAATGCTTGCGCTCAATGTGGGCAAGCTTGCCCGACTTCTTAGAACCATGACGCTCAGCGTTGATGTAGGACTCGTCACGGGTAGCGATCGGCGTCCCGTTGGCATCGACATAGAGGTAGCGGTATGTCTCTTTAACCGAGCGGCCACCGGAGAACTGGCTCTCTTTGACCTCGACATCGAGGGTATAGGTCTCGGCGAAGACGGGTCGGCCGGCGTAAATCGGCTGGAACCACGTCCATTTCACTCCTGAGTAGTATTTACCGGTACCACGGAACAACCCGCGGAAGAGCGCTTTGCGATCCGGATCGGTGAATTTCGGCGTCTGATCGAGGCCGGTCGCGATCGGGAACGTCGGTGGCGCAATCTGTCCATGCCAGCGCGTGCCGGCTCCATAGGCCTGGTCGTGAAAGAGCGGATTGTCATCACCGCAGCCGAAGGCGAAGTGGCTGATCCCGTCGGCATGCGGCATCTTGTTCCACGCCTCATCGCGCTGGTTGACCGCGATGCCAATCTGCGCACGGGCCCTTTCGATGTCTTCGTCGGTGATGCGGCCCTCGACCGAGGCGGTATCGGCTTCGGGGTTGGGGGTGGCTTCTGCGGTGGTCATGCCGTCCTCTCTAAAACTTCAGCATTGCGCCGGCGTCGACCTTGAACTGGCTGCCGGTGATGTAACGGGATTCGTCGGAAGCCAAGAAACAGACCACATTCGAGATATCCTCGGGTTCCACATATGGCACCGGCATTGCCTGCATCGCAGGGAAAGCCACAATGGCGTCCTCGCGCGTGGGGTTGTCCAGATCCGGCCGGAAGACCCGGTACATCGGGTCACTGTTGAGCATCGGCGTATTGCAATTGGTGGGGTGGATGACATTGGCCCTGATGGATTGCGGCGCCAGTTGCGTCGCAATCTGTTTGGTGTAGGAATCGACGAGCTGCTTGGCGAAGTTATATCCGGATCCGCCTGGTCCGGCCGGGCCGACGCCCCCTTTGCCCGCCGCGATCAGACCAGCCACGGATCCGGTGGTGATGATCGAGGCACCAGGTTTGAGGTAGGGCAGCGCCGCGTGGATTGCGTTGACAACGCCGATGAAGTCGACATCAAACGCGTCGGCGAAGGCGGCCATAGTCTTACCGGTGCCCAACGGGCAGATTCCCGCATTGGCGACCACGACGTCGAGCTTGCCGAGTTCGTCCACCGCCGACCGCAGGGCGTCGACCACCGCTTGTTTGTCGCGAACGTCGACCTCGGCGGTTATCGCACGCCGGCCCGTCTTCTCGACCTCGAGGCCAGCTTCTTCGAGATCGTGGAGAGTCGACAGCGGATAGTCATTGGAATCGATGTCGCGGCAGATATCGAAAAGGATGACGTCGGCGCCCTCTTCGGCCAATTTCACCGCATGGCTGCGGCCTTGGCCCCGGGCACCTCCGGTGACGAGAACAACTTTGTCCTGCACACGTCCCACCATGATCAGTTGCCTTTCATCACAGAATTGTCGATCGACATCACTGCACAGGCGCACTGCAGCGCCCGCCCAAAGCTCATAACAACTCCAAAATAGTCGCGTTCGCCTGCCCGCCGCCCTCGCACATCGTCTGCAGTCCGTATCGAATCCCCTTGTCCCGCATGTGATGGAGCATCGTGGTCATGATGCGGGCCCCAGAACCACCCAGCGGGTGGCCCAGTGCGATCGCGCCGCCATTGGGATTGAGGTTTTTCTCGGCGGCCCCGATCTCTTTGAGCCAGGCCAGCGGCACCGGGGCGAAGGCCTCATTGACCTCGAAAACCCCGATATCGGCGACCGCGAGACCAGACCGCTTCAGAGCCTTCTGTGTCGCAGGAATCGGTGCGGTCAGCATGATGACGGGGTCAGCACCGGCGAGGACGGCGGTGTGCACTCTGGCCAGCGGCGTAAGTCCCAGCTCGGTGGCCCTCTCCGTCGACATAATGAGCAACGCCGCTGCGCCGTCAGAGATCTGTGAGGCGTTGCCGGCGTGAATGACGCCGTCGTGTTTGAAGGCCGGTTTAATCTGGGACATCTTCTCCAGCGTCCCACCCCGGCGGATGCCCTCATCCTTAAGCACGATGCCGCCTTCGGAATCTTTGATCGCTACGATCTGATCGTCGAAGACACCGGAATCCTGCGCGGCGGCCGCTTTCTCATGCGATGCCAACGAGAACTCGTCGAGAACGGCGCGGCTCAACGCCCATTGCTCGGCGATCATTTCCGCGCCGATCCCCTGATTGGGGTGCGAGTGGTAGCGGTTCATGAACGACGCCGGGTACGGGTCGCCTCCGGCGGCGACCGTCGCGCCCATCGGCACCCTCGACATGGACTCGACACCACCCGCGACCACCACGTCGTAGTGGCCGGCGACCACTCCGGCTGCGGCGAAATGGACCGACTGCTGGCTCGACCCACACTGACGATCGACGGTGACACCTGGCACTGTCTCCGGCCATCCGGCCGCGAGCAGCGCTGTGCGGGCTATATCGAGGGCCTGATCCCCCACCTGCCCGACGCAACCCCAAATGACGTCGTCGACCAGGCCGGGATCCACTCCCGCGCGCTCGATGAGACCGTTGAGCACCTGGGCTGACAGCTCAGCAGGGTGCACCCCGGACAGACCTCCGTTGCGCTTCCCTACCGGCGAGCGGACCGCCTCGACGATGACGGCTTCGGCCATGAACATTCTCCTTCGGTGTCAAGCGCAGCGGCTGTGCTGCAGGATCAATGCCTTTGTTGGTCAACCGATTCCAGTGGGCTGTGCGACGGCGGCGCCGCGTAACTCATCGAGCATCGATAGCAGCCGCAACCGGTCGACCTTGAGTGCTGCACCGCGGGGCAATTCGTCAACGACGAAGACTTCAGCCGGTACCTCATAGGGTGTTAACTGGTCGCGGCAGTGGGCACGCAGTTCATCACCGGTTACCGGCGGGCCGGGACGCAGCTCAACCGCGGCCACCGGCACCTGGCCCAACCGCGCGTCGGGAAGCCCGGCTACCGCCGCGTCGGCGACCCGGTGGTGACCGCGCAGTGCTTTGACGACGGTTTCGGGTGCCACCTTGAACCCGCCCCGCACGATGACATCATCAGCGCGGCCCTCAATATAGAGAAAGCCATCCGCGTCGATCCGGGCCAGATCGCTGGTAGTGACCCAGCCATCCGGGGTGCCACCGGCCTGCGGGGTAGCCACCTGCAACCGTCCTGATTGACCGCCTGAGACAGCTACCCGGTCCTCGTCGACGACGCGTAGCCGCACACCGGGGAAGGCCCGACCGACGCTGCCCTTCTTCTCAGCCCAGCGCTCGTGAAAGTCACGCAGCGTCCAGCCTGCCACTGCGCCAGAGAATTCCGTGGCTCCGTAGACAATGAGAATGGGGATTCCGTAGCGGGCGAAAAAATCGTCGACCAGCGCTGGATCGACCGGGCTGGTGCCCGCGTTGATCGCCCGAATGCTGTCGAGGTCGGCCGGCGGGATATCGGAATCGAGCACGCTGCGGATCGCAGCCGGAGGCAGCCCGGCGACGATGGGCTTGTGCTCTCTGACCGCGGCATGCCAACCCGCAACGGTGAATCGGTCGAGCATCACGAACGGCCGCGCGGCGACCAGTGCCTGCAGCAGCGACCATAAGCCACCGATGTGCACAATCGGCAGTGTCACCATGCCGACGGAACCAGTCAGCGGGGGCTTATCGTCGCTGTGAGTTCTATTGTTGTGCTGCAGCGCGGAAGCCAACGATGCTTCAAGTTGGTGGTGCGTCAACGGTATTCGCTTGGCAGCGCCCGTCGTGCCCGAGGTCAGCATCTCAATCGCGACAGCCGGGTCAGCGTGAGCAGCGTCCTTGGTCGCGGCCGCCATCGCCTTGGTCTGTCCACCGTCCACGCTCCAGCCGGCGGCACCAAGATCGGCGACGGCCGCGGCGAAGTCCGGTTCTGACCACAACATTTCGGGGGCCAACACATAGGAGGCACCGGAGGCGGCGAGATCGGCACTGAGCCGGGCCGGAGGTTGTAGAGGACTGATCGTCACCAAGGTGGCGCCCATTCGGAAGATCGCGATCAGCGCCGCAACCGATTCCATCCGGTTGGCCAGAACCACAGCAACCCGACAGCCCGGACGGCACAGCGCAGCTGTCAGCTCGCGGTCAATCCCTTCCGCAAGTGTCCTGATCGCACCCCAGGTCACCCACGTGTCATTCTGCTGAAGCATGGTGGCCTGGTCGTCAGCAGACCACAACCGGCCCAGCGCGTCCTGGATGCTTGTCATCGACTTCCCTGATGTTGCGGTCCGGAATATGTCCGGGCCTTCGATTAACGTAGATGACATGGTTTACTAGGTCAACTTACTGGAGGGATCTGCCATGGATTTCGGGTTGACCGCTGAGCAGGAACAGCTTGTCGGGTCGGAGCGGGCGTTCTTGGCCCGCCATGACCCGATAGCGCGCGTCCGCGAGACGCTCGACGCGGCTCCCGTTGCCATCGATCCAGCAGTGCTGCTGCACGCGGCAGAGGGCGGGCTCCTGGCTCTGCTGACGCCGGATGTCGGCGGCACGCATGTCGATCTGGCCGCTCTCGGAGAAGCTCACGGGTACGCCGCGAGCTCCCTGCCGCTGGCGGATCTGGCGATCACCAATTGGTTGCTGGAGCGCGCCGGGATGCCCGAATACTCGTCGGCCGCGGAAGGCGACCTGGTGCTCGGCCTGGCCCGAACTTCGAAATGGTCCCCTACGAAGACCAGCCCCGTGCCGATGGCGGCGGATCTGGCCGCGATCGTAGTGATCGATGAGTCCGCTGGGACGGACCGTGCAACTGTCGTCCGTACGCCGCAGCTATCTGCGCTGTCTACGTTGGACCTCACCCGAACGTGGGCCAGGGTGGACCTCGACCGAACGTCGATCGAGTGGACCGATCTGCCCGGTGGAACGGTGGCCTATGTCCGCGACGCCCTTGCGGTGCACCGCGCCTTCGACGCGCTCGGCGCGGCTGCGCGACTTTTAGAGATCTCGGTGACCTATGCCGGACAACGGCAGCAATTCGGCGTGCCGATCGGATCGTTTCAGTCCGTCAAGCACCACTGCGCGAACATGGCGCTCGGCGTGGAAGCCAGTCGCGCCGCGTTGTGGGCGGGCGCGGCGGCTCTAGATCACTCGGTGAGCGCGGCTGCTCGGAGCCGAGCCGCATCGGCGGCCGCGGCGTATGCCAAGTCGACAGCGAGCGAGGCAGCCAGCACGGCGTTGCAGGTGCACGGGGGGATCGGATTCACCTGGGAGCACGATCTGCACCTATTGCTGCGTCGCATCAAAGTCGATGAGGCGCTTGACGGTAGTGTCGCGGAGCACCGGGCAGCCCTTGTCGCCGGCTGACGACCGTTGCGCCGGCCGCAGCCTCGTCATCGCTTGTCACGAGGTAGGCCTAGCCCGCGTTCGGCGATCAGGTTGCGCATGATCTCTGAACTACCCCCAGCGATCGTGTATGCGCGGGCGTAGAGCCATTCGTCCTGCCATCGTCCGCCGTCGAGAACGGCGGGATCGCCGTCAACGAGCACACCGGATTCGCCCCCCAGCTCCACCGCGAATTGGGCCATCTCCAGATTGAGTTCACTGAACATCAGTTTGGCCATCGGCGCGTCATGCGCCCGCTCGGTGCCGCGGGACCACCGGGTGACATTGGCATAGGTCAGCGCCGACAGCGCCTCCACTTCTGCACTGAACTGCCCGATACGGTCGCGTACCCGGTCGCTGTCAATTGCCGGTCGCCCGTCGATGCTGACCAGCCGCGCCAACTCGACTAGAGCGTCCACGGCCAACCGCAGCTTGACCACCACAGCGCCGACACCGGTACGTTCGTGCGCCAACGTGGCATTGGCGATAGCCCAGCCCTGTCCAGGCGCACCGATCATGGAAGTGGCAGCCACGACCACGTCGTCGAAGAACACCTCATTGAAATCCGAGGTTCCGGTGAGTTCGCGCAGCGGCCGAACGGTGACGCCCGGTGAGGTCATGTCCAGGATGAAAGCGCTGATGCCCTTGTGCTTTGGCGCATCCGGGTCAGTGCGGGCCAGCAAGTAGCCGTAATGCGCCCAATGACCGTCTGTGGTCCAAACTTTCTGGCCGTTGACGGTATACGAATCACTCCCCTGGATAGCACGCGTCCGCAGTGACGCCAGGTCGCTGCCCGCTCCGGGTTCACTGAACAACTGACACCACAGCTGCCGACCTGAGCGAATCTCGGGCAGGTGGCGGTGGCGTTGTTCGTCAGTGCCGTGGTGAATCAGCGCGTGAGAGGCCAAAACGCCGGCGCTCTGTACACCCGGTACTTTCGCGCGCGCGAGTTCCTCCCCCACGACGATGTCGCGTTCTGCTGACCAGTTGGGACTACCACCGAACTCCACCGGCCAGTCGGAACCGGCGTAGCCCGCGTCGTACAGGTGGGCCGTCCACTCCTGAAGGGCCTTGAGCTCCATCTCATTGTCCGCGCTGCGCACTCCGGCCCGCGCCGGAATGGCCGGCGCAAAACGGGCAATGAAAGTCCGCACTTCTTCCCGAAAGGCCTCGAGCTGCGCTCCCATGCCGTACTCCATAGCCGCCTCATCTCGTCGCCGCCTGCGTGGGCATCAGCCCGGTACCTTGTGCCTCCCGTAGAGTACCTGTATTACTAAGTAATCCAACTAGCAGGTCTCGCTGTGTCGCGGGGACCGGAAATGGTGGCACACGATGGAGTGGGGATTGCCGTGGCCGGGAGCCGAGCGTGGCGCGCTGGCGGAGCAGGCCGGAGCGACCTCGTTTTGCTGCGGGGAGTTCTCCGACCTTAATTCGTATGTCACCGCGACCGAGATGGCCGCGTCGACCGCGACAGCGTCAATCGGCCCCGGGATCGCCTACGCATTCGCACGGTCTCCGTTTGTCCATGCGTCGGCCGCCCGCCATCTCTCTCGGCTCGCACCGGGACGGGTGTTCCTCGGACTCGGTGCCGGCACCGGGCGCATGAACCGGGATTGGTTCGGAGTCGACTCGTCACATCCGGCACCTCGGATGGGCGAACTGATCGAGGTCATCCGCGCCTACCTGCATGCCGAAAACGGCGACCGGGTCACCTTCGACGGTCGCTTCTACCAAATCGCGGCCGACATTCGCGCACCGGTATTCGGTCGCCTCGACGTCCCGATTCTGATTGGTGCCTTCAACCGGATTATGTTGCGAACGGCGGGTCGCAGCGCCGACGGGGTACTCGGACACGGCGTCTTTACCGATCGTTGGTGGAGCGAGGTGGTCGACGCCGAACTTTCGCGTGGCGCGCGCGAAACCGGGCGTGATGCCGACTTGCTCCGACGCTGGGGGTGGTTGATCACCGCCATAGACGACGAGGACCCGCAACGTGCGATCTCAGATGCCAAACTTCAGATCGCTTTTTACCTCACAGTCAAGACCTACGACTCACTTGTTGAGCTACACGGGTGGCACGACGAAGT
>JBEVHL010000766.1:0-11589 GCA_040511255.1 Mycobacterium sp. | reverse complement strand
GGGTCGCGGAATAGAAGGGCACGGTCGCAGTGCCCGGCGTCAGATCGGCGAGGACCTCGGCCAACTCCACCAGGATCGGGTCGACGTGGGGGGAGTGCGACGCCACGTCGACGGCCACCTCGCGGGCCATGATTTCGCGGCTTTCCCAGTCGGCCAACAGCTTTCGCACGGTCTTCGGGACCCCGCCGATGACCGTGGACTGCGGTGAGGCGATCACCGACACCACGACGTCGGTGATCCCCGCCGCCGCCAGTTCGTCCTGGACCTGTTTGGCGGGCAGTTCCACCGAACCCATCGCGCCGCCACCGGCCAACCGGGCGCACAGCACCGACCGGCGGCAGATCACCTTCACACCGTCTTCGAGTGTGAGCACACCGGCGACCACGGCGGCCGCCACCTCACCGAGCGAATGCCCGATGACCGCACCTGGCTGCACCCCGTAGGAGCGTGCCGTGGCGGCCAAGGCGACCTGCATCGCGAAGATCACGGGCTGCACCCGGTCGATGCCGGTCACGGTCTCGGCAGCCGTCATGGCCTCGGTGATCGAGAAGCCGGACTCGTGGGCGATCAGCGGTTCGATCTGGGCGATGACGTCGGCGAACACCGGTTCGGTGTTCAGTAGCTCGACGCCCATGGCGGCCCACTGCGAACCCTGCCCGGAGAACACCCAGACCGGTCCGCGGTCGTCCTGTCCCACCGCGGCCGGGTACTGGGCCTCGCCGTCGGCGATATCGCGCAGACCGTTGAGCAGTTCAGCGGTGTTGTCGGCGAGCACCGCGGCGCGCACCGGGCGGTGGCCGCGCCGGCGGGCCAGTGTGTAGGCCAGATCGGCGGTTGCCGGGGAGCTCTCAGACACCCAGTCGGCGAGGCGGCGGGCACTTGTGCGCAGCGCGTCAGCTGAGGTGGCCGACAGTGGAAAGAGCAGCGGGCCAACGGGATCCGCGGCGGGGGCTGGCTCGGCGTCTGCCTGCTCGAGCACGGCGTGCACGTTGGTGCCGGACATGCCGAACGAGGAGACGCCCATCCGTCGCGGCCCGTCGGCGATCGGCCAGTCCCGCACCCGCTCGGGCACGAACAAACCCGTGTCGACCTGGGCGAGATCGTCGGGCAGGCCGGTGAAGTGCAGCACCGGCGGCACCGTGGCGTGCCGCAGCGACATGATCGCCTTGATCAGCCCGACTGCGCCTGCCGCCGACTCGGCATGTCCCACATTGCTTTTCACCGAGCCGACCGCACAGGGCCCGGCGGTGCCATAGACCTGGGCCAGGCCGGTGAATTCCAGCGGGTCACCGACCGGGGTACCGGTGCCGTGCGCTTCGACCACGCCCACCGATTCGGCGGCCACGCCCGCGGCAGCCAGTGCCGCCCGGTACACCGCGACCTGCGACTCACGCGACGGGGTGGTGATGGTCTCCGAGCGGCCGTCCTGGTTGGCCGCGGTCCCGCGGATCACGGCCAGGACGCGATCGCCGTCGCGCTGCGCATCGGCCAGTCGCTTGAGCATCAGCACGCCGCAGCCCTCGGCGCGGACGAACCCGTCCGCCGCGGCGTCGAACGGGCGGCACCGGCCGTTGGGCGACAACATGCCCTGTGCCGAGGCGGCGGCCGTCACCGATGGGGTGAGCATGACCATCGCGGCGCCGGCCAGCGCCATGTCGCTTTCGCCGTCGTTGAGACTGCGGCACGCCAGATGGACGCTGAGCAGTCCCGTCGAGCAGGCGGTGTCGACCGTCATCGACGGACCCTGCACGCCCAAGGTGTACGAGATCCGACCGGACGCCATGCTGAACGGCGTGCCGGTGAAGCTGTACGCGTCGTCGAGGGCGCCGGCATCACGGGTCAGCACCGTGTAATCGTCGTGCGAGAGTCCGACGAAGACGCCGGTCGCCGAACCAGCCAGCGAGGTGGGCGCCATCCCGGCGTGCTCGACGGCCTCCCACGCCGTCTCGAGCAGCAACCGATGCTGCGGGTCGATCGCGGTGGCCTCGCGCTCGCCGATGCCGAAGAACGACGCGTCGAACCCGGCCACGTCGTCGAGGAAACCGCCCCAACGCGACACCGACCTGCCCGGCACACCGCGTTCGGCGTCGTAGTACTCCTCGACGTCCCAGCGATCCGGCGGGATCTCGGTGATCATGTCTTCGCCGGCCAGCACGGCCTGCCACAACTTCTCCGGGGAGTCGATGCCGCCGGGCAGGCGGCAGGCCATTCCGATCACCGCAACCGGCGCAACCAACGGTTCGCGGGATACCGCCACAGGGAGTCCTTCACCTTCGTATGTGTCCCAGTCGGGCCGTCTGTCCAGCCGGTACACCTAAGCGGCGGGCCGTCGGCTGCAGCTTCCTGGGTCGTGGCGAAAGGTCGCGCACGGTGCCGCCAGCCTAGCTGACGGGGCCGTAAAAATGGCTGACCATCAGCTGTCGAGCCAGGCCCGATTCCCGTATCCGTCCAGGTGGGTGACCTGCTCGACGGGCTTGCGGGTGGTCGGTCCGTAGCGGCCGCGCGGCCAGCCCAGTGGGACGACGCAGTAGGGCGTGACCGACATCGGCAGCCCGAGGATTCGGCGGGCCGACGTCACGTTCCATAACGGCAGGGTGACCAGATTGGCGCCCAGCCCCATCGCCCGCGCCGCCAGCAGCAGATTCTGCACGCTGGGGTAGATCGATCCGGCGACACCGGAGACCAGTACGTGCGGCGCCGGCAGGTAGGGCAGTTGTCCCTCGCGGGCGCCGCCGCCGAGGCAGGGCACGACGAGGACGGGAATGTCGGCGAAGTGGTCGACCTGCCACTGCACCGCCCGCAACAGTTTGAGCATCGAATCATCGCCGTCGGCGAGGCGTCGGCGCAGACCGCGGCCGATGGTCCACGGCCGGTATTGGGTGGCCAGCGCTACCACCCAGGCCTGCCGGTAGCGCTTGGCCAGCTTCTCCTTGGTGCGGCGATCCTTGACGACGACGAATTCCCAGTTCTGCCCGTTCGACCCGGTCGGTGCGCGCAGGGCCAACTCGATGCATTTGAGCACCACCGCGTCGTCCACCGGGTCGGGCAGCACCCGGCGGACTGCGCGCTGGGTCATCATCGCTTCGAGCAATGGCATGTCGAGGCGGGCCAGCGCTTCGGCGGTGGTCGGGATGGGTTGCGACACGTCCGCCGACGTTACGACCCGCGGGCGGCTGGTCCGCGGCCGGGCACGCACTACGGTTCGACCGTGGGAGACAAACGATGACAACCCCGTCGCGCATACCGCCCGGCGGCCGACGCGAACTCGGTGTGGTCCTCTGGCTGTTCTGCAAGTTCGCCGCCCGGGTCTGGGGGGTGCCGGAATTCCACCTGTTCACCGTGCTGTGCCAGCACCGGCGGATGTTCTATGCCTGGGGGCCGTTCAGTGGCTACCTGTTGAACCGCGGCCGGCTGCCCAAGCGGGACACCGAGATCGCCATCCTGCGGGTGGCGCACCTGCGCAACAGCGAATACGAGTTGCAGCAGCACCGCAGGCTGGCCCTGCGCCGCGGGGTCGACGCCGACACCCAGGCCAAGGTGTTCGCCTGGCCGGCGGCCGACGGGCTGCCCGCCCGCGAGCGTGCGTTGTTGGCCGGGGTGGACGAACTCGTCGGCACGCGCACGATGTCTGACGCGGGCTGGGCATCACTGGCCGGGCACCTGGACCGCCGTCAACTGATCGAGTTCGTCACGCTGGTGGGTCAATACGACGCGTTGGCGATGACGCTGCGCACCCTCGGCGTCCCGATGGACTACCCGGACTGACGCGCCGAATTTGACCACCCGGTAGATAACCGGGAAAAGCTGTGCGGGCGCCCAGCGCATAGAGCTATGCTGAGCCCGTGACCAGCGGGAATACGCTGACGGGGCGGGACGAAGAGCTGGCGACGTTACGCCGCGCACTGAGTGGGGTGGGGAACTACTCGGGCGTGGTGATCGCCGGCGCGGCGGGCGTGGGCAAGACCCGGCTCGCCCGCGAATTGATGTCCGCGGCCGCCGCGGCGGGCACCAAGACGAATTGGATCGTCGGGACCGCATCCGCGCGGCCGATCCCACTGGGCGCATTCACCGCATCGCTCGGCGAAGGCCTGCCGGGCGGCGTAGATCCGGCGCCCACCGTGCGGCGGGTGATCAACACCCTGGTCGCGCAGCAACGGCAGGGCCGCATGCTGATCGGAGTCGACGACGCGCACCTGCTCGACGGGTTCTCCGCGCATGTCGTGCACCAACTTGCCCAGACCAGGGAGGCGCGCCTGGTGGTGACGGTCCGCACCGGCGGGCGGGAGCCGGACGCCGTCAAGGCGCTCTGGAAGGACGGCCTGCTGGCCCGGCTCGACCTGGAGCCGTTGTCGCCGGAGTCGACGATGGCGATGGTGGAGAGCGTGCTGGACGGGCCGGTCGATGCCCGCAGCGCGCAGCGGTTCTGGCGGCTGACCGGGGGCAATGCCCTGTTTCTGCAGCAGCTGTGCAACGACCAGGTGGCGGCGGACCGGATGCGGCAGGTCGCCGGGGTGTGGATCTGGGACGGCGACGTCGCCGTCACGCAGTCGATGAGCGATCTGGTCGGCAATCAGCTGGACCGGCTGCCGCCGGAGCTCGCGCTGGTGGTCGACACCCTGTCGCAGTTCGAGCCGCTGGACGTCGACGTGCTCACCGCGTTGGTCGACCGGGCGGACCTGGAGAAGGCCGAGGAGATGCGGCTGGTCACCGTCGAGCGCACCGGTGGCGCGTTGGCCGCGCGGCTGGCGCATCCGCTGTTCGGTGAACTGCGCCGGGCCGCCGTCGGCGAGCTCTACCTGTCCAAGGTGCGCGGTGCGCTGGCGCAGCAGATGGCGGGCCGCGGCGATGCCGATCCGCAGACCACCGTGCGGCGGGCACTGCTGACGCTGGAATCCAACCTGCCCCCGGATCCTGAGCTGTACCTGGAGGCCGCGCGGCACACGATGACACTGCTGGACCTCGAGCTGGCCGAGCGGCTGGCCACCGCAGCGTCGACCGCCGGATCGCGCGATGCGGTGAAAATCCTTGCGGTCAACCGCTTTCTGGCCGGTGAAGGTGAGCGGGCGGAAGACCTGCTGCGTGATCTCGCCGGCACCGATGACCCGGACAGCCACCGCTGGGCGTGCCTGCGGGCGGCGAACCTGGTCTGGATGCTCGGCAGGCCGCTCGATGCCGAAGCGGCACTGGCAGCGTTGGCCGGCGATGCGGAGACCGATGACCAGCGCGCGGTCCGGTACGCCGTCGAGGCTTGCGTGGACGCGGTATTCGCCCGCTGTCACGATGCCGAGCAGAAGGCAAGGGCTGCACTGGAATCCGGTGTGCTGTCAGACCTGGACGTGATGTTGGCCTCGGTGGCGTTGGTGATGGCCTGCGGCGCACTCGGTCACGCCGACGATATCGGGACGGTGGTGCGCGCCGCGTTCGACCGGGCCGCCGATTCGTACGAGGCGTCGCATGTGCGGTTCTGGTTCGGTGGGGTGTACGCCCGCGCCTGCCGATTGACCGGTCGTATCGAGGAATGCCGCGGGGCGGCGGCGACGTTGTCCGCGTTGGCCAGCGACATGCCGGGACTGGCATACGCCAACCTGGTGTTCCTGACGGGTGTCTCCGAGCTGATGCGCGGCGAGCTCAGGGTTGCGGTCAAGATGCTGCACGAAGCGCTGGCCGGTGTCGAAAGCCACGGAGTGACAACGAATTTGCGGCCCGCCTGCAGCTTCGCGCTGGCGGAGGCGCACGCCAAACTCGGTGAACCCGACGCCGCTTCGGACATGCTGTTGGCGGCGCGGCAAGTGGTGAAACCCGAGTCGCTGTTCATCCAGACCGCCCATGCCCTGGCCACCGGGTGGGTGCAGGCCGCCCACGGCTCGCTGACCGAGGCGATCAGGACCGTCCTGGACGAGGCTGCCGTCGCGCGCGACCGCGGCCAGCTCACTCACGAACTGGCCTGCTTACAGGCCGCGGTGCAGTGGGGTGTCCGCGACGGACTGTCCGGCATCGCGGCCAGGGCCAGGGAACTCGCCGATACACTGTCGCTGCCGCTGGCGGATGCTGTTGCCGCACATGCCGAATCGTTGCTGGCCGGGGACGGCCAGGGGCTGCTCGACGCATCGGACGGCTATCTGGCAGTGGGGGACCGGGCCACCGCGGCCGACGCCGCCGCGCAGGCCGCCGTCGCGTTCACCGCCGCTCAGCTGCGCAGCCGCGGGCTCTACGCGGCCTCGGTGGCGCAACAGCTGATCTCGGAATGCGGAGGATTGAGCACCCCGGCGACGCGCACCCCGGTAGCACCGCAACCGTTGACGGGTCGCCAGCGGGAGGTCGCCGAGTTGGTCGCCGCCGAGATGTCCAACAAGGAGATCGCCGACCGGCTGGTGTGTTCGGTCCGGACGGTCGAAGGCCACATCCTGCGCGCATGCCAACGGGTGGGTGCCACCTCGCGCAGTGACCTGGCCAGGATCATGCGGCGGGGTTTCCAGGGCGGCTAGCCCGACTTCGAGTTGGACGTCGGGGCGAAGTCCGCAGACAGTGCGATCTCACGCCACTCCTGCTGATCAGCGGCTGTCCGGGTGAGCTTGTCGGCCACATCCTGGAAAGAGCTGCGGCCAAGCTGAATTCGCTCCGGCAACTCGGCGCGATCGGCCAGGTCGACGATGATGCGGCCCGCTTTCTCCGGATCGCCGTCCTGGCCGTAGTTGTTATCGGTGGCCCAGCCGCGGGCCGCTCCGCCGGTCTCGGCGTAGTCGTCGATGCTGAGCTGTGCGACCGAAAGG
This sequence comes from Mycobacterium sp., assembly GCA_040511255.1. Lineage (GTDB taxonomy): Bacteria > Actinomycetota > Actinomycetes > Mycobacteriales > Mycobacteriaceae > Mycobacterium. Next base: position 4,819 of record JBEVHL010000766.1, on the reverse strand, counting down.
CTGCTGCCATCGAGGAAGTTGGTCCGGAACGGGCCGGGTTCGATGGCGGTGACCACGATGCCGAACGGTGCCAGCTCACCCCGCAGGGCCTCGGACAACCCCTCGACAGCGAACTTCGTCGCCGAATACAGCCCCCAGCCGGGCCACGCCACGAAGCCGCCGACCGACGACAGGTTGAGGACCTTGCCGGACCGCTGCTCGCGCAGGTGCGGCAACACGGCTCGGGTCACGGCCAGCAGCCCAAAGACGTTGACGTCGAACACCGCACGGGCCTCCTCGTCGCTGGTCTCCTCGATCGCCCCGACCAGCCCGCGGCCCGCGTTGTTGACCAGCACGTCGATCCGGCCGAACCGGTCGATCCCCGCATCGACGGCAGCCGTGATCTGCGCGGGCTCATGCACATCAAGAGATACCGCCAACAGGTGCTCGCCCGCATCGGGGAGCGCATCGGTGATGGCTTGCGGATTGCGGGCCGTCGCGATGACGCTGTCGCCGCGAGAGAGTGCTTCCTTGGTGATCTCCAGACCGAAACCGCGGGAGGCGCCGGTGATGAACCAGACTGTCATGGGGTGACCTTTCTCGAATTCCTCAGTGCTTGTCCTTGACCTAACGCCGTCGCGACGGATGCTGAAAGGCGTTAGTGCGCCCCGCTGTTCATAGGTCTGCCAGAACCAGGTTCACTGGTGCGCGGATGAGGGGTCGCGGCGGTGGCGGCGGGCACGGACACTGACGTGGTGGACGCCGATTGGTTGGTGGCTGCCGAAGCCGCGGTGGCCGGGTTGCGCGACGAGGCCCGGCGGCGGCCCCGCGACCCGGGCCTGCACCGCGCGATCGGCGAACTGATGCTGCACTATCCGGTGTTCGTCACGCTCTGGACGCTTCATAATGAGGGCCATGACGCAGACGAATGAGCTTCGCGAATTTCTGCGCTCCCGCCGGGCCCGGTTGGCACCCGCCGACGTGGGCTTGGGCAAGCCGACCTCGGGTCGCCGGGTGAGCGGTCTACGTCGCGAGGAGTTGGCGATGCTGGCCGGCGTCAGCCCCGACTACTACGCCCGGCTGGAGCAGGGCCGGGCCCGCAACGTCTCCGAACAGGTGCTCACGGCGGTTGCCGAAGCACTGCAACTCGACGATCTGGAACGCCGTCACCTGATCGAACTGGTGCGGCCTGCAGCGGGCCCGGGTCGAAACGCCGCGGTGCCTGCCGGATCCGGGACGCCGCTGCGGGCCCGCGCCGCCCTGAGATCCATGCTGGATGCCCTCGATCCCGTCCCGGCGATGATCTACGGGCCGTGCCTGGACGTGCTGGCGGCCAACCGGATGGGCAAGGTACTGATCCACGATTTCGACGAGATGGCACCGGCCGAGCGCAACATGGTGCACTGGATGTTCCTGCACCCCAACGCCCGCCGGGTCTATCCGGACTGGTCCGAGATCGCCGCGCAGCTGGTGGCGATTCTGCGGGTGGCCGCGGGGAACGCCGCCAACGAAGCACGGCTGGCTGTGCTGGTCGGCGAGCTCACCACGCGGTCAACGGAATTCGCCGACTACTGGGCCGACTACCGGGTGTACCAACACACCTACGGTCCGAAGCGGTTCCACCACGACGCGGTCGGCGACTTCACCCTGAACTACGAGACTCTGCAACTGCCCGCGGACCCCGGGCTGTCGCTGATCATCTACAGCGCCGACCGCGGCTCGCCGTCGGCGGAGAAGCTGGCGGCGCTGGCCCAGGCGTAAGTCCGTCGTCAGACCGGCTTGGAGTCCTCCAGGACGCCACGAGCGGTCTGCGCGCGGTCCTCATAGCTCTGCCGTGCGGCGTGGTCGAACTCCAGGAACACGGTGTCGTTGCCCGTCTTGCGACCGAGGAACCGGCGCGCCCGCGGCGACAGCATGGACGTCAGCGACCCGATGAATCGCAGCGGCCCAGGCACCGACAGGTGGGTGCGCTTGGGATTGTCGAGTGCCTTGATGATCCCGGCGGCGATGTCCTGCGGCTGCACCGGCTTGTTGGCCGCGGTGGTGGTGGTGCCCGAGAGGAGTTCGGTATTGGTGAACGTCGGCATGATCACCGTGACGGCCACGCCCTGCGGTGCGAACTCGTCGGCCATCGCGGTGGATAATCCCACCACGGCGAACTTACTGCCCGCGTAGACGACCTGTCCGGGCACGGCCACCATGCCTGCCATCGAGGCGATGTTGATGATGTGCCCACGGCGGCGCTTCACCATTTCGGGCAGCACCAGCTGACAGCCGGTGAGCACGCCGTAGAAGTTGACTTCGATCGAGCTGCGGATGGCGCCTTCGGACTGCTGGAGGAACGGGCCGACGGGCATCACCCCGGCGTTGTTGATCAGCACGTCGATGTGGCCGTCACCGTCAGTACGCGCCTTGTCCAGGAACGTCTCGAACGATTCGCGGTCGGTGACGTCGAGGGGATGCCCCGAGACCATGCCCAACCTGCTCAGTTCCGTGACGGCGGGTTCGAGAACGGCGACGTCGCGGTCACCGATGACGACCCGCGCGCCGCGGTCCAACAGCGCCTTCGCCGTGGCGTACCCGATGCCCCGGGCACCGCCCGTAATGGCGATGGTCTTACCCCTGATGTTGTCCATGCGGAAAAACTTTACACGTGTCAAGTTTTGTCGCAAAGCCTCCTGGGAACGCTCCTGCGGAATGCATGCGCGCCCGTCGCGTTAGACCCTTAAGTGATGTTCACGCGGGTCGGGGAGGTGCTCCCATGACTGACCAGGTCGCACTGGCCGTCGCGCTGGACGGATACGGCTGGCACCGACAGGCCTGGCGCAAGACGCCAACCGCCCAGTCGGTCCTGTCCGGCGGTTACTGGACGCAGCTGGCGCGCACCGCCGAACGGGGCCTGCTGGATTTCCTCACCATCGATGACGCCCTCACCCCGCAACCGGGTCGACGGGCGCAGCTCAGCCCGGGGCGGCTCGTCGGACGCGCGGACGCGGTGATGATGGCCGCCCGCGTCGCGCGGGCCACCACCGACATCGGGCTGATCCCGGTGGCCACCGTGACGCACACCAACCCGTCCCACGTCGCCGCGGCGATCGCCACGCTCGACGCCGTGTCGCACGGCCGCGCCGGTTGGCAGCCCAGGGTCAGCGGTACCGCCCACGAGGCGGCCCTCTTCGGCCGCCGGCAGTGGCCGGACCACCACGACTTGTTCGACGGGGCAACCGAATTCGTCACCGAGGTGCGTTCGCTGTGGGGCAGCGGAAGGCAGCCGGTGATCGCCGCGTTGGCCCACGCGCCCCGGGTGTACGAATTCGCCAGCGCCGCAGCTAATTTGGTCTTCATCACGCCGCGTGACGACGAGGACCTGCTGTCCATCCTTGCTGAGGTCACCGCAGCAGGCGGTGTGCCGCTGGTGTACGCCGACCTGGTGGTGACCTTCGGCGGCGACACCGACTTCGGCTCGGACGCCGTGATCGTCGACGGTTCACCCGCGCACGTGGCCGACCTGATCCTGCGCTGGCACGACCTCGGGGTGGCCGGTGTCCGCCTGCGCCCGGCGGTGCACGCCACCGACCTGCCGATCATCGTCGACGAGGTGGTGCCGCTGCTGCACCGGTCCGGGCGGTTCCGCTCGGAATACCGAGCCGGGGAGACGCTGCGGGCGCGACTCGGCCTGTCTGTCCCGGAAAACCGATACGTGGAGGTCTCGCCATGAACGTCCCGCTCTCCATCCTGGATCTGTCGCCGATCAGCGCCGGGTCGGACGCCCCCGCCGCGCTGCGGAACACCGTCGACCTGGCGCAGCACGCCGAACAGTGGGGATTCCGCCGCTACTGGCTGGCCGAACACCACTTCGTGGCGGTGGCCAGTTCGTCGCCTGCGCTGGTGATCGGCCAGATCGCGGCCGCGACGGAGCGCATCCACGTCGGTGCTGCGGCGGTGCAACTCGGCTTCACCACCGCCCTGGCGACGGTGGAGAACTTCGGCATCCTCGACGCGTTCCACCCCGGGCGCATCGACCTGGGCGTCGGCCGGTCCGGTCAGCGGCGCTCCGAGGCGCAGAAGGAAGCCCCGTCCGCGCCGAAAACGCCCAAACCGCCTCGGGAATGGCGGGAGATCGACGGAGTGGTGGTCCCGCCACCGTTCGATTTCAGCACGATGATGCGCAGTGACCGGATGCGTGCGCAGATGTCCATCATTCAGCAGCCGCAAGCGCAGGTGCCGGATTTCGCCGAGCAGGTCGGCGACATCCTGGCCATGATCGACGGCAGCTACCAGGTCAACGGCGTCGACGTGCACGTCGTACCCGGCGAGGGCAACGCCCTGGTGCCGTGGGTGTTCGGCAGCAGCAAGGGCCAGAGCGCCCAGGTCGCCGGTGAATTCGGCCTGCCGTTCGTGGCGAGCTACCACATCACCCCCGGCACCGCGCTGGATGCGGTGGAGGCCTACCGCAACGCTTTTCGCCCGTCGGCAACCTTGGCCAAGCCCTACGTGGTGGCCTCGGCCGATATCGTCGTCGCCGACGATTCCGAGACGGCCAAGCACCTGGCCTCGAGCTACGGGCACTGGGTGTACTCCATCCGGGCCCGCGGCGGAGCCGCGCCGTACCCCGATCCCGACGACTTCGAACCGCTGACAGAAGAACAGCAGCTTGCTGTCAAGGACCGCACCGCAACACAATTCGTCGGTGACGCCGACGAGGTGGCCGACCGGCTGGCCGCGCTGCAACGGGTGACCGACGCCGACGAACTGGTGATCACCTCGGTCACGCACCGCCACGAGGACCGGCTGCGCAGCCACGAACTGATCGCGAAACGCTGGGGCCTGTCCGGTTGAG
>JBEVHL010000765.1:0-19336 GCA_040511255.1 Mycobacterium sp. | reverse complement strand
AGAACGTTGACGTCGTACACCTGGGCAAGATCCTCGGTTGTGAACGCTTCAGCAGGACCCAGCACCATGTGTCCCGCGTTGTGCACCAACACATCCAACCGTTCCACCGAGTCGAGCAGCAGTGCGATACCACGATCGACCGACTCTTGATCGCCGACATCGAGGTCAATGGGCCGCAGATCAACTCGTCGATCGGCAGCGTATTCGGTCGCATCCCGAGCCGCAGAAACGTTCGCTTTCAGTGTGTTTCGCATTCCGGCGAACACCGTGTGTCCCGCGTCGGCCAACTCACGGACCGTCATCGCCCCGAAGCCGCTGGACGCCCCGGTGACCAGGATGGTCTTGGGCACTAGATCACCCCGCCGTTGGCGTACAGGATCTGTCCGTTGACCCAACGGGCCGGGCCGGCCAGGAACGAGACCACTTCGGCAATGTCGTCGGGTTCACCGAGCCGTTGCAGTGGCGACCTTTCCGCCATCTGCTGAATCTGTTCGTCAGTCTTCCCATCGAGAAATAAGGGGGTAGACGTCGGCCCAGGGGCCAGGGTGTTCACCGTGACATCTCGGCCGCGCAGTTCCTTCGCCAAGATGGGTGTCAGCGCCTCGACGGCACCCTTGCTGGCTGCGTACCCCGAGTACGTTGGAAGCGCCATCTTGACCACCGATGACGAAAAGTTGATCAACGCACCACCTTCCCTGAGGTGCGCCGCCGCCTTCTGGGAGACGACGAACGTGCCACGAAGATTGATACGGATCATCCGGTCGAAGTCATCGAGCGAGAGGTCCGCCAACGGTGACAGCGTCATGATGCCTGCGGTGTTGGCCACCACGTCGACTCCCCCGAAGTGCTCCACGACCGAATCGAACAGCGCGGTTACCTGATCTGCATCAGCGACGTCGGCTCGTACTGCCATAGCCGATCCGCCCGCCCCCGCGATTTCATCGACCACCTCCTGCGCCCGGTCAGCGTTGCCCGAGTAGTGAACGGCAACAGACATCCCGTCGGCAGCGAGGCGCAATGCCACCCGTCGTCCGATACCCCCCGACCCGCCGGTCACAACCGCGATACGAATTCGATCACCGTCACCCATCAAGACCTCCGCATTGGTTCGCCATCACTCCCCTTCACCTTGCCTCCGGAACCCAGGCTGCGGTGCCGGTGGATTGCCGTGCTGTGCCGGTGGATTGCTCAGTTCAATCGATAGCGATACCGCCACGATGCCGGGACACAGTCGCGCGCCGGGGTTAGGCTCGGGCAAGCATCATCACGCGGAGGAGGATCCGATGGGCTTCAATCCCCGGGACGCAATCGAATCGGTGAAGGACATCGCGACCAACGCCGTCGAAAGATCTGCCGATATCGTCGACAGCGCAGGCTACATCCTCAAAGGCGATGTCTCGGCAGGCGTCGAAGGCATCGTGCAGAGTTCGATGGACATCGTCACGCACTCGGTCGAGAAGGCCAAGGAGATCGTCACCGGTCGAGACGGCTTCGACGAACTGACCGACTGAGTCCTCACCCACTACTTCATTGCTGGGTCTGCGCCGCGATGGCTTGGGTGTCGATCAGGGACCACACTTCAGCGATCTTGGAGTCACGGAACCGGTAGAAGACGTGCTCTGCGAACGAGATCGGCTTCCCGGACGGCTCGAACCCCAAAAAAGGCTCCTGTGGGGTGCAGCAGAACATCAGTCGGCTGGCCACCACCTCCTCTTGAGTCACGATCAATTCGGCGATGAATCGTAAGTCCGGTATTGCCGTGGTGTCCGCTTCCAACATTGCCCGATAGCCTTCGAGTCCCAGTGGCCTGCCGTTGTGTATTGCGTCGTCGGAGACGAACTCTCCGAGTTCGCCCCATCGCCGGTCGTTGAGACACTGCAGGTAGCGGCGGTAGACGTCCGCGAGCGGCTCAGTCCTCAAAGTACTCACCCCTTTCGATCTCGACATTCGCGACCAGTTCGCGCCGGCCCAACCTCGATTGTCGACGTTTTTGTAGCATCAGATGGTGGCTATGGACGCGGCGCTCGATCGGTTCTGCGAGGTCGCCGACGGTCGTCGATTGGGCGTCGAAGGGCTGCACGTCATCGCCGGGGACGGCCGTATCGACGAGCGCCGCTGGATCGCCGACATCCGTCGAGATGTTTTCTCGGTATCGAAGACCGTGACCTCCCTCGCCATCGGAATGCTCGCCGGTGACGGCATGCTCACTGTGGACGATTCGGTCCTGACGCACCTGCCCGAGTTGGCCGACACGGCGGCACCGGGCACGGAGGCGATGACTGTACGACACCTGCTGAGCATGACCGCGGGTAACGGATATTGCTGGGTTGATGAGGACGCCGATCATCCAGGAGCTCCCGGCCGCGACTTCCTGGCTACACCGCTGATCACCGAGCCGGGTACGACCTACGACTACCGAGGAGGCAACTCCTACATGCTGGGTCGCATAGTCCACGCGGTCTCCGGCCTCGACCTGCGAGACTTCCTGCTACCACGGCTGTTCGGGCCTCTCGACATTCGGAATCCACAGTGGTTGCGGTGCCCGCTCGGCTTTCCGCTCGGTGCGGTCGGCTTGCAGTTGCGAACCTCCGAGATCGGCCGGATCACGCACTTGCTGCTGCACGACGGAATACACAACGGCCGGCAGCTCGTCCCGGCCGAGTACCTCGCACGGATGACCGCCGAAACAACACCGACAGGAAGAACCGAGCCAGATAACCAGACCTACGGGCTGCACGTATGGATCTGCAGCCGCGATCGCGCCTGGCGCATGGACGGCCTCTACGGCCAGTTCGGCATCGTGCTTCCCGACCACCAAAGCTGCGTCAGCGTGACGGCGCACTACCTCGGACCGACCACCGACATCCTCGACGCCATCTGGGAATACGTTGTCCCGGCGCTGAATTGAGCGGCTTCCCCGCCGATCCGAGCCACGGTGTCCACTCACTCTGACAAATTGTGTCGCGGTAATGCTGGGCGGAGTCGAGACTGAGTTCATGGTTGAGTATGGTGGCCGCGCAGCCGTGGAATTCTCTTAGCGGGTGAGCAGGTCGATGAGCGGTTGAGCGCCGGTGATGACGGGCTGATGCTGGCGGCGGATGGGTGACTGCAGCCACGTGTCCCGGTCCAGCTGATAGACGTGTTCGTTGTAGTGATGGCCGTGGTCGGTGATGTCATGGCGGTGGACGAGGGTGTATCCGAGTTTGTTCGAAACTGAAATGCTCGCGTGGTTGTCTGCGAGGACCCAGGACCGCGCCGATTCCGCATGCAGATAGCCGAAGGCCAATTCGAGGACGGCCGCCCGAGAGCGGGTTCCGAGGCCATTGCCTTGATACCTGGTGAGCAACCAGGAAGTCGTTCCCACTAGGCGGCGGTGGGGCCACTGATCAAACCCGGACAAAGTCTGCATTCCGACCGGTTGGCCAGAGACAATCACCGCGAGATCAAGTGTCCAGCCGGGGCCCTCGGTGAGATCGCGATTCGACCGGGCACGATTGATCCGCTGATCCGCGATTTCCTGCGGTGTTCGATCGCCGATCCAAGTCACGAAATGTGAATTCGCCTTCGGTAGAACCGCATTCGGCTCGGAGGCGCGCCGTGCCAGTACCGAGAGTTGACTATCCGTCGGAGCTTGCAGGTAGGCACTCCCGAGGGCAATGCGAAGTGCGAACTGCGGCCAAGTCTGCGCTAGTTGGTCACGTTGCATGTCGGGATCTGCATTGGTGCGTCATGATTCTCGGCGCAGGTCTTTGTACACCGCCAGCCCACGCGGTCCGCGTTAGTGCATCGCTCGCATCTTCGGCGAGGATCGGTATCTCGCCGGGCGGCGGCAGCAATTTGAGTACTTCGTCGTCGTCAAGGTCGGGAAGCGGCCGATCGTCGATGATGCAGACATAGCGAGCCATCTCGACGATGAAGGTGTGATCGTCGGGGGTCGCTGCATGCAACTGAACGACCGCGCGCGAGAGCATGCGTCGATTGTGTCAGCCGGGCCGAAAGAACTCAGCCCATTTTCCACGGCTATTGAATTCGTGGCCTGGGCACGACTCGGGGCGATCATCAATTGGCTTCGCCGAAACTGCCACGGGCCAACGTATTCGTCCACCAAGACGCGTTGCCTACCCGCCGCCAGGACGCGGGTACAGGGCGACCGAATAGCGCCGTGCTGAGCCCCGACCGCCGATACTGGGCTGATGTCGGATGAATTCGTGCCGCCCGAGCACTACTACGCACAGCTCGCTCGCGTGAGGCAAGGTGCGGGCGCGTTGATCACCTTGCTCGACGGGCGGGTGGTGATGTACGACGTGTCTTACCGCGACTATCTCGAAATCCCAGGTGGCGCCGTTGAAGCGGGTGAATCACCGCCGGCAACATGTGCGCGGGAGTGTCGTGAAGAGCTAGGAGCCGACATCGAGGTCGGGCGCCTGCTGGTCTTGGACCATCAGACCGATGGAGGCGATCGGGGCGACTCGGTCATGTTCGTCTATGACGGCGGCGTTATCGAGGAGTCTGCGCTCCGGGCCAGCCCTACTTCGGAGGGCCGTGGTGTGGTTCTTGTTGATCCACTTCACCTCGACCAGGTCACCATCCCGCGGCTGGCCAACAGAATTCGTCACGCCCTGTCCGCCCGCGAGACCGGTGGTGTGGTCGAAGCAATCCTCGGTGAAGCTCGGCCGACCTGCAGCCGGACCCGCACGGAAGCGCCGTCGTCGATACCTTCGGGACGGCGTAGCGCCAATTTCAGCGGTACCAGATAAACGCCGTCCTTCGGGATGAGTGATGTCGTCACCTCGGTGTCACCGATGCGCACCCGGGCAGGGATGACACCCCAGCCGTAGGTCAGCTCGCCGAGGTGAGCGTGAAGGAAGTCATCAACATTAGGGGGTGTCGCGACGTAGAAGTATGGAGCCGGACCACGCCACTGGAACACCTCGGCCTCAAACTCCCAGTCCACTGCTCCACGCTAAGGCTGCAGGATCTTCCGCGCGCGCGAAACCGCGGTCTGCAGCGACCCATATCCACATCCACTACCCGTGCCATGCGCCACCGCTCTACAGTTAACTCATGAGTGATGACGACGGTAAAGGCGGTGATACGGAATTCATCACGCTAAAAGGACCAAATGGCGAAACTGGCCCCGCCATTACCAGGGAGGCATTCGACCTCCACAGGTATGCGATCACAACCAGCGTTGTCGATGACACACCGGGGTTTGTCTCCGATGACTACCTGGATACGGTCATCGCGGGGACTACGACAGCTGCCGCTGAGCTGTGCCTGGCCGACTTGTGGGAGCGCGTCGAACACGGCTACCGGATCATCGACCAAGATGTCGTCGACATCGCGCGGCTCGTACGTGGACGGGTTACCAGCTCTGCAGCCTGGTGCGATCGCCAAGGTGGCCACACCGTTCACGAGCACACCGGGATGTGCTCGATCTGTTTCAAACCATTAGGCCCTGAAGACGTTCTATTGGATTGATGTCGCCTAAACCTGCGACCGAAAATTGCGTGCAGACTCTTGTCGAGAAAGCACATCTTTCATGGCTCGATGTCGGATATGTATGAAATGCAACCGTGGGGGTACGGGGGGACGCGTAGGCCGGTTGGCCGTCACCCTGGGAGCAGGAACCGCAATAAGTGTCGGCCTGGGATGCGGCGTCGCGACTGCCGACGAGAACGATTCGTCCGGTGGAGCCGGCGCATCCCCCGCCAATCAAAGCACCCCGGCCTCGCCGAGCACGAGAGAAGCACCGAGCAAGCCCGGCCACAGCAACCGCACTGACGACCGCAGGAACGGCGTCGCCGCGTCCGCGTTCGACGGTAAGTCGAAAACTCAGCTGTCGCTCGGCGCCAACAGCACACGCCCCACCGAGCGTGTCCGGGACACAACGGTAGTTGGATTGGTTGGTGCCGATGACGTCCCGCAGTCGCCGCCCACCATCCACGCTGCGGTGAACCCCGTCCCAAGCGGGGCGTCGACCACACCCGTTGTAGTCACCGCGAACGTACCGACCATCCGCGCCACAGTGGCCTCCCCCACCGGCAACGTGCCAGACAAGCCCGCCCTGCCGCCGGTGGAACTGGCCCTGGCCGGCGGCACGCGTCGCGAAATCGAGCGCAGCTTGAGCCAGCCGACATCGAGCAGCAGCGCGGTGGTCAGTCAGGAGGTCACCGCACCTACGCCGTCCGTGGCACTCGCCCCTGGAATTGCGGTGCCCCCGGAGCTCGACGGGGCATTTCAGGGTCACCGACCCTCCGTCGCCGAGCGATCAGTTCATGACGGCCGGTCTAAGTGTCCTACACCAGATTTCGCGGGTCATCGGAGTCGAAATCGCCTTCGAGTTGTCCAGACTGATGTCAACAGATAGCCCACCGTTCTTCACGACCTTGGGGTTGAACGTCTCACAGGACAGCTATGCGGGCGGCAATGTCTGGGTTATTGCCCCGCCTGAGCCGTCGGGTAAGTACGTCGTCGCCCGTGCACGGTAGTGGTCTTGTGTTGCAGCCCAACCTGATTCAATGGCTTGACTACGCTTCGATGGCCCGCGACACCGGCGCTACCGTGATCGTGCCGATGTACGCGCTGGCGACTCACCCAGGACAGAGAACTGCCGCTCAGGTGGTACCGCCGATGGCGGAGTTCATTGCGACCACGGTCGACGAGCACGGAGCCGACAATGTCAGCGTCTATGCCGATTCTGCTGGCGGCCTGGTGGCCATGCTCGCGGTGCAGAAGTTCATTCGCGACTGCTTGGGAGGCACTGGGCTTTCGTTGAAATATGTTGCGGCAGACTGGCCCGACCACTATTGAGTTCACGCCGAGAATGGCGTCATCAACATTGCAGATAGCCTGGCGCGTTGCCCGCCAGGTCGGTGGCTAGCAGCGCATGCTGGTGCATATCGTGCCAGCCGTCAGCATGCAACGCCGCGGCCCGCCGGATACCCTCTGCGCGAAACCCGGCCCTGGCCGCCACCCGACACGACGCTGTGTTCACCACGGAATGCGCCAATCCAACTCGGTGAAACCCAACTTCGTCGAATGCCCACTGACACAACGAAAGTAAAGCTTGAGAACAGAGTCCGCGCCCGCGCGAAGCGGGCACCATCCAATACGCCACACCTGCTGAGCCGTTGTGAAGGTCCACGCTTTTGAGCGACACCCGGCCCAGCAGAGAATCGTCGGCGCGATCGACCAATGCAAAATTCAACTGCGCCTCCTCAGCCCAGCCGGCCTGCCATCCGGTGATCCACTGTCGCGCTTCGGCCACGGAATCGGCGCGGCGCACATGCCAGCGTTGGATTTCTGCATCATTGAAAGCGGCCACCACAGCATCGGCGTCGGACAGTAGCCACGGCCGCAGTACGGCGATTTCCCCTACGGGCACCGACGGATGGGGTGAGCGACGCAACGATCCGGCGGCTATTGCCGGCAGTATCAAACTCGGCATCTAAGCATCATTGCGCCCAGACCGGCCCGAGGCCACCGTTAGATCCGCACGTCTGCTCCGTGCGGGCGAACCGGGCTACAGTCTGTGCAGGCAAAGGGAGCTCAACGAGTGCAATCACGGGAACAAGGCGTTGAGCAAGTTGTCATCGTCGGCGCGGGGCCGTGTGGGTTGGCACTGGCCCGTCAACTCAAGCATCAGCGTGGGATCGACGCGCTGGTGGTCGATCGTGAGAAGGCACCGGCATCGTCCTGGCGGAAACGCTACGACGGGTTCCGACTGAACACATGTGGGTACTGGTCGCACCTTCCCGGCCAGCGCGTGCCGCGCCGTCACGGGCGGTGGCCCGGGCGCGACGACATGGTGGACTACTTCGACGATTACGCGGTACGCCAAGGGCTGCGGTTGCGCCTGGGCGTGTCAGCGACTCGCCTGGACAATGACCCGCGTGGGTGGCGCATCACAAATGACCACGAAACCCTCTATGCCACAGCCGTTGTGCTGGCAATGGGCAATTATCGCACACCAGTCTTGCCGGCATGGCCTGGAGCCGAGGAGTTCACCGGGGAACTGTTGCACGCCGTGGACTACCTCAACGCCGCGTCCTTCGCAGGCCGCGACGTGTTGGTGGTCGGCTCAGGAAACTCGGCCACCGACATCGTCCTGCAACTCAGCGACGGGGTGGCCGGCCGAGTCCGGATGGCTGTGCGGACCCCGCCGCAGCTCGTTCCCCGAGCCGTTGCTGGCATTCCGGTCGACGCGTTCAGTGATCTGTTCGTCCACTTGCCGGTAAAAGTTCTCGATCACGCCGCTGCGCTGATGCGCACGGTGTGGGTGGGCGATCTGAGCGCCAAGGGCCTGTCGGCTCCGGGCCAGGGCATCTACACCGCGCTGCGCGAAGACGGTCGCATTCCGACGCTAGGTGACCGACTGGTCCCCAAGATCAAGGACGGCAGCATAGAGGTCGTCGCTGCCGTCGACTCGCTCAGCGGTGCCGGGGTGCGACTTGCCGACGGGACGACCATTCAGCCCGACGTCGTCATTGCCGCCACGGGCTACCGGCCGGGCCTAGAGCCGATTGTCGAACATCTCGGGGTCCTCGACAGCGACGGCGAACCGACGGTCAACGGAAGTCCTGGCGCGGCACCGGGACTGTGGTTCGCCGGGTACGAAGAGCCGCTCGTCGGACCGCTACGGTCCTTCCGGCGAACGGCTTCTGGTCTCGCGGCAGATGTCGCCGCCTACCTAGCTGAGGTCGACTGAGGCAGCCGCGTCTCGGACAATTTTGCTGGTTTACTCATCCCTGCTCACCGTCTGGACGCGGCCACTCGGATACGGCAGGTCGATGTCGTGCACGTCGTACGCGCGGTGGATCTCACGCCGCAGCCGCCGCTGCACTGACCACTGCGCGTTGGGTCGCGTCTTGATGGTCATCCGCAGCTTGACCACATCGGGCGCCCACTCCTGCACGCCGAGCATCTTCGGTTCACCGAGAACCTTTTCCGCCAACGCCGGATCGCTATCCAGAGCCGCCTCGGCGGCATCGACCGCCACCTGTTCGGCCTGCTCGACGTCCGCGGTCAGCGCCACCGGCACCTCGATGCGAGCGACGGCGTAGCCCTGGCTCATGTTCCCTACCCGGGCGATCTCGCCGTTGCGGACATACCAGAGGGTGCCGTCGATATCGCGCAGCGTCGTGATCCGCAGGCCCACACTCTGCACCTCCCCCGTCGCCTCACCGAGGTCGATCGTGTCACCGACGCCGTACTGGTCCTCCAGCAGCATGAAGACCCCCGTGACGAAATCGCGCACCAGATTCTGGGCACCGAACCCGATGGCCAGCCCGATAACACCGGCAGACGCGATAAACGGCGCAATGTTGACTCCGAGCACGTTCAAGACAGCCAGGATCAGCCAAACCAGCAACACGATGGACACCGTTGACTTCAGCACCGAACCAATCGTCTGCGCCCGCTGCAGCCGCCGTTCGGCCGTCTTCTGATCGGTCGTACTCGGTATCCGGCCACGCAGGTGGCGCATCAGCGTGAGCTTGCTTTGTCCCTGGTCCTCGGCGCTACGGTTCTGACCACTGGCCCGATCGATCATCCGGTGCAACAGGTAGCGCAGGATCAAAACGACGACAGCGTAAATAGCCACGCGCGCTGGGGCTTCGATGAGCCAGTGCCGGTTCGTATCTGTCCACTCGAAGGCCAGGGCGCGTACATCCATGGGCACGACGGTAACGCGGCACCAAGGGGCGATGGCAAATCCACCTAGCGCGTGCGCGCCGCTACCGAAGGTCCAGCCATGCTCGCTCCAGAGATGCATGTTCGATGCGGCAGTACCTCGTCACTGCGGGCGCGCCGATCCAAGTCGGATTGCCCAGATCTGGCCAACCTCGCAGACAACGCCCGCCGATGCACACCGACAGGTGGCGAAGTCTCGATCGTTGTGCAGCGCAATGGTTCTCATGTTGAACTAACTGTTACCGACACCGGGACCGGCGTACCTGAGGACCAGCAGTCGCGGATCTTCGAACGGTTGATCCGGCTGGACGATGCCCGCGCCCGGCATAACAGGGACGCAGGTCTCGGGCTGCCTATCGACCGCGCACTGGCCCGTGCACACGGGGGGGTGGCTTGGTCTACCTACCAAACCTACGTGGTGCGCGTTTCCTGCTGACGATGCCGCTCGCCCCGTAAGCGGTGACGTGCAAGGGTACGGTCACCGAATGAACTCCCCCGTGCCCTACTTCAGTGACGCGCTGCAGTCACTCTTGGCGCGCGAAGCGGACAGGGCCGTAGAAACGCACGACGAATTCATCGGAAGGGCAATCGCCGCACGACTCGTGCAAACCCTGGCGGCACGGAAAGATCCGTTCCTGGATGATTTATTGGAACAGCTTGCAGCGGCACACCTCCTACCAGGATTCAGCGGATCGCCCGCGCTGCATGATCCTCACCGGCTACAGACGCTGGTAAGCACCGGGTTGCTCGACGCTTCTCCCGATGACGGCTACCACCGGCTGGTTTCGCTGGCCGCGGAGGCGTTGGCCGCCCCTATCGCGGCAATCGTGCTCATCGATGCACACCGCGGAGTCTTCCTGAGCGAAGTCGGCCTTCCAGAGGGGAGTCTGTCGTCGCGGCAGATGTCGCTGGAACATTCGATATCGCAGTACGTGGTCACCTCCGGCGTACCGCTGATCATCAGGGACGCGCGTGTCGACCCCGAGTTTCGAGATCACCCGATTGTCCGAGGTGGATTCCTGGTCGCCTACCTTGGAATTCCACTCACCAGCGTAGAAGGCGACACGATCGGAGCGCTGTGCGTGGGTGATCAGCGACGCCGAAACTGGGCTATTGGCCACATCGAGACCCTCAACAATTTGGCCAGGGTCGTCGCTGAGCGCATGTTTGGCGAACCGATCACCTAGTACCCGAACCGCCTTGTGCCCCAAAATAGCTTTCGACACAGTCGATTTCAACGAGTCAACCTGTGAAGAAACATGTTCCAGTGATGCAAGGATGCGTGTGGGGGGCCAAACGTCGTTCAGGATCGACGGCCGTTGCGATGACCGCGAGACGCAGCAATTCCACTGCTGGCAGGACGAGGGTGGCTAGGACGACAAGGGTCCTTGCGAGAGAAGCAGGAGAGCTGCGGTGGCGAGCATGACGGCCGCGGTGACGCCGTGAACCCCCCACGCGATCGACTTGGAGCCGCCACTGCGCAGCACGATCGTGGCATCGGTGAGCGGGATGATGGTGGCGGCCAAAATCACCCACCCGAGGAGGTGTGTCACGCCGGCGGCCATCAGAATGACGACGAACAGACCTGTGGCGATGTCGCGCACGCCCTTGACGCTCAAGTAGGCGCGAACGGCGGTCTGGTCCACGTCGGGCAATACGCCGTAACCGGCGGCGGCGACCCGCGGCGCGATAAGGAACCTCGCGCCGATGACGATGATGCCTGCGGCGAGCAATCCGGCGAGCACGTAGCCGACGGTGGTGATGATGGTCATCTCAAGAACTCCTAGATTCGTTGGTGCAGAGGTGAATACGTGGTCGGGTCGAGCAGAAGCGACTGAACATCCGCGATGTCTTGGGGGTCGAAGCCGGCCATGTCCGCTGCGAATTCGGGGCTGGCCATGATGTGTTGGGTCAAGTCGTCGGGGTTGGCGCCCGGCGGGTAGCTGATGAGCGCGACGAGTCGATCAGCGCCGTCGCTTCGCTCGGTCCACACGCCGTGGGTAGTGACCCCGAACCTGGTGAATGTCGTCAGATGGCGGGCCCAGTGGGTGGTCGCGTACCGCTGCAAAGCGTCCGCTGACCGCAGGGTGTAGATCCTGAGCTGGAACATCAAGGGGTTTCCTTCCGTCGAACTCGCTAAGGACAATCTGGCGGCGGTGCGTTGATCACCTGCCGCACCCGCAGGAGGCCACAGCCAAGCTGTGACGCATTAGTGACCGCTTCCTACTTGGCTTGTCTGACAGGAGGATTCGGTAACACCTAGCCGAGAACGGATGCCACCCAGCGGTGCACGTCGGTTCGATAGACGACCGCACCAGCGAGCACCACAACTGGTGCGACGGTCCAGATGACGTCTTCCAAGGCCATGTCAGCACCTCCCGCGGTTGCCTGCGATAGCAACGCTAACCCCTCAATCATCGGACGTCAATAGCGCCGCTAGCGTTGGTAGCTGTGATACATTCGGGCATGGCCATCGCAGATAGACATGAGCGCGAGCGAGCGGCCCGTCGGCGGCTGATTGTCACCACGGCCCGCTCGCTGGCTGAGGACGAAGGCTGGGATGCCGTCACGACGCGCCGGCTGGCGACTGAGATCGAGTACAGCCAACCTGTCCTGTACAAGCACTTCACCGGCATGGATCAGATCGCCGATGCCGTAGCCATCGATGGCTTCGAAGAACTCGCCGACGCCCTCCGGGCCGCTGGCTCCGACGCCGGCCCGGCGCATGCCGCGCTGGTCCAAATCGCCCACGCCTATCTCCAATTCGCTCGGGACCATCCGGCGGTGTACGAAGCCATGTTCACCCGCTCCACCTCGTTGCACTTCGGCGCGGAAGATACGCCGCGCCAGCTGGAGGCAGCGTTCTCGGTGTTACGCGATGCAGTCGGGAAGGTCGCCGGTCAACAAGATTTCGACACGCTCACCGAGGTGTTCTGGGCTGCGTTGCACGGATTGGTCATCCTGGACCGCACGGGGCGACTGCGCCCCGGCCACGAGTCGGCGCGTGTTCACCTGCTCGTCGGTCAGTTCGCCGAACAACGAGAGCCGCTGCCGTAGAAGGGGATCGATCGTGCACCTCGCACGCACGGCCGCCGAAACCACACGAAATCACCGTCACACGGCGCCGCGGCCGAGCGGAGGTTTCAGGGCACCCGGGTAAGTAAGACCTCTACGGGGTGGGGCAGTACACCGGGCCTGCCGGGAAGCGAGATATGACGCAAGTAGTCGAGCAACAGCACCAGAGCTTCGGGTGCGAGTGAGCGCGAACGGGCGCCAATAATGAAGTCCAGCACGGCCTCACCACTACCGTGCGGATCACTTAGCGCGTCGCGGGCATCGAGGTGCCCAACCAGAGTCTCGGTGAGCGTGGACAACCCGCGCAATTCCAGTTCCGCGTGGACATCCTCTGCAAACCAAGGCTTGAGCTCGGCCCACGGGCAGAGCAGCTCGGTCAGCACGCACAGCGGCCGCAGCGGCGCGATGGCGCTCAACAGCAGACCGCCGGGCCGGACCATGCTCAATCCGTGGTCCAGCGCCGCGGACAGGTCGGCGAAGTAGTAAAGCGAGTGCACGAACAGCACCAAATCGGCGGGACAGCCGACGTCCTGGTGAGCGAACTGCCCTATCACCACCGTCGGCGTCAGCGTTGGTACGTCAAGCGCATTCAGCTTTGCCGCGAACTTCGCGGCCGACGGTGGGTGCGGTTCAACCCCCGTGTAGTGCACGCGGCGCCCGTCTGCGGCGAGAACGGCGGCAAATGGCGCGTCGACGCTGCCGTCCCCGACGCCGACACTGACGACCCGGACGGGGTCGCAGTCGGCCAACATAGGCGGCACTGCGGTGGTCAGCCATGACTGCAACCGCGTGCGCTGGTCGCTGGCCGCCTCATAGATGGCGTGGGTCCGCGCGTACCGTTCAGCCGACAGTGCCGGGAGTAGCGGGCGGCCGCGGATCTCTGCACATAGCCCCTCGAGGGGCAGCGGAGGCCCCATCACTGTCATTGCCGCCAGTGTGCCCCGAAAACCCGGTCGAACGACCTGATCACCGACGACGACACCGTTGCGTAAGAAACGGCCCATTGGATTCGTGGTTGGGTTGAGGGATGAGCCGACCCGACACCGCCGAACGCAGCCTGGACCATTGGAGCGAAGCCGGGCGATCAGAGATGCAGGCCTTCTACGCGCTGGCCACGGAGGACTACCGACAACTCGTGGGCGCTCGCCAGTGGGGCGCCGATCTGCGCAGCCATGCCGTCGACGGTCGGGTGCGCCTGCTGGACGTCGCTTGCGGTAGCGGAAAGTTTCCCACGGCGCTGCTCACCACGGGACTGCCCGCGCAACCTGTCGTCGACGTCGACCTGCTCGACCCGTCGGCGTTCAGCATCGCCGAGGCGCGGCAGGCACTCGCGCCGCCGTTTGTCGCAGCGGGCGAGCATGAGGTGTTCCTGCAGGACTTCTCGGGCACCGGTTACGACGTCGCCTGGGCCACCCATGCGCTGTACGCGCTACCGCCCGGGGAATTAGCCACAGGTGTGGCCAAAATGGTTGCGGCGCTTCGTCCCGGCGGCTTCGGAGCCGTGGCGCAGGCGTCGTCACGCTCGCATTACCTGACCTTCTACGATGCCTACCGGGCCTCGTTCGCGCCTGATGCCACGCCCTATACCGATGCCGAGGGTGTGGCATCGGCCCTGCGCGCGGCGGGCGCACCGATCGAGGTCCAGGTGCTGCACTACCGCACCGGGACATCCGACCGGGCGGTCGCGGAGGGGTTCCTGCAACGCTGCGCGTTCGACGATGCGGTATCGCTGGAGCAGATGGAGGCCAGTGAGGTGCTCGGTGAATATCTGGCCGGCTGCCGGGATCAGAACGGCGCTTACGACTTTCAGCACGAAGCTCATTTGATCACCTGGCAACAACCATGATCCGCAACCCACACCTGTCCGACTCCACCGCGGCAGGCACCGCGTCCGACGTAGCTGTCGAGTGGGACCGTGGCAACGACCAGTGGTGGGACTGGTACATGTCGCTGGCCGACGGCCCCGTGTTCGACGGCCCGCTCACCGATCCGGCTTCGCACGATCCGGGACCGCTGCCATCGGACAGCGAGGTCGCCAAGGAGCTCGCTGAACCCTATCCGCTCACCGCGGCGCAGGTTCGCCGGTTCCAGGCGGAGGCGTTCATCAAGTTGCCCAAGGTGTTGAGCCCCGGCACAGTGGAGCGGTTGCGGATCCGGTTGCGCCGGCTACTCGACGAGACCGTCGATCCCGCAACAAGGTTCCAAAGTTGCGAGATGATGTGGCTGAAGGACGATCTGATCAGAGCCGCGGTCTTGTCGCCCCGCATCGGCGGCATCAGCGCGGCATTGTTGCGCACACATCAGGTTCGGCTCTACCACGACAACGCATTGTCGAAGGAATCTGGCGCGGGCCGCACCCCGTGGCACTACGACGCACACCACTTCCCACTGGACTCCCCCGATGTACTGACCGCGTGGATACCGTTGCAGCACACCCCCCGCGAGATGGGCCCACTGGCCTTCGCCCGTGGTGCCGATGTCGGCGAGCTGGTGGCTGACCTCCAGTTCGACAAGCACGGCACATCATACGACCGCGGTGTGACTGAAACCTTTCGCGCACAAGCAGTTCAGGTAGAGGACGGACCGTTCGCGGCCGGCGAGGTCAGCTTCCACGCCGCCAGCTGTTTTCACACGGCCGGGGCAAACCAGACGACCGCTGCCCGAGTCGTGCTCGCGACGACGTACTTCGCCGACGGCACGCGGGTGATTCCCAGCCCGACGATGGTCAGCGGTGACTGGCGCAAGTTCATCCCCGGCGCCGAGCCGGGCCAGATTGTGGCCAGTGCGAGGAACCCGTTGCTGGCGCTGCCGGCCGGACAGTCGGTGCCGCTCGGGACGTGAGGTACACCTTCAGGTTCCTCGCTGGCGTTTGGCCCGCACCGCGGAATTCTGAGAATTCGCCGGTAATCCAACCCGGCACTGAATGCTTCGTGACGACACCGCGTTTTGACCAGCATGACCATTCCTATCGAGCGGACCGATGTCGTCGATCTACCCGAACAACTGCGCCCCGCGATCGAGGCCGGCATCGCGGACGGCGATCGACTCGGCGACATCCCCGTCGCGCTGCACGACACGTTGCGGGAGTCCGGTGCGTTCCGGCTGCTCACCCCACGTGAACTCGGAGGTTCAGAGACACCTCTGACGACGACGCTGTCGGTGTATGAGCACTTCGGTCGCATTGACGGCTCGGTAGGACTTCTGGTGTGGAACGCCAACTTCGGCTTCATCGGCGCCCTGCTCAACGACACTGGTCTCGCCCACATTTGGAAGACGGGCACCGACCCGGTCCTGGCCAACTCGGGTGTGCCCAGCACCGCAGTACCTGTTGAAGGTGGTTACCGGGTCACCGGCCAATGGAAGATCGTCACCGGGATCCACCGGGCGGACTGGTTGGTCGTCGTCGGCGTGGTCAGCGTCGACGGGCAACCTCGGCTGACTGCTTCCGGTGCACCAGATGTCCGCATCTTCGTGATCCCGACGGACCAGGTGGACATCCGCGACACATGGGACGTCACGGGCATGCGGGCAACTGGAAGTCGAGATGCCGTCGGCGACGCCATCTTCGTGCCGTCGGACCTCGCTGCGCCACTGGACGCTCCCGCGCGCATCGACCGCCCGCTGTATCGCGGCTTCCTGCCGACCTTGGTCTTCGCCGGCTGTAGCGCTGTCACGTTGGGCGTCGCGGCACACGCCATCGACGAGACGGCCAACTTGGTACGCGCCAAACCCGCCATGGCCGGGGGAACCGTCGCCGATGCCGGCCGAACTCAGTACCTCATCGCCAAGGCGAAGACGAGCGTCGACGCCGCAAGACTGCTGTTGCTTTCCGCAGCCGGCGATCTGCAGAACGCCGCTGAGCACAACACCCCTGTCACACTCGACATGCGAGCGGCCTTGCGCGCAGCCATGACTCATGCCGCCGACGTCAGCCGCGTCGCCCTGACGGATATGTATCAGCTCGCCGGCTCCTCGGCGCTGTACCGGTCCAACCCGATCGAGCGGCTCTTTCGCGACGGAATGGCCGCGACGCAGCATGCCAACCAGTCCGCGGTGTTCATGGAGGCGGCCGGGCGCGTCCGCCTCGGGTTGGATCCAGGCTTGCCCCTCTTCTGACGCCGAAGGCAGGTTAGGCCCGAACCTTATTGCCCACCAGCATTTTACGCTGGTTCAGTACCGACGACAGGCCGCCTGTCGATCACCGACAGGAACGCGCGTGCCCCATCAACAACGATCCGATACCAACACGCCCGGCGACGAAACGGACAGTCACGCCACAGCGCGCCTGAAAGGTTGCGTCCCGGTGATCTGGACCGCGGTCGAGCTCATCGGGGCCACAGTTTCCCCAGTCATCGCCGCCTGGCTGGCCAATCAGTTCGGACTCGCCTATGTCGGTCTCTATCTCGTCCTCGCAGCCGGCGTCAGCGCAATGGGCCTGTTCATCGACTAATTTGAGCCTTGTCGTGGCCCCTGTGCGGGTCTGCTCAATCGAAGATCTTGCCGGGGTTGAGGATTCCATGCGGGTCGAGTGCGGATTTGATCGAGCGGTGCATCGCCATCACCACCGGATCGAGTTCCTTGGCGAGCCCGTCCATCTTCAGCAGGCCGACACCATGTTCACCGGTGACGGTGCCACCGAATTCCAGTGCGGCATCGATGATCTCGGCGAACGCAGTCTGGGCGCGTACGCGGGCGTCGTCGTCACCGCGTGGCGTGATGAGCAGCGGGTGCAGGTTGCCGTCGCCGGCGTGAGCGATGTTCGCGATCGTGATGCCGTAGTTGACACCGATGTGCTCGATTCGCGAAAGCATCTCTGCAACATGCCGTTTCGGCACACACACGTCTTCGGTGAGCACCGGGCCCAGTCTCTCCATTGCGGGGTACGCCAGGCGCCGGGCGGCGAACAGCGCGTCGGCTTCCTCCTGGTCGGTGGAGACGGCCGACCAGGTGGCTCCGGCTTCCTCGAAGCACGCGCGCATCTTCTGGGCCTCCTGCTCGCCGGCCGGGTCCGGGGTGTCGACGCGGCCCAGCAGCACGGCGTTCGCATCGACCGACAGCCCCATGTTCTTCCAGGCGTCGACGGCGAGGAGGCACTGCCTGTCCACCAATTCCAGGGCCGATGGCGTCAGTCCCGCGGCTGCGACCGCACTGACTGCGCGACCGGCGTCTACGACAGAATCAAAGTAACCGGCGATGGTGCGCTGTGGATCCTGCAGCGGGCGCAGTTTGACGACGACTTCGGTGATGATCCCGAGTGTTCCCTCCGAACCCACCATCAAGCCCGCGAGGTCGTAGCCGGCCACGCCCTTGGCGGTGGTGCGTCCCAATCGGACGACGTCACCCGTTCCCGTCACCACCTCCATTCCCATGACGTAGTCGCGCGTCACTCCGTACTTCACGCAGCACAGGCCGCCCGCGTTGGTCGCCACATTGCCGCCGATCGTCGACCACGGTGAACTTGCCGGGTCGGGTGGATACCACAGACCGCGTTCCGCGCAGGCAGCCCGAAGGTCATCGTTGACCACGCCCGGTTCGACGACGGCGTACCGTTCCAGTTCGTCGATGGCCTTGATCGCCGTCATTCCGTCCAGCGCGATCACGACGGACCCCGTCGTGGCATTGGCCCCTCCCGACAAGCCGGTGCCGGCACCACGAGCGACTACAGGTGTCCGGTGGGCGAGGCACGCGCGCACCACCGCCTGAACCTCGTCAGTACACGTAGGTCGCACGACTGCGATCGGCGAGAAGTGCGGCGCCCACTCTGCTTCGTCATGCTGGAAGGAACTCATCACTTCCGGGTCAAGCAGCAGCCGGGAGGCCGGAACACTTGCCCTCAACGCATCGATCAGTGGCTTGTTGACTAACACTCTTCGACGGTAGCCCGCCGAACCTGGGGCCGACGCGTCGCGCCCGACTACCTCGCTCGGGGTGCCTCGGCTTTCTGCACCACGTCTGGTGACCGGGCACGTTTCCCTCATCCGAGGGCCGGCGAGTGTCGCACGGGCCACCTTGAGAACACGCTAAGGAAACGGCGAACGGTGCAAACGGTTATCGCGCCGTGTTCAAAATGTGACAAGAGTGGCCCATTGTTATCGAAGTGAAACAAGCGCCCAACGGGGCGTCACGACATTCCGTCGATGAGGGAGCCTTATATGACCGCCCTGAGCTATCACAACGGACGGAGCGCGTACCGCCGCGCGGGACCTCGACGCGCCGGGGCCACCGTGCTGAAGATCATCGACACTGTCGACATTGTGCTGCGGCCGGTCCTCATCTCGGGTGCGATCGTGATCGCGGCGACGGTGTGGGCGTCGACACCAGCGCATGCCGACCCTGTCGACAGCTCGTACACCGGCGTACTCAGCAGCGTCGGCATTGGCAACAACGGCCCACTCAGTACCGCCATCGCTCAAGTGGGACAAGCGATTTGCCCCTTACTCGTCCAACCGGGCAGCAGCGTGGCGTCGAGTGCCATCCAAGCCGGCGGCAATGGCGGGCTCGCCCCGACGATCGGCGGGGCGGTAGCCGGCATGGTGATTCAATCCCAATGCCCTAATGCCATGACCCA
>JBEVHL010000764.1:0-19484 GCA_040511255.1 Mycobacterium sp. | reverse complement strand
CGTCGTGTGGACCTCGATGTGGGGCGGCCGCTGGGGTGTCTGGAAGAACGGCCAGTTCATCACCCTGTCGTCGAACATCAACACCGGCGGCGGCTAACCCGCAGCCGGCAACGTCACCCTCCGGGACTGAGCCGCCGGGCAAGACTTCCGGTAACCGATCCCAGCAACCTTCTGGTGCTGTGCCTAGACTGTCGCGAGGGCGGTGGCACACGCGGTGCGATCGATCGACAGCCGCGAGGAGATTGCGATGGCCGGCACGTATCTAGCGACACCCCCGGCCGAGATGGTGGTCGCCCGGCCGCGCGGGAGCTGGCAACTGCGCGCCGCAGTCCACTCCATTTTCGTAGGCTTCCTAACGGTGCTGGGCGGCGCCTTCCTGGCGTTGACCTCGACGATCACTACCGCAGTTACGTTGGCCGCAACGGCGCTGATCGTCCCGGGTACCGGCGAACCCAACCCGGGCGCCATCGGCGGCCTGGAGGAAAACGCGGTCAAGTACTACGTGGTCCCGAATACCGCTGATTACACCGCCTCGTGCCCGGCGTCGTCGTGCAATCCGGTCGGCATTCCGTACATCGCCCAGTTCTGGCCCTTCCCGATCCCCGGGTGGGGCGGTCTGAGCGGCAGCAAATGGGATGTGTCCGTCGCGAGCGGCCTGACGAACCTGCAGAAAGAACTCGCGGTCCTGCACAGCAATCCCCCGGCCGGTGACATCACCATCTTCGGCTACTCCCAGGGCGCGGCCGTCGCCAGCATGGAGAAGACCGCGCTGGCCGGCCTCACCCCCGCGGAGAAGGCCAACTATTCGTTCGTCCTGATCGGGAATCCGGAACGCCCCAACGGCGGCGTCTTCGAGCGGTTGGCCGCCTTGGGCACCGTGCCGATCCTCGATGCGACGTTCGGCCTGCCGACCCCGACCGACACCGGCATTCAGACCACCGACATCGCGTTCCAGTACGACGGCGTCGCCGACTTCCCCGAATATCCGATCAATCTGCTGGCCGACCTGAACGCACTGGCCGGGTTCGCCTACATCCATCCCACGTATCTGGCGCCGAACGAGGGCAGCTCGCAGCTGCCGGACGGCTACACCGAGGAGGAACTGCTGGCCGCCCAGGCCGACCCCGCCAATCAGGTGCAGGTGGGCGACACCCTTTACATCACCATCCCGACCAAGACCCTGCCGATCCTGGATCCGTTGATCGCGGTGGGGCAGGCGACCGGGACCAGTGCGCTGGTGAACCCGGTCGTCGATCTGATCTCGCCGACGCTGCGCGTGCTCATCGACACGGGCTACGACCCCAACGCCAATCCCGGAGTGCCGACGCCGTTCCGGTTGATCCCACCCGTCAACCCCGTCACGCTGGCCTCCGATCTGGTCACCGCCGCCGTTCAGGGTGTGCAGGCCGTTCAGGGCGACTTGGCGACGGGGCCTGTTGACAAGCAACCTGTTCCGCTGATTCCGCCGATTGTGACCGTCACCAGGCCGTCGGTCACCCAGGACGCAGTGCCGACCTCGGCATCGACGGCGTCAACAACGCTGAAGGCCACCGTGCCGACGGCCAAGGCCGCACCGCGTGCCAAGGCGGCAGCGGCCACCGCCGACACGGTGGCGACCCCGACGCCCGTGGCAAAGACCAAGCAGCCCAAGGCTTCTGACCCGCTTCGGTCCGCCCTGCATCGGCTCACCTCGTCGCTGACCAAACCGGCCACGTCGAAAGAACCGCAACACCAACCGCCGAGCAAGCCGGCGGCCAGCGACTGACGAGGCTAGCCCGATGGTCAGCGCCGTCAGGCTCATCCGGTCGGGCACCCTGTCCGACGTCGCGCAATACGCGTACGCGGCAACCGCACCGGCCGATGTCCGCCTCATCTTTCTGGCGGGTTGCTGCCCGCTCGATGAACATGGCGCCACCGTGGGCGTCGGCGACTATGCGGCCCAGGCACAGCAGTGCATGGCGAACATGATCGTCGCCCTCGGTGACGCGGGTGCATCGTTGACCGACGTGATCAGCACCCGAGTGCTGGTGGCCTCCGCCAGCCGGGCCGACCTCGTCACCGCGTGGCGCGTCGTCCGCGATGCCTTCGGCGACCACGACGCACCGAGCACGCTCTTCGGCGTCACCGTACTTGGCTATGAGAATCAGCTGGTCGAGGTGGAAGCCGTTGCGGCCGTGGTGGATCCGATGTAGCTGCGATAATTCGGTGGTGTTAACGGGATCCCCGGCCTAGGTTACGACGATGGCAGTGGAAAAGAACTACACCCCGGGCGTGGGTCAGGGTTCGGTCTCCTTCATGGCCGCCCGCACCGCGCAGAGTCATGCCGCATTCGTCTTGCCCGAACTACGCGCCGGAATGTCGATTCTCGATCTGGGCTGCGGCCCCGGCACCATCACCGTGGGCCTGGCCGAGGCGGTCGCCCCCGGAACCGTGCTCGGCATCGACCAGGGTGAGCAACAGCTCGCCGACGCACGGGCACTCGGCGACCAGCAGGGCCTGGCCAACGTGGCATTCAAAACCGGTTCGTGCTACCAACTTCCGCTCGCCGACGGTTCTGTCGATCTGGTCTTCGCCCATGCGTTGATCGAGCACCTCGGCGAACCGATGCGCGCTCTGGCCGAGGTGCGGCGGGTGCTGCGACCTGGTGGCCTAGCCGCACTCTGCAGCCCGGACTGGGGCGGATTCATCCTCAGCCCACCGACGGCGGCGATCGAAAGCGCGGTGCGCGAATACACCTCGCTGATGGAGAGTAACGGCGGGGATCCAGCCGCCGGACGACGGCTCGGCGTCTACCTCGCCGACTCGGGATTCGGCGATATCCGGGTCGATGCCAGGTATGAGAAATACCCGGACCCCACGGTGGTGGCGTCCTACTTGGCAGCCCAACTTGCCGCGGCGGGCCGCGACGAGTCGGCGGAGGCCTTTCGTGACTGGGCCGCCGAGCCGTCGGCCGTGTTCGCGCAGACCTGGGTCAGCGCCATCGGCGTCCGAAATTGACCAGGGTTCGCTGAACATCCCCACCGCCAAAGCAGGCTTCGGGGGCCGCCTTCTGACGATCCGCTCGCTCACGGTGCCGATCGGCCGGTAAGGAAATTAGTACGCTTGGCGTATTATGTTGGTTGCAGAAGGTTACTAGGAGGGCGAGAAAATGGCGGAGGCGTCGTGCTGAGGCGGCATCTCGCGCTGACATTCCTGGCGCTCAGTGTTCGCGACTATCGCAGATTCGCCTTCGGCCAGGCCGTATCCGTAAGCGGCACATGGATGCAAAAGCTCGCCCAGGCCTGGCTGGTGCTCGAGCTGACGAATTCACCGGTGCTCCTTGGCGTCACAGTCGCCATGCAGCAGCTGCCGACCCTGTTGTTCACCACGGTCGGTGGAGCATTGGCCGATCGCTTCGACAAGCGCACGATCCTGCTCTGGACCGCCATCGGCTCGGTGCTACCGGCCGTCGCCCTCGGCCTGCTCGTCGAACTGCACCTGGTGCAGGTCTGGATAGTGCTGCTGACCGCGCTCCTTCAGGGCTTCGTCGACGCGGTGGACAAGCCGGCCCGGCTGACGGTCGTAAACGACATCGCCACTCCCAAGACCCTGCCGAATGCCGTCATGCTCAACGGGATCATCCAGGACAGCGGCAAGGTCGCGGGGCCTGCAGTCGCCGGACTCCTGATCGCGTCGGTCGGGATCTCGGCCGCCTTTTTCATCAACGCACTCTCGTACCTGCCGGTGATCGTCGCGTTGCTGCTCATCACTCCGCACCAATCCGTCGAGCCCGCCGCCAGCTTCAAAGCAGCGGGAAACCTGACCGGGACGCTGCGCTACGTGGCGGCCAATCCGAAGCTGGCCGCCGCACTTTCGGTGATGGCCGTCGCCGGACTGTTCGCCTACAACTTCAACGTCTTGCTGCCGGCCTTCACCCGCGGCGTATTCGGCGGTGATGCGCGGATGGTGGGGTTTGCATTCACCAGTTTCGGCCTCGGTGCGGTGCTGGGCGGACTGGCTCTGGCGGGGTTCCTCCGGGCGACACCGAGTCGGCTGACCGTGAACGGCCTGGCTTTTGCGCTGATGCTCAGCCTGCTCGCCTTCGTGCCCACGCTCCCGGTCGCCTATGGCGTGCTCTTCGTGACCGGCGCCTTCAGCGTGACGTTCCGGGCCACGGCGACAACACTTTTGCAACTACACGCTGCTCCGCAGATGCGGGGTCGGGTGATCTCGCTACTCGTCCTGGCCACCGCGGGCACCACGCCCTTCGGCGGGCCAATGATCGGTTGGGTCTGTGAGCAGGCCAGCCCGAGGGTGGCGTGTCTGGTCGGTGGTGTGGGGACGGCGTTGGCCGCGGTTGCCTCGGTGTTCTACCTCAGGGCCAAACGGGAATTGGTGGCGGCTGAGGATGTTGATGTCACGACAGCGCAACCAACCGTTCGAGCGACGGTAGCGCCGCCAGAATGGCCTGCCGATCGACTTCGGCCAGCCGCCCGACCTGAAGGGCCAGAAATTCATTCGCCCGCTGGCGCGCGGCGGCAAGTAGATCGTGACCGTGCTCGGTGACAGCCACCACGTAGCTCCGACCGTCCTCGGGATCTACCGTGCGCTGTAGGTAGTTCATCGCCTCCAGCTTGGACACCAGGCGGGTGACCGAAGACTTGCTGATCTGTTCGCGTCGGGCCAGTTCGCCCACCCGCATCGGACCGTGCCTCTCGAGGGAGGACAACGCCGACACCTGCGACATCGTCAGCTCGGTCTCAGAGCGCTTACGCAATTTCCGCGTCAGCCTCAGGCTCAAGTCCTGCAGCGCCGCCACCTCGTCGGGATGGATGGCAGCCACGGACTGTCGAGAGGTAACCACGCGGCCCAGATTAGTACGGGTAGGCAACTATTCGCACCGCGCGCGATGAAGCGGGCCCGGGCGGCACGACGTTGATGCACGGGGTTTGCGCACCCCGAGTAGTTCTGAGATGCGACCATCGTCGCGGTCGGTGATGGTCGGCCGCCGCGGTGTCCGGCAGTCGCCGAGCGGCGTAACTCCCCAACCTAAGGTCCGTTGGCCTTATGATTGGTCCATGACGTTAGAGAACACCGCTGCATCGTCGCGTGCCGCGACAGACGGCATGTTCACTCGCGTCGTCCCGGGCCGCGCGTCGGAGATGATCGTCGACCAACTGCGCCTGCTGATCCGTGACGGCCAGCTCAAACCCGGTGATCGGCTGCCCGCCGAGCGTGAGCTCGGGGAACGGTTCGGCGTCAGCCGGGTGACCGTGCGGGAGGCCCTGCGCGGCCTGGAAGCCAACGGGATGGTCGCGATCAAGGTCGGCGCACGCGGTGGTGCTTTCGTCACCGCACCAACCGCCGGCCGGGTCGGCCAGGGCATCATCGACCTCATCTCGCTGTCGCAGCTCTCCGACCTCGAAGTCACCGAAGCCCGTCAGGTTCTTGAGCTCGGCATCATCCCGCTGGTGTGCGAACGGGCCACCGAGGAAGACATCGCCGATCTGCTCAAGATCTGCGACCGGGCGGACGAAGCACTGGCGCAGGGGTCCTACCCGATGTCACTGTCAGCGGAGTTCCACAGCCGGGTGGCGCGGGCGAGTCACAACGCGGCGATCGCCATGCTCGCCGACTCGTTTCACGGCCCCACCCTGAGGTCGTTGGAACATGTCCAGGAGGGCCACCCCGAAATGGGTATCCGGGGCAGCCGGGAACACCGGCAGTTCGTCGCCGCGATCAAGAAGCGTGATGTCGAAAAAGCGACGGCCGTCATGCGTACCCATATCGGGCGCACCGCGCGCCATGCCTCAAGCCCGAAGTGATTCCAGAAACTCAATGACCCGGGCCGGCGCGGTCTCTGCCGTCTGCGCGGCGACGGGCACATCCCAGAATTCCGCCGACGGCAGGCATTCGCGTAGATAGTGCGCCGCCGACGGTGCGTGCGAGCTATCCTGCCCCGGCACGATGAGCGCCGGAATATCCAGTGCCAGAAGGTCTTCGGGCTCCGCGCCGGGAACGGTGTCGCGGTCGAACAGCAGCCTGCTCATCCCTGCGACGATTCTCTGGTAGCGCGCGGGATCACACGCCAGGTACTCCGCTGCGAACTGCGGGTCACTGCGCAGCACTTCGGCCCACGGTCCCACCCGGCCGTCCTCGGAGAACCCGCGACCGCTCGAGGCAACCAGTGCGGCCACCCCGGCAAGTCCGTGCTCGGCCACGTAGGCCAAATGTGCGTGGAACCGCTGATGTTGCTTCAACCGGTATTGCGCACCGCCGGCCGGTGAGTACAGCACCGCACCCGAAACCCGATCGGGGGCGGCGGTCGCCATCACGGTGGCGATGGAGCAGCCGACACACGCCCCCATGACGTGCACCCGCCCGTAGCCCAGGTGATCGAGCAGTCCGATCCCCTGCCGGGCATAGTCCAGCCAACGGATCCGCTCCACCCGGCCACCCGAACCACCCGATTCACGCTTGTCGAAAGTGAGGCAGGTGAACCGTTTCCGTAACTGCGCCAGCATTCCGGTGCGTTGGTACAGCCCGTGCGTCTCCCAGCTCGCCATGGTCGCGTTGAATCCGCCCGGTGAGAACATCAACAGTGGCGGGCCGGTCCCGGCCACCGAGTATCGGGTGACGATGCCGTCGATCACCGCCGTGGACGTGTCCACCGTCGAACTATCGCTCATCGGTGAAACCCTCCTCCTCAGGTGCGGATACCGCCGGCGATCTGCCGTGCCGACCGCACATCGTCGGCGTACGCCGCGATGGCGTCGTACGCGATCTGCGCGACGTTGGCATAGGTGTCGGGCGGATTGTCCAATCCGTCAGCGCTGTAGCCGATCGCGGCGTTGACCATTCGCACCCGGCCGTCCAGCCACGGTCCGCCGCCGAACCCGCCGAGTACCGGAATCGAAACCGATTGGGCGACTGCGGCTCCGACCACCGGGCCGGAGTTGGTGAAGTTCAGCAGGGTGGCGCCCGCCGCCTCGAGCCGCTTCGCCTCACCCACCAGGTCGTCGAGCATCTCGTCCGGAACGGTGTCACCAGCGCCGGGCGTCGCCTTGTAGGTCACCCCGTACTTCAGTGACGTCTGCGGGGTGATGCCGAATTGCGCGAACACCGGGATACCTGCCTTGGTCACGGCGGTGACGGCGTCCAGGTGATCTGCTGCGCCGTCGAGCTTCACCATATCGACCCCGGCCTCTTTGACCAGTCGGATGGCCGCCCGCACGGCGCTTTTTGGACCCTCCTGCATGGGCCCGAATGGGAAGTCGCAACTCAGCAGGGCGCGAGTCACGCCTCGGCGCACCGCCTGGCAGACCACGATCATCTGCTCCATGGTGACCTCGAGCGGATTGGGCTGGCCCCAGAGATTGATTCCGACCGTGTCGCCGACCGACACCAGATCCACGCCGGCCCGATCCACGATCCTGGCCATCTGGTAATCCCAGGCGACGACGCCGACGATCTTCCGCCCGGTTCGCTTCATCGCCGCGAGGTCGGTCAACTGCACTTTGTCGCTCACGTGAGTCTCCTTAGGCCCGCAGTGCACTCAGTAGATCGACCACGTCGTGTTCGTCGGCGCTGACCATGAGCACTCGTGCGTGCGGCCGAATCGCAGCGACCGTCTCGGTCACCTGGGTGCGCTCCCCGATGACCAGGCCCGCAGTCATGATCGCCCGCACGGTGCACGCGGCGCCGATGATCGTCGCTGCAGCGGAATCGGTTTCGGTGGTGGCCACCATGATGACCACGTCTGCGTCCTCGAGCTCGACGAGCAGATTCGAGTCAGCTCCGTCGGTGCCGTGCAGGGCCACCGAGTCCGATCCCCGGTCGACAACATCCCCGACCGGCCCCGCCAGCGAGAAGAACCGCGCGTGACCCCACGGCTCATCGGCGATGCGCCGCACTATCGCGTCCGCACCGCGGTCGAGTCCGATGATGCGTGCTCCCCTGCGTCCGCGGATCGGCCGGTCGATGCGGTAACGCATCTCGGCGGCCGACGTGGCCCGTGCGCAACTGCTGCCGAGGATGGGCCGGATGATCGCGCTCATACCGACGTCTGCGGAACGCCCTTGCGCACCGACAGATCCTCGCGGCAGGCCTCGGCGAAGGCCGCCTCGCGTGGCAGTACGACGGCCGCCGACCGGACGTGATGATGCGCCGGGTCCACCCCGGGCGGGGTTACCCCGTTGTCCCGCAACGCCTCCGCGGCGCGGCGCAGCTTCTGGCGGGCCTTGATGATGCCGCTGTCAGCCGAAACCAACATCTCTTTGGTGCGGTCGGCGATCGGGCCCATGCTCTCTTGCAGGGACGAATCCTGGATCGCGATACCCGTGACCCCCGAATAGGTCTCACCGAGGCGTTGCGCCTCGCGGTCGATCAGGTAGTCGTTGTCTTTGTTGCGCACCGGCCGGTAGGTGCCGGGGATGTTCTCACTGTGCACCCCGTGACCGTCCTTCATCGCCTGTACCTCGCCGGCCGTCAGCGGCCGCACCGGGTGGTAGTCGAACGAGTACGCCCAGCAGTTCTCGTCGTCGATCGGGATCCAGAAATGCCCGTGCACCGGATGGTCGCCTCGCGGCGGAACCAACGTGAAGCACGGCATCACCCACGGCGTGATCCGCCAGTAGTAGGTGTCTTCCTCGGCATTGCGGCGGGCACCCACGAACAGTCCGCCCTCGGAGTCGGCGACCTCGAAGTAGGGCTTGAGGTCACTCATGTTGTATTCATTGCCCTTGGTGCCCTTGAACAATGGATCTGATTTGAGGCCGCCCGAATGCAGGAACGACACGTGGCTGGAGTCGATACCGCCCTCGAACGCCTGCAGCCAGTTGCACTCCTGCCAGCGCTTGGATGTGTAGGTCTGATCCGGCGGAACCAGGGCGAATTCGAATTCGGGCAGCGGCGGCTGCTTTTCGGGATCGCCCATGTAGGTCCACAGCACGTCGCCGATCTTGACCAGCGGGTAGGCCGTCAGTTTGACGTGCGAGCAGAACGTACTGTTCTCCGGCTCCGACGGGATCTCGATCGCTTGACCCGTGACGTCGTACTTCCAGCCGTGATACGGGCAGCGCAGGCCTGATCCCTCGTTTCGCCCGAACCACAAGGAGGCACCGCGATGCGCGCAGAACTCGTCCATCAGCCCGTACCGACCGTCGCTGTCCCGGAACGCGATCATTCGTTCGCTCAACAGTTTCACCCGCACCGGGGGGCAGTCGTTGTCGGGGAGCTCTTCGGCAAGAATGGCAGGAATCCAGTACTGCCGGAACATCTCTCCCATCGGGGTGCCCGGACCTGTCCTGGTCAAGAGTTCGTTGATGTTCGCCTTCAGCACTATGTCGCCCTCTCGCCGTCCCTGTCACCTGCGTGGGGAAACATACCCCCTGATTAAACTAATTGTAATACCATTGGCACTTCGCAGCCAAGCCCCAAAGGAAGGTGCGATGATGATCGGAGTCATCGGTGTCGGCGAGATGGGTCTGCCCATGGCCGGCCACATCCTGGACCACGGGTTCGAGGTGACCGCCTTCGACGTGGACCCGCACCGGCTGAGCGCCGCGGCGGACAGAGGTGCGAAAACCGCCGCGGGACTCGCGGAGCTGGCCACGGCCGCCGAGATGTTCGTGGTCTGCCTGCGCACCGACGAGCAGATGGCCGCGGTCACCGCGGAACTGGTCGCGCACGGCAGACCCGGACAGCTGATCATCGTCGCCGGTACCCACAGTCTGGAATTCATGCGGCAGTTGGCTGCCGTGGTTGGCCCGGCGGGGCTGCGGATCATCGATGCACCGGTGGTCTTCGGGGCGCTCGGGGCGCAAGAGGGAAACCTGTTGTCGCTGTGCGGTGGTGAGGCCGCCGACGTCGATCTTGCCCGGCCGGTGCTGCTCAGTTACAGCCGCGGCGTGGAGCACGTCGGCCCGCTCGGCGCGGGCCAGCTCGCCAAGACCTGCAACAACTTGCTGCACTGGATCCACTGCGTGGCCAACTTCGAGACCCTCGCCATCGCGAAAAGATTCGGCGTCGACCCGCAGCGCATGCGCGAGGTGCTGCTCAACTGCCCCGCCGACAACGGCACCCTGCGCCGCTGGGATTCCACGAAGTTCACCTGGCAGGAAAAGGATATGGATTTCGTCATCGCGCTGGCCCAGGACGGCGGTTTGGTGCTGCCGCTGACCGGCCAGGTCGACCAGCTCATCAAGACGATGAAAGCCGACGACGTGGCGGCATTGCTCTACGAAGACCAGTGCAGCTACCTCGGCCGACAGGTGGTGCCACTGTCGACTGCCGAGGGCGGGCTCTGACCTTCGGTGTCGTTGTGTCACAACGACAGACCGGCCAGTTCCAGACGACCCACGTAGTGACGCCAGCGCGACAGATCGTTGAACGACGAGCCGAGGTCCGGTAGCTCCTGGCGGTCCCGATCCGACAGCTGCGGTGGATGCCCGCCGAGCCTGGCCACCTCGGTGCTGATCCGGGACAGTTCGGCCAGGTCCAACGCCCGCAACGTGGCCTGCTGCACCGTCTCCCCCGCGGTCACCAGGCCGTGACCGCGCAGTATGCAGACATCGGCGTCACCGATCGAGGCGGCCACCTCCCGGCCCAACTCCGGTGTGCGCACCAGCACCGGCCGCGGATACACCGGCACACCCCGGCGGGCCAGGCGCGATGCGGGAATGTTGTAGGCGCCGAACACCTCTCGTAATTCGATACCGGCCAAATCGCAGACCATCAGATCGCGCGGATGCGCGTGCACGACGGCCTGCACTTCGGGCCGCGACCGGTACAGCTCGGTGTGGATATGGGATTCATTCGGCACCGAGTATCCGCTACCCGGATCCCCTGCCTCGTCGAGCCCGACCACCCGGATGTCATCCACTTCGGTGAACAACAGGCCTCGGTCAGCGGTTCCGCGGCAGCGCAACAGGATTCGCTCGGCGTCCAGACGCACGCTGACATGTCCGAGGACATCGGCCGCCAGACCCTGGTGCGCCAGTATCCTGCAGGCGGTGGCGACGGTTTCCCGCAGGCCGGTCAGGCCGGGCGACTCGGCCACCGCGGTCACGCCATCGCCGCCACCGGTGTGGCGGCCGCCTGCGCACCGAACACCAGCGATTTGATCGTGACGGGCACGGTGTTGGACGGATACCGCACCCGACCCAGATCGACGAAGTCGAAGTCGCGCAGGTCCACGCCGTCGAGGATGAGCAGGTCGTTGGTCAGGCCCAGTTCGTCGCGCAGGATGGTGCCGAGGGTGAGGGCGATGTCATTGTCGATCATCAGATACACCGTGCGCCCGTCCGCCACCCGCCGTCGCAGACCACCGACGATCCCTTCGGCGAACGAGCGCAACCGCCGGTAGCTCGGCGGGCCGTTCCAGTTCAGCGCCACCGCAACGTCTTCGGGCCCGTCATCCAGGCCGAAGGCCACCAGGTGCTGCTGGATCGCCGCCGCGATCGCCGCCGCGTCCACCATCTCCTCGAGCGTGTAGTGCGGGCGGGCCACCTGCAGGTTGCGCCGCGGCAGGGTGGTTTCGGGTGCCGGGATGAAGCTGGTGATGCCGCTGAGCTGGACGGTGTATTCGGACGCGCCCAGGACGGTTGCCCGGATCCGTTGGTCCGCGGGCAGCACGGCTGCGGGTAGCTGTCCCGCGGCGATCCGCGCGGCGATCTCGACACCGAGCCGGCGGCCCAGATCCCCGAAATCACGGCTTTCCCAGCCATACACGTATTCGGCGACCCCGCCGGAGAACATCACGCCGTCCACCGCACCCGGCTCTGCGATGCGATCCGTCAGGAACAGGTGGTCGGCGGCGGCCTCACCGCGAACCGCAGCGACGATCAGGTCCGCCATCTGCACGGCGACCATGTCGAGCTCGGTGTCCCCGACCCGGCTGCCGAGGTCCAGCTCGAGTCCGACGGCCGCCGCGTGCCTGCGGCCACCCGGTTCGATCCGGCTGACGACGCCGTCCTCGACCGCGACCAGTCGGCCACCGACATGGAACGCGGCGGTCGACAGTACTCGGCCGCCGTCGATCAGGGCGAGTTTCGTTGTCCCACCGCCGATGTCGACGTTCAGGATCCGGTTACCCGATTCGTGGGACGCCCGGACCGCGCCGGAGCCGTAGGCGGCCAGCATGGCTTCCATGTGATGACCTGCAGTCGCGCAGACCAGATCACCGGCCCGCTCGGAGACCACCGAGGCGATCCGCTCTGCGTTTCGGCGCCGCAGGGCCTCTCCGGTCAGAATGACCACGCCGGTGTCGATGTCCTCGGCGGTGCGCCCCGCGTCGGCGTAGGCCGAGTCCAGCAGGTGCCCCAGGGCGACCGCGTCGATCTGCATGTCCGCGGTGTACGGGGTCAACGCGACCTCGGATTCGAACAGCGTCTCCCGACGCACCACGACGTACCTGCTCGTCAGATCCTCGCCGCGCCGGCGTAGGTGCAGCCTGGAGAAGGCCACCTGCGTGCCCGAACTACCGATGTCGACACCGACGCTGTGCAACGTGACGTTGTCCCGCTGCCAGATCGGATTCTCTTCCAGCGGTAGGTCGGACTCATCGTGATCGTGATCGTGATCGTGGTCATGGCTCATGCCGGTGATGGCACCGGCTCGTCCCGCTTCGGCGGCAGGTCCACCAGTTCGGTGGCGTAGGCCTCGTCCATCTTCGGCACCAGCCCGTTCTCGGCGAGCGCTTTGGCGAAGGTCTCGCGGATGACGGGTGATTCGTCTGCGTAATCGATCTGGTCGCCGCCGATGCGCCTGCTGATCCACGCCTTGGGTACGCCCTGCGCGTTGCGGATGGAGACCACCTCGTGCTTGAACGCGAGATAGCGGGCGGGTTCGGACCCGGTGTTGAAATGCTGGTGGAACCACATGTTCGGCGGCACGATCAGGGTGCCCGGTTGCCATTCGTAGCGTCGCGGCTCTTCCCCCTCCGGCCACATCAAGCTGAATCCCTCACCCGTCAGGATGATCACGTGGGCTCCGGGCCCGTGCCGGTGGCCCTTCTTGTAGGTGCCGGTGGAGAACTGCGAAATATGGCTGTTCATCGAGCCTTTGGCCATCGAGAACCGGATGTGGCCGCCACCTGCCCCGCGCTCCTTGGCCGGGACCAACGGCAGGTCGACGGTACTGGCCACGAAGTTGGTCTTCAACAGCAGGCCGTCCTGCTCATCCTTGGGCGCGAAGTAATCCGGCTCACCGGCGAACCGGCCGGCGAAGTCGTGGGCGGTGTTGAAGACGAACTCCGCTTCGTCGTACAGGTTGAGCACCGGCGGCATGTTGGTCGAGGACACGAAGCGGGCCGCCTGCGTGCCAGATCCGTTGAAGTGCTGATGCCAGGTGTTGAGCGGAATGGCGAACATCGCCCCCGGCCCCCACTCGAAGGTCACCCGCTGTCCCGCGTCGTTCCACACCGAGGTGGACCCGTGTCCCGAGAGCACCAGGATCATCTCTTCGAACAGCTGGCGCTGCGGGGTCAGCTCCTGACCCGCGGGAATCTCGCAGACGTAGCAGTCGTTTGAGGTCCGAGACGCTTCGTGGTTGATGAAGACGCCGCGGCCTCCGCGTCGGGCCCAGGGCCGCAGTTCGACGGTGTTGAGGTCGGGAACGTAATGGGCACCGATGATGTCGAGTCCCTCGCCGCGCACCCATCGCACGTAGGGCGAGTCCTTCTCGGTGGCGAACTTTTTCGCCAGGTCATCTGAAACGATTGCATCCTTGGCCATGCGCATCCTCCATCGAACAATTTGAACTAATGGTATTACCAATCAAGGCAGAGTCAATAGGTGCCCGGCGACTTGTCGGCGGGTTCGGGCGGCACCTCCTCGGCCGCAGGGTCGTCGTCCCCGGCGCCGCGATACTCGCGCACCGGATTAGGCCTGAAGACAAAGCCACAGGCATAGACCGCACCCAGCACACCGCCGAGGGTCAGGGCGGTCACCGGGCCGAGAACGCCTGCTATCGCACCGATTAACGTATCGCCGAGCGCGGGCCCGCCGCGCGAGGACATCTGGTAGATCGCCGACACCCTGCCGCGCAGGTCGTCGGGTGTCTCCAGTTGCACGGCGGCATGGCGGATCGTCGTGGCCATGGCGTCGAAGGCTCCGATGCCACACCCGGCGAGCACCGCGAGCACGAACAGGTGCGCCTGAGCCAGTGCGACATTGGACAGGCCGTAGAGAATCGTCGACACCAACAGCACCCGCCCGAGGCGACGGGTCCGCCCGACCACCCGGAACACCGTGTAGGTGGCCAGCAGCGCCCCCGCCGACGGGGCCGCCGACAACAGGCCGTAGCCCTGCGGTCCGACGTGAAAGACAGTGGCGCACAACGCCGGTAACACCACCCGGTAGGCACCGAACAACGTCGCCGAGAGGTCCAGTGACATCAGCATCCAGATGATCCTGCGGTGCTTCACGAATTGGGCGCCGTCGGCGAGTTGCCGCCACACCGACGTATGTCTGCCGGCCCCGGCCAGCGGAGCGATGTGCAGGAGCTGCAGCACCACCACCAGGACCGCATAGGTGGCCGCGTCCACCGCGTACATCAGCCCGGGACCGGCGATGCCGATCAGAACGCCCGCCAGTGCCGGCCCGGCCAGCACCGCGAGCTCACGAGACGGGTTGATCAGCGCGAACGCCTGAGGCAGCTGTGCGCGCGGGACCATCGCGGGGATCAGCGCCTGCCGGGCCGGTTGGTCGAACGTGGCTGCCGCGGTGGTGAATACGACTGACAGCAGCACCTGTCCGGCCGTGACATGGCCCGTGAGTGTGGATGCCGCCAAGCCTGCGGCGACAACCATGGCCAGGGCCTGGGAGTACTGCAGCAGCCGACGGCGATCCCAGCGGTCGGCCAGCACACCACCGAGCGGGCTGAGCACCAGCAATGCGACGGCCTGGGCCGCACCGACGAGCCCGGTCTGGGTGACCGAGCCGGTCAGCTGATAGACGTGGTACAGATTGGCCGCGACGGTACCCCGCGTACCGATCTGGGAGAAGACGACGCCTGCCCAGTAGAGGTTGAAGTTACGGTTGGTCAGTACGGCTGCGACACGCATCCCCGCGTTCAGTCCACAGGCACGAGGGTCAGCTTGGTCGGGTCCATCTGCATATAGACCACCGAGCCCGGTGCGTGGGACACGTGCGGCAGGCAGCGGGCCCGGATATCGCGCTTACCCACGGCCACCACATGATCGACGGCGTCGCCGAGGAAGGCGCGGGTGGTGACATTGCCCTCCCACACATTCGGCGCGTTCACCGGGCGGTCCGTGGTGAGCATGACGGCCTCCGGCCGAATCGACACCACCACCTCGGTGCCGGGTGGCACATGCGCGGCGGCTTCCAGTGTCAGCCGGCCGTCCCGCGTCTCCACCACGTGGGTGTCGCCGTCCTGCACTGCGACCGTGCCGTCGATGAAATTCGATGTGCCGATGAACTCCGCGACGAACTTGTTCTGCGGGTTCTCGTAGATGGCCCGCGGCTTGCCCAGCTGAACCACCTCACCGTCGCGCATGACCGCGATATGCGAGGACAACGACAGCGCTTCGATCTGGTCGTGCGTCACGTAAATCGATGTGATGCCCAGCTCGCGTTGCAGCCGCTTGAGCTCGAACCGCAATGATTCACGCAGCTTGGCGTCCAGGTTCGACAGCGGCTCATCCAGTAACAGCAGCGACGGCTCGATCACGATCGCCCGCGCCAGGGCCAGCCGCTGCTGTTGTCCGCCAGACAGTTTGGTCGCGTGGCGGTCGGCGTACTTCAGCAGTTCCATGGTTTCCAGCACGCGGTGCACCCGCTCGGTGATCTCACGCTTGCCGGGACGCTGGCCGCGCGGCCGGACCCGCAACGGGAACGCGACGTTCTCGAACACCGTCATATGCGGCCAGATGGCGTACGACTGGAACACCATGCCGAGGGACCGTTTGTTGGCCGGCACGTTCACCCGCTTGTCGGTGCCAGGTCCGGCGGCGAACAGCACGTTGCCGCCCACCGACACCACACCCGAGTCCGGGCGCTCCAGCCCCGCGATCGACCGTAGCGTGGTGGATTTGCCGCACCCCGAGGGACCGAGCAGGGTGAACAGTTCACCCGGTTCGACTTCGAAGCTGACGTCGTTGACAGCGAACACCCGAGGGGAGTCGCCGTTCGTGGACGATTGCGATCGGCCGCGACGCTTCTGTCGCTCGCCGTCGAAAGACTTGACCAAGTTCCGAACTTCTAGCACGTCGGTGATCCTTTCCAGACCCGCGAATCAATCCTGTTTAAGGCCGACCTTGGCCCCAAGTTTGTAAGCGACGGTGACCAGGACGACCA
The DNA here is from genome assembly GCA_040511255.1 of Mycobacterium sp. Taxonomy (GTDB): domain Bacteria; phylum Actinomycetota; class Actinomycetes; order Mycobacteriales; family Mycobacteriaceae; genus Mycobacterium. Next base: position 3,186 of record JBEVHL010000764.1, on the reverse strand, counting down.
GCGTCAGTACCATCACGACACCCAGCGCGGACAGCACGGTGAACTGTCCGTTCTCGAATTGCTCGAAGATCAGAATCGACAGCACTTCGTTGCCCGGGCTGTACAGCAGAATCGAGCTGGACAACTCCCGGAACGACACCACCAGGATGTAGATCCAGCCCGCGACGATGCCGGGCATGAGCAGCGGCAGCAGCACCCGCCGAAACGTCTGCCACCAGCTCGCGCCGTTGACCAGTGCCGACTCTTCGAGCTCGTTGGAGATCTGCTGCATCGAGGTGACCGCGTACCGCATCCCGTACGGCAGGTATCTGGTGCAGTAGGAGATCAGCAGGATGAACAGGGTTCCGTAGATCGGGATCGGGCTGCGCAGATAGACGAAGCTCAACGCCAGGCCCATCACCAGTCCGGGGACCACCAGCGGCAGAAATGCCAAGCCGTCCAGTATCTTTCGCCCGCGGATCTGTGAGCGCACGACGATCCACGCGGCCACTGCCATCAGCGCCATCACCAACGTGGCCGAGGACAGCCCGAGGATCAGCGAGTTCTTCAGTGCGGTGAGCGCATCGGCCATGTGGGCGAGTTGGCGGTAGTTGTCCAGCGTCATCGACGAGAAGGTGTTTTTCGACGGCGGCGCATAGAACCGCAGCAGCGAGGTGTACAGCAGCACCAGCAGCGGGGCCACCACCGACAGCAGGAAGTACAGGATGATCATGACTCCGGCCACCGGACGCCATCTGCCGAGTTCCATTGGCCGAGGGCGGAATCCCTTGCCGGTGACGGTCTGATAGTTCTTACTGGCTCGCCCGGCGTAGTTGGAGATCACCACGCCGATCACCGCGATCACCAGCAGACCGATCGCCAGCGCGCCGGCGGCCGACAGGTCCGGCGGGTAGTCACGGAGCACGAAGTAGATCCGGCTGGTGAAGACGTAGATACCGTTCTGCAGGCCCAGCAGGGCGGGCACCTCGAAGCTTTCCAGGCTGCGCACCACCATGATCAGGATCGCGGCGACGATGGCGGGCCTGGCCAGTGGGATGGTGACCTTGCGGAACACCGTCCACCGGCTGGCGCCGGACATCAGCGCCGACTCCTCCAGCGACGGATCCATGGCCCGGAACGAGGCCACCATGAGCAGGAAGACGATGGGTGACAGCTGCAGTCCTTCGACCCAGATCATCCCCCAGATGCTGAAGACGTCGATGACCGCGCGGCCGAAGATCGGCTCCAGGTAGTGGTTGATCAGCCCGATGTCGGGGCTGCCCAACAGGATCCAGGCGATCGTGTAGAGGATTCCTGGAATCACCAGCGGGATGATCGACGCGGCAAAGAAGAGCGCCTTGAATGGCACGTCGGTCCGCACGTTGAGGTAGGCCAGCGTGGTGCCGAGCACCAGCGACACCGCAGCGGCTCCTATCGAGAACAACAGCGAGTTTCCGACCAGACTGAAGATCTGGTGATTGCCGTAGGCGCGCTCGAATCCGGAGAACGTCAACCCCGCCTGATCGAAGAACGTGCCCCAGAACAGGTAGTACAACGGCACGATCGCCAGGTAGGCGATGATCAGGGTGACCACACCGAGGGTGAGGAATTTCGGCGTCGGGAACAACCGCCGCCAGCGCGGGGGCTCCGAAGGTGTGGATTCGATCGACGGCTGCGGGCTGGTCGGCCGGGGCGGGGCGGTGGTTGTCATGTGTTCACCTCAAGGACTGGTTCTTCTCGGGCAGATGCGTGGGGCGCGGCTCAGCCGACCTTGTCGCTCCTCTCGAGCAACGCGTCGTAGCGGTCGCTCCACTGCTTCTGCTCGTTCAGCAGCTTCTCCACGTCGACCGGGATGACTTCGAGTCCTTCGAGCGGGTCTTTGAGACCGGGCGGCTCGATGGACGGTGTCAGCCCCAGGTCGACGAACACCTGCTGTCCCTCGGTGAGCAGCCAGTCTTCGAACAACAAGGCTGCAGCGGGGTGCGGTGCGGACTTCATCAGCGCGGCGCCCTGGGGGCGGGCGATCACCGGCTCCACGAACGGCTGGTAAGCGACCGGAGCACCCTTGTCGGCGCCACGCTGCACCAGATAGGTGTAGTTCGACGCGGCCACCGAAAACTGTCCGGCAGAAAGGAGTTCACCCATGACGGTGTGTCCCTTGACGACCTTGGCCCCGTTCGCCATATCAGCGAACAGACCGTCGATCTCGGCGGTGCTCTTACCGTGTTGCTGCCAGTACTCGTACAGCGTCAGATACCAGTCGTAGTCGGACAGTTCCAGGGCGAGCTGGCCATTCCACTTCGGGTCCGCCAAGTCCTCCCAGCTGGTCGGCTGACCGCCTGCGGGCACCTTGATGGTGTTCCAGCTGGGGGCGAACAGGTTGTAGCGGCTGGCCGTCCAGTTGTCGAACTGCCCCTCGGGTCCCACCTTGTCGCGACGCTCGCCGGTGTAGGGCGCGATCAGCTGTTCCTTGCCGAGTGCGGCCATCTCCAATGCGTCGGTCTCCACGACGTCCGCGCCGGCATGGTTGGCGCTGGATTCCTGCAGGATGCGCTGTAGCACTGTCTCCGACGCCGCACGGTAGACGTCGATCTTGATTCCGGTCTGCTTGGTGAACGCGTCGGCGACGGCGGTGGCCACGTCACTGGTCATGGACGTGTAGAGCGTGAGTTTGCCGTCGGATTTGGCGTCCTGCAGGAGGCGCTCGCGGCGTTCCTGGCCGGTGAGCTTCTCATACTGCTCGTATTTCGAGGTATCGCCGGGTCCGCCTGAGCCTGCGCTGGGGGCCGTCGGGGGCGCCCCGCACGAGACCAGCGCGAAGATGATGCCGACGGCGGCGGCGGCTCGACCGGGTCGAAATGTCATGTGCCTCGGTCCTATCTGTTCTGGGGACGCCGACGCAATGTGTCGGATCTGGGCTGCGGGCACGCGTCCGTGAAGCTGGACTGGTGCCGACCGATGAAGTTTTCTGGACTTATTGTAAGACCATTCGCATGTGATTTCTATCATTATTTTCTCACGCTGTGAAGGGCCTCACACCGGCGGATACGCAGGTGGTGGTGCAACGGAGTTACGGGGGTGCGCGCCGAAGAACGCGCCGTCGACCTCGCTTGACACGGCGGTTCGACACGCCGGGCGAGTATCCAGGTAATGCGTTGTTGGACAACGGTTTACCTGCGTAGCAGGAAGGGTCGTTGCGGGATGGTG
>JBEVHL010000763.1:0-9287 GCA_040511255.1 Mycobacterium sp. | reverse complement strand
ACAACCAGCAGTTCATCAATGAGGCGCCGCTGTTTCTGGTCTGGGTGGCCGACCTGGGCCGGGCCCGCCGACTTGCGCAGCGCGCTGGTACGCCGCTGGACGGTGCCGACTATCTCGAAACCACCATCATCGGTTTCGTAGACACCGCGCTGGCAGCGCAGAACGCGGTCGTCGCGGCTGAGTCACTGGGTCTGGGAGCGGTATTCGTCGGTGCGGTGCGCAATCACCCCGAAGAGGTAGCGGTCGAGTTAGGCCTGCCACCACATGCGGTGGCCGCCTTCGGTTTGGCGGTCGGCACCCCGGACCCGACCGAGAACGCCGGCATCAAACCGCGACTTCCGCAAGGCGCGGTGCTGCACCTCGACAGATATGACGCCACCGCCGCCGACGCCCACCTGCCGCACTACGACACCCGGCTGGCCGACTACAACGCCCGCCACGGACTGCCCGGTAACTGGACGGAGCGGGTGTTGGCCCGGCTGGCCGGCCCGCACTCCCTGTCGGGCAGGCACCGGTTGCGCGAACAGCTCACCCGTCTCGGCCTGCCCTCCCACTAACCGACCTACCGACGAGGATCCGGAGTCTCCGATTATGACGCTATCCGTCAACGACCAGACCGCTCCAGCCGCCGCGGCTGCCGACTCGATCTCCGCAGCGGAGTTACGCGCACTGCTGGAAGCAGGCGCAGACCTGGTCGTGGCCGACGCCAGCGAAGGTGAGGACTACGCCGCCGGCCACATCTCCGTCTCGGTACCGGTGCCGGCCAGCGAAGTGGAGCTCCGCCTGGTGGAACTCGTTGCGCGGCAATCTGTTCCGATCGTCTTCACCTCAGCCGGGGATGACCGGCTGGCTGAACAGGCCGCCGAACTGGCCCGTGCCGCCGGATACCCCGATGTCCGGGTACTGCGGGGCGGCAATCCCGCCTGGGTATCGGCCGGCTTCCACTTGATCACCAACGTGAATTCGCTCAGCAAGGCGCTCGGTGAGTTCGTCGAACGTCGTTATCACACACCGCGAGTCACCGTCGAGCAGCTCAAGGCCAAGATCGATGCAGGCGAAGACATCGTCATCCTCGACACCCGCCCGTTCGATGAATACCACGCGATCAGCATTCCCGGCGGGGTCGACGCGCCAGGCCCCGAGCTTCTCTACCGTGCCTACGATCAGGTACCCAACCCGCAGACGCAGGTGGTGGTGAACTGTGCTGGCCGAACTCGGGCGATCATCGGTGCGCAGACGCTGATCAACGCCGGCTTCCCGAACCCTGTGGTGTCACTGGAGAACGGCACCACTGCGTGGCTGCTGGCCGGCTACCATCCTGGTCGCGGTGATCAGGAGGTGGCCGACGAGCCCACCGCCGACAACCGCGCACGTGCCGCCGAGGCGGCCCGAGACGTGGCTCGCCGCTTCGGTATTCGTGAGATCACCCGCGCAGAGCTGGACGCCGCCCGGGCCGACGCGGGGGAGCGCTCGCTGTATCTGTTTGATGTCCGGACGCATGCCGAGTACCTGGCGGGCCATCTCGATGGCACGCGTTCGGTGCCGGGAGGGCAGCTGGTGCAGAAGACCGATTACTACATCGGCAGCCGCAACGGAAGTGTCGTCGTGATCGACGATGCCGATGGAGTGCGGGCCCGCACCACCGCGGGCTGGCTCACGCAGCTCGGTCTGCCCGATGTCCGCGTCTATCTCCTCGGGGATGACGCCTTGGTGACGGGTGAGGAACCGGCCGTCACAGTGCCGGGTGCCGTGACGGCTCCCGGCATCGAGTCCGACGAACTGGCCGCCCTGCTCACCGGCGACTGGCCGCGGCCCCTGGTGATCGACCTCGAGCCGGCGCGGCCCTATGTCCTTGTGCGCCATCATATTCCCGGATCGGTGGTGGCCCGCCGATCCTCGCTGGGTCGGTTGCTGCCCTTCGTCCCCGAAGACACCCAGATCGTGTTCACCTCTGCCGATGGCAGGCTGGCGCAGCTGGCCGCCGCCGAATACGGGGCGGATCGCCCGGCCCGCGCCCTGACCGGTGGCACGCAGGCCTGGCGGGACAGCGGCCGCGAGACTGAGACCGGGTCTGGCCAGGAAGCGCTGGACCCCGCCGAGAGCATTCCGCCGGCGCAGACACTCGAACAGCGCCGCGCGCACTTGGATTGGTACGTCGCGTGGGGCGATCGCATCGTCGACGAACTCGAGCGCGACGGGCTGGTGCGGTTCGTCGATCCGCGATAGGGGATCAGGTCCAGTAGAGGCTGCGGGCGTTGGGCAGGGTGCTCGCGAGTTCTGTTTCGAACCAGGACCGGAGTTCGGTCATGATCGGCTTCGGGTAGACGTACTTGGCAGCGCCGTACTTGCCGAACTTGCGCGTCCTGGCCGATTCGCTGAGGTCCAGCTTGGTGTTCGGGTACCAGCCGAGCAGGACGTCCTTGCTCTTCTCGGTGAACCGATGGGTGATGCACTCGACGGTGAGATCGACGTCCGGCACATCCGCGACCGCGTCTGCGACAGCACGGAGCAAGGTGCCGTAGCCTTCGCGCCACTGGGGGATGGGCATGATCGGCGCGATGGTCAGCCCGATGCGGTAGCCGGCGAGGGCCAGGGCACGCAGCGCGGCGATACGGCGCGGCAGCCGCGCCGTACCGCCCTCGAACCGGGCGGCGACATCGTCGGCGTTGACCGAGAGGCGCACCCGGGTCCGGCCGTGGTGCGGCAGCTCCAGCAGTGGGGCGACGTTGTCGTACTTGGTGGTGAACCGGAGCCCGACCGGAGAAGACCAGGCGTGGGTGCCGACGTGTGCGATGGTCGCCGACAACGATCCGGTCAGGTGCTCCAGCGCCAGCGGGTCGGTGTAGCACGACGCTTCGAAGGTGGTGCCCTCCTCGGCCCGCTCGGCCGAGGCCGAGGTGATGGTGCCCAGTCCGACATGCTGGTCCATCTCGGCGAGGATGTCGGGCAGGTTCGCATACACCCGGGTGATCGGCGGTCCCGACAGCGAGCCGGCGAGGTAGCAGTACTGGCAGTGTCCGGGACAGCCTTCCGCGAGGTCGATGCGCCAGTCCGCGCTCGGCGGGATCGGCTGCAGGCGGCGTTTGCTCCGCGGTGACAGGACCACAGCCAGGGTGCGTTTGGCCAGCGCATAGGCCGCGCGGTCGTTGTCGGCGCGCAGCGGCGGGAGTCGGTCACCCGACAGCACGGTGATATTCGCGATTCCGGCTGCCTCGCAGCGGGCGATGATGTCCGCGCCGTGGGGCAGCTCGGCTGCCGACCGGGTGACCAGGACTTGAGTCGGGCGCCACAGTGTCGGCTTTTCGCGCGTACTCAGGATCTCTGGAAAACCTTCAGCCTCGGCGCTCGTCATCGTGACAAGTAGAACAGGGCACGTCGTCGTCGGATTCCGCCAGATAGACCGTGACCGGCTTGATCCGCGTCACTGTGCGCGCTTTGCTGTCTACTGGTCGTCATGGATTGGCTGAATGGGTGGTGGCAGCACGAGATCGTCAACGGCTACAAGGGTCCACTGTTACTGAGTTTCACCGCCTTCGTGTTGACGTTCATCACCACCAGGACCATCACCCGGCTGATTCGCGCAGGCAAGGGGCCGTTCCACAACGTCAGCACCGGCGGCGTGCACATGCACCATTCGACGCCGGGGGTGGTGCTGCTGATCGTCGGGGGTTTTTCCGGGGTGGGCTCGCCGCCACTGTCGTTGTGGACCTATTTCGCCGCGGTACTCGTCGGCGCCGGGGCCTCACTGGTGCTCGACGAGTTCGCGATGATCTTCCGGCTGCAGGACGTGTACTGGTCACGGGAGGGCCAGCTGTCGGTCAACGTGGTCACCTTGGCGGCTGCCTGCGTCGGCCTGGCGACGGTGGGGATCTCTCCGGTCAAGGTGGATGACCTGCCCGGCACTGTCGCCGAGGTGCGATTCGGGGCGGTCGCGGTGTTGCTGATCAACTTCGTCGTGGTCGCGGTCGCCGCACTGAAAGGCAAATACCCCACGGCGCTGCTGGGGCTGTTCCTCTCACCGGTCGCCTGGGTGGCCGCCGTGCGGCTGGCGCGGCCGACGTCACCCTGGGCGCGCTGGCGGTACAGCGCCCAGAAGCGCGCCCGGGCCGCACGGCGGGCCGCGGCATTCGACAAGCGCTGGGCCCCGGTCCGGTGGCACTGGGATGACTTCATCGGTGGCACACCGACACCGGTGACTGCCGGGGTCACCCCGCCCGGTTGATCACCTGCTGGTCAATCCGCGCTGCCAGGAGGTCACGCGCAATTCGACCGCCGTCAGTACCCCGTTGACGAGGACGCCGATCAAGCCGAGCGCCAGAATTCCGGCATACATCTGCGGCGTCTGATACCGCAACGCGGCGTCGTTGATGTAGATGCCGATGCCCTGGGCGCCCCCGACCAGCTCGGCTGCGACGAGCGCTGTGAACGCATTCGCTGCGGCCAACCGGATACCTGGGAAGATGGCCGGAATTGCCGCGGGCAGTACGACGTGGGCGAACGTGTACCAACGACCTGCGCCCAGCGCGCGGGCAGAATTCAGCAGCAGGCGCTCCACTCCACCGACCGCTCCTACCGCATTGACGAAGATCGGCCAGAAGCACGCCCACACCACGATGGCGACTTTCGACTCTTCGCCGATCCCCAGGAAGACGACGAAGACCGGCAGGAGTGCGAGCAACGACAGATTGCGGAAGAACAGCAGGACCGGCTCGGCGAGGGTCTGGAAGATCCGGAACGACCCCACCACGATGCCGAGGGCAATGCCCGAGACCAGCGCGATCAGGAATCCGATGACCGCCCGCTGCACACTCGGCCAGACCTCGGAACTCAGTGTGCCGTCGACGATTCCATCGATGAACGCCCCGAACGTGGCCTGCGGCGTCGCCAGGTACAGATCGCTGACGTACCCCAGTCGGACCACCAGCCACCAGACAACCAGGAATCCGCCCAGTCCGATGGCACCGAAGATGACCCTGCCGTACTTGGCGAGCAGCGGATTGGGGCCCTTGGGCGGAATGAGGTCGTCGTCGAAGTCATCTCCGACGGAGACCGGCTCAGAGAGCGTCGTTGCCAATGTGCACCTCTTCTTCCAGGACGCGCGCCACCCGAGCCCGCACGTGCGCGAAGTCCTCTGAGTTGCGGGCCTCGCTGTCGCGGGGCCGCGGTAGGTCAATGTCGATGAGTGTCTTCACTTTTCCGGGTGCGCGGGTCATGATTGCGACCCGGTCGGACAGAAAGATGGCCTCGTCGATGGAGTGGGTGACGAACAGGATCGTCTTCTTTGTCTCGCCCGCTTCCCAGATGCGGAGCAACTCGCCCTGCAGGAACTCGCGGGTTTGCGCATCCAGTGCGGCGAACGGTTCGTCGAATACCAGCACCTCGGGGTCATAGGCGAGGACGCGAGCGATCGCGACACGCTGACGCATGCCACCCGAGAGTTGGTGGGGGAGCCGATTCGCGGACGCTTCCAGCCCGACGGTCTTGAGGACCTTCGCCGCCCGCTCGCGGCGTTCGGCCTTGGGGACACCACGGATTTTGAGACCAGCTTCGACATTTTTCTGTGCGGTGAGCCAGGGGAACAGGGCGTAACCCTGGAACACGACGCCGATCTTCTTGTTCACGCCGTCGACCCGCTTGCCGTCGACCAGCACCGCACCGCCGTTGTAGGTGTCCAGACCCGCGAGGATGTTCAGGAACGTCGACTTTCCGCACCCGCTGGGGCCGAGCAGTGAGATGAATTCGCCGCTGCGGATCTGGAGGGTGAATCCGTCGAGGACCGCGGTGGCGTCCTTGACCGACCGCGAGCCCGGCTTCGGATAGAGCTTGGTGACGCGTTTCGCCTCGATCTTCCAGCCGGTGTTACCGGCCTGCTGCGTGCCCGGACGGTCGACTTCTTCGACAACTGCGTGCTGGCTCATGTCCGGGTCACTTCTGATCTTCGAGACCATCGATGGTCACCAGGTCGGTTTTGAAGATGCCCTTGTTCTGCTCGTTGTCCAGAGGCGCCGCATTGAAATCCTGGGACTCCAACAGGTCTGCAGACTTCGCGTAGGGGTTGAAAGCGTTGGTGGCAATGTCTTCCGGCTTCAACTTGTCTGCGCCCGGCAGCGGTTGACCGACCTCGTTGACCAGGTCCCACCACAGTTGCAGACTCGCTTTGTCGAGAAGTGCGTTGGGCGCGTAATGCCAGTTGGTGGTCTGCTCCACCGGGTAACCAGTGGTCTTGCCTGCGATCTCGGCCGACTCTTTCGGATGGGCGTTTGCCCAGTTGGCCGTCTTGGCGATGATGCCAACCAGTTCACGCGCCGCCTTCGGGTTCTTCTGCAGCCATGCGTTGCTTGCGACATATGGCGCCTGGCCGCCCTGCGGACCCCAGTCGTCAAAAGAGGTAAACGCCTCGGTGAACTTGTCCTTCTGGCTGAGCAGGACGCCGACCAGCGGCGGATGGAAGACCCCGAGATCCACCTCACCCCGCTCGATTGCTGGCGCGATGAGCTGTTCCTTGAGCTCCAGGAACTTGACCTTGTTCAGGTCGACGCCGTTCTTGAGCAGATACCGCTTGATCACCAGGTCGGTGCAGCTGTTGTGGTTCGAAACCCCAACTGTTTTGCCTTCCAACGCTTTCAAGTTGTCCTTGGTGATGTCGGAGCCGGCTTTGGTGAAGTAGGCCATGTGGGGTTCGTTCGGCAGGTCGAGCATGCTGGAGGCGATGGCCGTGAACTTGAACCCCTTGACCTTGCCGTCGATATCGCCGTTGAACATGCCGGTCGCCACGTCGATGGCGTTCTGATCGAGTAGTTGGACGGCAGGGACGGCCGTGGCGGGTCCGACGTACTCCGGTCGGACACCGGCGTTCTTGAAGTAGCCCAACTCGTCGGCAATCCGGACCAGCGAAAGTTCGGTGGTCGCCTTGGCGAAGCGAAAGATCACCGCCCCGTTGTCGTCGCTGCTACCACACCCGGCGAGAATCACCGGGGCCGCCAGGACCAGTACCGGTAGCAGCGCCAATTTCTTCCCCAGGCGCGCAGCCATTATTCTTTTGCCACTCATGGCGTTCCCCATCTTGCCGTGGACCATCGGAATATTTCTGTTGAAAACGTAAGCGGCGCACCAGTTGTCAGCCACGGATAAAATCAGCCTGAGCACAGCGCTTTGGCCGAGGTGAAGACCTGAAAGGCCGGAAAAACAATGGGTTTTCGCTACGCGATCCGGTTAGCTTTTGTCATTGCTGAAGCGGCGCTACGCCGAAAGTGAAGCGTTACTTAATCGTTGGCACGAAAAATCCCGAAGATCGCAATTGTGCGGGTCCGGCGGCGGGTGCAATACGTTGATCGGGTAACCAGTTCACTGCTCCAGGAGACCGAATGACCACCAGCGTGGCCGCCTCCGCCGTCGACGCGGTCGCTCCGCCGGACCCCAAGAACCATCCGGCGTATGTCGAGTTCGCCCGGTTCGTCGACGAGGTGATTGCGCCGCGTGCCGTGGAGGTCGACCGTACCGCGGTGCCGCGTTCGCATATCGAAGCGTTACGCGAGATCGGCTACCAGAGCTGGTTTGTGCCCGAACAGCACGGCGGCGTGAAGATTCCCGAGGAGGTCAAGAGCGCCGCCAACGAATTGCTTTTCGGTGCCGACCCGTCGACGGCAACTGTGGTGACCCAGCACGACGCTCCGGTCCTGCCCGCTCTCAAGGCAGGCACGCCGGAGACGTTGGCGGTACTGCCGCTGTTGGCGTCGGGCGAGCTGCTCGGCAGCGCGGGGATGGGGCACGTCCGATCATGGCCCCGGAAACGCGGCACTGTGGCCACCGAAGTGCCCGGCGGGTATCGGATCGACGGTGTCATCGGCTGGCACTCCGGCTGGGGGCTGGCCGATGTCGTGTGGCTCGGTGCGGTAGACGAGGAACGGCAGGCCTATGTGTTCGGCATCGGCGATCTGCACCAGCCGACCATCACCGGTCAACTGGTAGCCCTGACCGCGGTCTCCGGATCGCGCACCGCCGCGCTGGCCCTCGACGGCTTCTTCTTACCTGACGAGTACGTCACCGAGGTGGTCTCGGTGACCGAGTGGAAGGCCAAGGACGGTCTGGTGCGGCCTGAACTGCGCCGCGCCCGCGAGCTCAATCCCGACCTGAGTCCGGACGACGTGCCGAAGGTCCCGCCGGTCGGTGCGTACGGTCTGGCCCGGGCTGCGCTCGACGATGCGCTCGATCTGTTCCCTGACGACCCGTCGCTCCTGGCCATCTCCGGGGAGTTGGAGACGGCGGTGGCAACCCCGCTGCCCGATCCGCACTGGCGTGCCGTGCTCAACGAGATCGCGGTCCGTGCCACCACCGCCGGGGTGGTCGCTCACGGCGGTGCCGGCCTGCTGCGGGACGAGATGTGTCAGGTTCGAGCGCGGGCCGCACAGTTTCTCCAGGTCCGCGGACTCGGCCCGGTGGTCCGTACTGCCCAGTTGGCGACGTACGTGCGCTGACGGGAATCAGTTGTCGGCTGCCCCCGGGCCCGCGACGAGATTCGGCGGCACGTCGCCTGCGGCGAAGGCGGTGATCTGCTGTAACGCCACCGCCCAGGCCCGCTCCCAGGCCCCGGCGGTACTACCGGCGACATGCGGAGTCAGCAACAGGCCGGGCGCCGACCACAGCGGATGCTGCGGCGGCAGCGGCTCGGGATCGGTGACGTCGAGAGCGGCGCGGAGTCGGCCCGTGGTGAGTTCCGCCACCAGCGCCTCGGTGTCGACCAATCCGCCGCGGCCGGCGTTGACCACCACGGACCCGTCGCGCAGCCGGGCCAGGAAGTCGGCGTTGACGATGTGATGGGTGGCGTCATTGTCGGGCAACATCACCACCACGGCGTCGGCGCTCGGCAGCAGCTCGTCGATATCGGCCAACGCGTGCACACCGGGCCTGGCGTGTCGGCCGACCAGTTGGACGTCCACCTCGAACGGCGCCAGCCGCGCCGCCACGTTCACCGCCAGATCACCCGCGCCGAGCACCACGACCCGCTTACCGATCAGCGTCTCGGTGACCTTGGGTCGCCAGACACCGTCGCTTTGGTGTCGATGGAATGCGGCGAGATCGCGGTACACCGCGAGCAGCGCCGCCACCGCCCATTCCGCCGACGAGCCGCCGTGTGCGCCGCGCCCGTTGGACAGCATCACCCCGTCGGGCAGTAGCGGCAGCCATTGCTCGAATCCGGCGTTCAGGGTCTGGATCAGCCGAAGGTCGGGCAACTCGGCGAAACGGGCTCCGACGGCGTCGGCGTTCTCATACCCGACCACCACCACGGT
>JBEVHL010000762.1:0-6568 GCA_040511255.1 Mycobacterium sp. | reverse complement strand
GGGTGATCGTTGCGGCCGCCGGTGTAGCCGACCCGGGTGGACACGATGCCGGGTTGCTTGCGGCCGTGCGCTTCGGCAATTTCCAACCGGCCCTGGGGAAGTGGCAGGTGTAGCCGTTCGGGTAGTGCTCCAGGTAGTCCTGGTGCTCAGGCTCGGCCAGCCAGAAATCGACCTCGGGCGTCACCTCGGTGACCACCTTGCCGGGCCACAGGCCGGAGGCCTCGACATCGGCGATGGTGTCCAGTGCGACCTGCTTCTGCTCGTCGTCGACGTAGAAGATGGCCGACCGGTAGCTGGAGCCGACGTCGTTGCCCTGGCGGTCCTTCGTTGTCGGATCATGGATCTGGAAGAAGAATTCCAGAATGTTCCGGTAGTCGGTCTGCGTCGGGTCGTAGGTGATCTCGATCGCCTCGGCGTGGCCCGGATGGTTCCGGTACGTCGGGTGATCGTTGCGGCCGCCGGTGTAGCCGACCCGGGTGGACACGATGCCGGGTTGCTTGCGGATCAGATCCTGCATGCCCCAGAAACAGCCGCCCGCCAGGATCGCCTTCTGATAGTCGCTCACTTGTCCTCCTCGGTCTGCGTGGCCTTCTCGAACAGGGACTGGTAGTCGCCGTACCCCTGCGCCGCGAGGTCATCGCGATGGATGAACTTCAGCGAAGCCGAGTTGATGCAGTAGCGCAACCCGCCGTCAGCTTTCGGCCCGTCGTTGAACACGTGGCCGAGGTGGCTGTCACCGGCCGCCGACCGGACCTCGGTGCGCAGCATCAGGTGGCTGAAGTCGCGCTTCTCGATGACGTTTTCCTGCGAGATGGGGCGGGTGAAACTCGGCCAGCCCGAACCGCTCTCGAATTTGTCGGTCGAGGCGAACAGCGGCTCACCGGAGACCACGTCGACATAGATGCCGGGCTCGTGGTTGTCCCAGTATTCGCCGGTGAACGGACGCTCGGTGCCGTTTTTCTGCGTGACCTGGTACTGCTCGGGCGACAGCGCGCTGACCGCCGCCGGATTCTTGTGGTACGCCGCTTCTTGCTTAGAGGGATGTGCCATGGGTCCTTCCTAGGTGTGCACTGAGCAACCTCAAGATTTGTTCAGTTAATCCCGTGCCGGTCACGCCGCGGTGGAAGAGAATCAGCAGCGTGCCGACCCTGCTCTCTGTCAACGTAGGGCTACCCAAGAACGTGCCCTGGAACGACGAAATAGTGTTCACCGGTGTCTGGAAACGTCCGGTCGCCGGGCCGCGGATGGTGCGGAAACTCAACATCGACGGCGACGGCCAGGGCGATCTACACGGACACGGCGGCGAACACCGCGCCGTGTTCGTCTATCAGGCCGAGTCGTATCGCTACTGGCAGGACTTCCTCGGCCGCGCCGAGATCGAGACCGGACAGTTCGGCGAGAACTTCACCGTGGACGGCCTGACCGACGACACCGTCTGCATCGGCGACCGGTACCGGATCGGGCAGGCCGTCTTCGAAGTCACCCAGCCGCGCGTCACCTGTTTCCGGTTCGGCATGCGGATGGCCGAGCCGCGGATGCCCGCTCTGGTGGTCGCCCATCACCGTCCCGGCTTCTACTTCCGGGTGATCACCGAGGGCCTGGTCTCGCCCGGCGACGAGATCGTCAAGACGCGATCCGGTGAGGGACAGGTGACCGTCGCCGAGGCGGACGCCCTGCTGTATCTGCCCGACCGGGACCCGGCCCGGCTCGCGGTGGCCGCGGCGATCCCGGCGCTCAGCCAGGGCTGGCGGCAGTCCTTCCTGGACCTGCTCTCGCCCACCGGCGCCGCCACCGGCTGGCCGGGGTTCCGGCCGTTCACCGTCAGTCGCGTGCAGGCCGAGACACCCGATGTCACGTCGATCTATCTGACCGGAGACGACGCGACGCCGCCGACCGCAGGCCAGTATCTGACGGTCCGGGTTCCCGACGGTGACCGTCGTGCGGTGCGCAGCTATTCGATCTCCGGTTGGCGGCCCGGGGAATACCGGATCAGCGTCAAGCGGGAGGCGCAGGGCCTCGTCAGCCGGATTCTGCAGCAGACCCGATCCGGTACCACGTTGGAAATCGCCTCGCCGCGAGGCGAATTCGTGCTCACCGCGGCTGATACACCCGTGGTCTTGGTCTCGGCAGGCATCGGAATCACCCCGGTGCTGGCGATGCTGGCTGACCTGGTCGCGACAGGTAGCACCCGGCAGGTGTGGTGGATCCACGTCGCGCGCGACGCCGAACACCAGCCGTTCGCGACCGAAGCGCACGACCTGATCACCCGGCTGGCGGGTGGGCACGAACGCGTCTTCTACACCGCCACCGGTGCCCGCCCCGACGCGAATGCTTTTGCGGCCGTGGGCTTTCCGCAGACCGCCCAGGCCTACGTCTGCGGACCGGACGCGTTCATGGCCGACGTCCGCGCCGCGTTGGTTTCCCTGGGGTTGGCTGATGAGGCCATCCACACGGAGATCTTCGGGGCCAGGACGGCGATCAACCCTGGGGTCGTCGCCACCGATCACCCCGATCCGCACCCACCGCCGGGCCCGCCCGGTGACGGGCCGCTGATCACCTTCGCCCGGTCGGGGCTCGGCGTGCCCTGGGGTGCTGGGCAACGCACGATCCTGGAACTGGCCGAGGCGTGCGACGTCCCGACGCGGTGGTCGTGCCGCACCGGGGTCTGCCACACCTGTTCGACCGCGGTGTTGTCCGGCCGGGCGAGGTACGTGACAC
This sequence comes from Mycobacterium sp., assembly GCA_040511255.1. Taxonomy (GTDB): domain Bacteria; phylum Actinomycetota; class Actinomycetes; order Mycobacteriales; family Mycobacteriaceae; genus Mycobacterium. The sequence goes on along the minus strand of JBEVHL010000762.1, from coordinate 3,850 downwards.
CGCCGCTGGACCCGACGCCGGACTCCGAAGTGCTGATCTGCTGCGCCGTCCCGGCCGACGACGATCTGGTGCTCGACCTCTGAGTTCTCGACAACGCAGATAGAACGTGTTCTAGTTTTCTACTGTGACAGCTCAGGTACCGCCCCAGGTCTTCACCCGCGACGAGCTCGCCGCAGCGTTCCAAACCTTCGAGCAGACCGTCGATCACGCCGCCAAGACGCAGGACTGGGATGCCTGGGTCGCGCACTACACCGACGACATCACCTACATGGAACATGCGGCAGGCACGATGCACGGCCGCAACGAGGTCCGCGAGTGGATCTATCGGACCATGACCGTCTTCCCCGGCAGCTACATGACGGCCTTCCCGTCGCTGTGGACCGTCATCGACGAACCGACCGGACGCGTCATCTGCGAGCTCGACAACCCGATGCGCGATCCCGGGGACGGCACCATCATCAGCGCCACCAACATCTCGATCGTCACCTACGCCGGCGACGGATTGTGGCGACGACAGGAAGACATCTACAACCCGATCCGATTCGTCAAGGCGTCGCTGAAGTGGTGCCGCAAGGCAGCCGAACTCGGCACCCTGGACGCCGAGGCCGAAGCCTGGATGAAGCAATACGGAGGCACGAAAACCACATGACCCCGAAACTCGTCATCGGCGCCAACGGCTACCTCGGCTCGCACGTCACCAGGCAGCTGGTGGCCGACGGCGCCGAGGTGCGCGTGATGGTGCGGGCCGGCGCGAACACCGTCAGCATCGACGACCTCGACGTCACCCGGTTCGTCGGCGACATCTTCGATCTCGACACGGTGCGCCAGGCGATGGCCGGCTGCGACGTCGTCTACTACTGCGTCGTGGACACCCGCGCCTGGCTGCGGGACACCGCACCGTTGTTCCGCACGAACGTCGAGGGCCTCAAAGGCGTGCTCGACGTCGCCGGCGGGTTCGCCGCGGCGGGCACGCTGAAGAAGTTTGTCTTCACCAGCAGTTACTCGACGGTCGGGCGCAAGCGCGGCCGCGTCGCCACCGAGGCCGACCCGATCGACCGGCGCAAGCTCACCGACTACGTGCGGTCCCGGGTGCAGGCCGAAGACCTGGTGCTGCAGTATGCGAAAGACGGCCTGCCCGCCGTCGCGATGTGCGTCTCCACCACCTACGGCGCGGGTGACTACGGGATGACACCGCACGGTGCGCTGATCGCGGGCACGGTGTTCGAGAAGATGCCCTTCGTCCTCGGCGGCATCTCCCTGGAGGCCGTCGGTGTCGACGATGCGGCCCGGGCCATGCTGTTGGCCGCCGACCGCGGGGTGGTCGGTGAGCGGTACCTGATCTCCGAACGCATGATCAGCAACGCCGACGTGGTCCGCATCGCTGCCGACGAGGTCGGGGTGACGCCGCCGAAGCGGTCGGTTCCGGTCCCGGTGCTGTATGCGATGGGCGCCTTCGCGTCGGTCAAGTCGCGACTGAAGGGCACCGACGAGCACCTGAGCTTGGCGTCGGTCCGGCTGATGCGCGCCGAGGCGGACGTCGACTGCGCGAAGGCCAAACGGGACCTGGGTTGGCAACCCCGGCCGGTCGAGGAATCGATCCGCGAGGCGGCGCGATTCTGGAACGACATGCGCTCGGCCCGACGTAAGAGCAAGGCCTCGCCCAGTTGATCGGGCGCCCCGAATAGTGGTCCCCGGAACCCGGGGCCGCACACTCGTTAGATGCGGACGAATCGGAACAGCGTGAAACAGCTCGCCGGCCTGCTGGCGGTGAGCACCGCGGTTGCGGCTGGGTCTGCTGGCTGCGGCTGGGCCAACACCGCGCAGACGGCACCCTCGGCGCCGTCGGCGACAACCAGCGCCAAGGCCGCCGAGGCGACCATCACCATCACCGATTTCACCTTCAAGAGTCCGCCGTCGGTGTCGCCGGGAGCCACCATCGCGGTGCAGAACGCCGACCCCGGTAGGCATTCCGTCACCGCCGATACCGGAGACGCCTTCAACGTCGTGGTCGGCAGCGGCGAATCCGCGACGTTCACCGCACCGAGCGCGCCCGGCACGTATGACTACCACTGCGCGTACCACCCGATGATGCACGGCCAGTTGATCGTCAAATAGCCGGCCTAGCCTGGAGATCGTGAGCGACAGACTCCACGTCGATCTGACCGGCGCACCGCAGACCATGCTGGCCACGCTCTACGCCAAGGCACTCGACGCCGACTTCCCGGACCCCATCCTCGGTGACCGCTACGCCAAGGAGATCGTCGACCGGCTCGACTACGACTGGACCAAGACCGCCATCACCGCGCGCAGAGCGCCTGCGGTGACGACCCGGTCCGCGCATTTCGACACCTGGGCCCGGCAATTCCTGGCGGGGCACCCCGACGCTGTCGTCGTGCATCTGGGCTGCGGCCTGGACAGCAGAGTGTTCCGGCTGGCTCCCGGGCCCGGTATCGAGTGGTACGACGTCGACTACCCCGAGGTGGCCGCGCTGCGCCGCCGGCTGTACCCGGCCCGCGAGCACTGTCACGTGGTGGCCGCGTCGGTCGCCGATCCGGCCTGGCTGGCCGACATCCCGGACGACCGGCCGGCACTGATGATCGCCGAAGGACTGACGATGTACCTGCAACAGCAGGACGGCATCGGACTTTTGCGAGGGATCGTCGCGCACTTCCCTTCCGGGGAACTGCAATTCGACGCATTCAACTCCCTCGGCATCAAATCGCAATGGTCCAACGCCGTGGTGCGGCGGTCGGGTGCCACGCTGCACTGGGCGATCAACGGCCCCGCGGACATCCTTGCCGCGGTCCCCGGCGTGCGGCTGCTGAGCTGGCTGTCGCCGTTCGATTCGGACACCTTCCGGCGGGTGCCCGCGGTCTACCGGGGGATGGCCGCGGTGATGTCGCTGCTGCCCGCGACGCACTACATGGCGCAGTACCACCGCTACGCGTTCGGAGGCACCTGAAAGGATCGGACGATGTCCACGATCAACGGCCGGGTGTCGCACTGGTTCTCCGAACTACCCGAGCCACGTGATCCGTTGCCCGGCGACCGGGACGCCGACGTGTGCATCGTCGGGGCGGGATACACCGGCCTGTGGACGGCGTACTACCTGAAGCGGGCGGAGCCGTCGCTGCGAATCACGGTGCTGGAGGCGCGGTTCGCCGGGTTCGGCGCCTCCGGACGCAACGGCGGCTGGCTGTCGGGACTGGCGCCGGGGCATCGCACGCTGCTGGCGCAGCAGCACGGCCGTCCCGCCGTCATGGACTGGCAGCGCGCGCTCAACGGTGCGGTCGACGAGGTGATCGACGTGGCGGCCCGGGAGGGGATCGACGCAGGCATCGTCAAAGGCGGCGCCCTGCGGGTGGCGCGCAACCATCCGCAGGCGCAGCGGCTGGCCGCCCAGGTGGACGAGGATCACGCATGGGGCGTCGCCGACGTCCGGATCCTGTCGAAAGACGAAGCAGCTCAACGCATTCAGGTTGACAGCCTGGTGCTCGCCGCGCATTCGCCGCACTGCGCGCGGATCCAGCCTGCCGAGCTGGTTCGCGGGTTGGCGTCGGTGGTGGAGGGCCTCGGTGTCACCATCTACGAGCAGACGCCGGTCACCGAGATCAGCGCGGGACGAGCGGTCACCGAGCGCGGGACGGTCCGGGCGTCGACCATCCTGCGGGCCACCGAGGGGTTCACCACCACCCTGTCCGGGCTGAAGAGGCGGTGGCTGCCGATGAACAGCGCGATGATCGCCACCGAACCGCTACCCGCCGACGTGTGGCGGTCCATCGGCTGGGAGGGCCGCGAGCCCCTGGGCGACACCGCCCACGGGTTCTTCTACGCCCAGCGCACCCGTGAT
>JBEVHL010000761.1:0-9986 GCA_040511255.1 Mycobacterium sp. | reverse complement strand
CCACGGCGTGGGTTGCGGACCGCGTTGCAGGACAAGGCAACCCGGTCTCGGCGTCGGTGAAAGCGGCGATCCGCCACGACTCCCATGACCACGCCGCCGCTACCGGTGCTTCGGTGCCGCGTAGGCGTCTCGGCAGGCGCCCGGTCTCGGCGCGCCGGTTCTGCGAGATGTGGGATGGCCGTAAGGTCGACGACGACGTGCGTGTCGGCGGGCACGCCGGATCCGGTGTCCGACGCGGTGAGGGTGGTTGTTCCGATGGACCTGCGCCGCACGTCCCCGCGGACGCGGAGGCTCGGAAAGTGAGCTCGCCGGATCCTTACGGTGCCCGGGCCCGGTTCCTGGCGGCGGTGAACAAAGCGGCGTTGAACCGGGACGAGCCGGTACGCCTGTGCGAAGCGTGCGTGCAGTCGTTGCCTGTACAGCGGGCCGGTATTACCGTGCATGTCGACGATGTCGGGCTGGAAGTGCTGTGTGCCAGCGACTACGTCGCGGAGCGAGTGGAATGGGTCCAGGTCAGCCTCGGGGAGGGGCCGGCGTGGGACGCAGTGGCAAGTGGGGGACCCGTGATGGCGTCGAATCTGACGACGACGGATGATCGATGGCCGGTCTTTGCCGCGGAAGCTGCGGCCTCCGGGGTGGGCGCGATGTACTCGCTGCCGCTTCAGGTCGGCGCGGAGAAGGTTGGTGTACTCGACCTTTACCGTGATAAACCAGAACCGCTGGCCACCAAAGACTTTGCGGACGCGGTGGCCATCGCCGACCTGGTCACTGCGATCCTGCTGACCGTGGGACGTTCCGGGCGCATCACCGAAGCGTTGGGTCCCTGGTGGGATCAGCCGCTGAGCACCCGCGAAGTGCATCAGGCGACCGGCATGATCATGGCCCAGCTCAATGTCGACGCCCGGGGGGCGTACGTCCGGCTGCAGGCGCATGCGTTCACGCATCGTCGCCTGATTCGCGATGTGGCTCATGACGTGGTGGATCGACGCTTACGGTTCGACGCCGATCCCGACGCGGATTACGACCCCGATCCGCTGGTGCCGCGATGAGCACACGTGAAATGAAGCACCGGTTCCTGCAGAGGTGGGAAGATTTTTCTGGAAGGAAACGCGATGGATCGCTATGAGCGCCTGGCCAATGCGTTCGTCGGTTTAGCGGACACGCTTGTCGCTGACTACGACGTGGTCGAGCTGGCCCAACAGCTCATCGACAGTTCGATGTCGTTGTTGCCGATCGCCGCCGCCGGCATCGTCCTCGGTGACGCGATGGGCGATCTCCACGTGTTCGCTTCGAGCAGCGAACAGACCCGCCTGCTCGAGCTGCTGCAGGTGGAGGCGGATATGGGTCCCTGCCTCCAGGCGTACCGAACCGGGGAACCGGTGTTCGTCGATGACCTCAGGGTCGATCCGCACCGGTGGCCGGCCTTTGCCCAGCGAGCGGCCGAATACGACTTCGTCTCCGTCTCGGCGCTACCGCTGCGATTGCGCGACGAGCGGGTGGGCGCGCTGAACCTGTTCCGCACCGACTTCGGTGCACTGCCGCACACTGAAATCGCCGTCGGTCAGGCGCTGGCGGATGTCGCGACCGTCGGCATCCTGCACCAACGGCTCATGACGCGTTCCGAACTGGTCAATCAACAGCTGCAGACGGCGTTGAACACCCGGGTCGTCATCGAGCAGGCCAAGGGCGTGCTCGCCGAACGCGGCGCCGTCGACATGGACGTGGCCTTCAGCCTGCTTCGCGCGCACGCGCGTAAAACCCAGCAGCGTCTCGCTGATCTGGCGCGTGCGGTGGTGGCCGGTGCCGATACCGCCGCCATTCTCAACACCGGCTCACAATAAGCTCATGGTCGTCGCGGCGATGATGCCGCGGCTGTGTCCCGATGGAAGAGGGAGCAGCGCCATGCGCCAACCGATCCCGACGCGGCAGACGGACCTGCCGCGCAGCCGCCCCGTCGTCGTGCGCGGCTCAGACGGCACCCGCCTGCACACCGAGGTGTTCGGACCTGAAGACGGCTATCCGATTGTGCTGGCGCACGGCATCACCTGTGCCATCCGGGTGTGGCGCGAGCAGATCGCCGACCTGTCCGCCGACTACCGGGTGATTGCCTTCGATCACCGTGGCCACGGCCGCAGCGGCGTCCCGGCCCGCGGACATTACAGCCTGAACCACCTGGCGTCGGATCTCGATGCGGTCCTCGAAGCCACCCTGGCCCCGGGTGAGCGTGCTGTCATCGCCGGGCATTCGATGGGCGGTATTGCCATCTCCGCGTGGGCGGATCGCTACCGGCACCGGGTCGCGCGCCGGGCCGACGCCGTCGCGCTGATCAACACCACCACCGGCGAGCTCGTCCGCCAGGTCAAGCTGCTGGCCGTCGCCCCGCGGCTGGCCGGCGGCCGGGACGTGGTCGGGCGTCAGCTGATCAAGCGGTTCGGTGGTATCCCGCTGCTGCGGGCGGCCGAGGCGCCGAGCCGGCGATTCGTCGCGGCTCTTGCGGTGGGCCGGGATGCCGACCCGGAGATCGCGTCGTTCGTCTACGACATGTATGCCACCACCCCGCCCGCCGGGCGCGGCGGCTGCGCCAAGATGCTGGTGGATTCGATCGACCGGCGGCATCTTCCGTTGGCAGGCCTGACCGTGCCGACGCTGGTCATCGGCAGCGAGCGCGATCGTCTGCTGCCCATCGACTCGTCGCGCCGGATCGCAGCAGCGGCACCGAATCTCGCCGGGCTGCTGGAGCTGCCCGGCGGGCACTGCTCGATCCTGGAGCGGCCTGCCGAGGTCAACCGGGCGCTGCGGAACCTGGTGGAATCAGTCACCACCGCAAAGCAACTCAGCTCGTAACGGCGTCGGCCACTTCTGCGGCCGCGCGCAGGCCGGAGCGCACCGCACCGTCGAGGAAACCCGTCCACTCGTCCGCGGTTTCGGTCCCGGCCCAGTGGATCGGGCCGACCGGACGTCGCAGCCACGGGCCCACGCTGGTCCACGAGCCGGGGGGAACAGCAGCGGTCGGGCCGCCTGCGGCGAACGGTTCGGTGCCCCAACGGTGATCGACATAGTCGACCGGAGTCAGGGCGGCATCGCCGAACAGGGTGGCAAACCCTGCCAGCGCGCGCTCGCGGCGCTGCTCGTCGGGCAGCGTGTCGAAGTCGCGGGCGTCGACGAAACCCAGCAGTACCCCTGGGCCCGGCCGACCATCGGGGCTGTTCGGACTGACGTCGAAGGTGATGAACACCGGACCGGTATCCGAAAGTGCTTCGCCCGATTGGCCATTGGTGCGCCAGAACGGTGTGCCGTACGCGGCGTAGGCCTTGCTCAGCTTGCCTTGCGGCCAGCGCCGGATCAGCTCCCGGTGTTCCTGCGGCAGGTCGGGAGTGAAGGAGATGGCGCCGCGGTGCTCAGGTGGGATCGCGACGATGACTCGGGTCGCCTGAACAGCGCCTCGGGTTGAGGTGACGGTGACGCCGCCGTTTCGGTGCTCGATGCGTTCGACGGTGGCGCCCAGGACGACGCGGTCGCCGAGTTCGTCGGCCATCCTGATCGCGATCTGCTGGGTGCCCGCACCGAAATGGTCCTGCTGGGCGCCGTTTACGACGTCGAGCATGCGGTCAAGACCACCTGCCGCCCGGACATAGCGGGCGGCGTGCAGCATGGATACGTCGTCGGGTTCGCAGCCCCAGGTGACCCGGGCCATGATCGCCATCAGGTCCAGCGTGCTCGGCGATGCCCGCACCGACCGTAGCCATTGGCCCAGCGACTGGGCGTCCAGTTCGCGCGCCCGTCGCGCTGTCCACGGCTCACCCAGCGGCACGTTGTGCGCCAATCGGCCGAACTGCCAACGGATTCGAGCGATGTTCAGCAGCGCACCCAGTGACAGCGAGGGAATGGTTCCTGAGTACCCGCGTACCCGGCCGCGCCAGTTGATCAGGTTCCTGCCGTCGTGGAAGGTCGGGGTGGTGGCGCAACCCAGCTCGGCGGCCAGCGTGAGCACCGCGTCCTGGGTGGGGCCGACGAAGGTGCCGCCGAAGTCGACCGGCAGCCCGGCGACGGCACCCGTATAGGACCGGCCGCCCACCCGGTCGCGCCCTTCGAGCACCAGCGTGCGGTACCCGCGTCGGGTCAGCTCCCGCGCTGCGGTCAACCCGGCGAAGCCGGCACCCACCACCACCACGTCGACGTCAGTCACCGGTCCATTCTGCCGAACCTCTAGACCAGTTCGGCGACCACCGCGGACAACGCCTCCAGTGAGATGGGCGCGGCCTGGTAAAAGCAGACCGTGTCCGCGACGCCGTCGACCCGGTCGGCGATATGTCGGGCCACCTCTGCAGGGGTGCCGCACGCCGCGATCGTCGTCATCACGTCGTCGGTGATCAGCTCGGCCATGGTCGCCCACTGACCCTGCTTGGATAGGGCGTTCAGCTCGGGCTGCAGCTCCCCCCAGCCGTGGGCGTCCAGCACCGGCTTGTACGCAGGTGTGGAGCCGTAGAACGACAGCAGCATGCGGGTGCCGGCCCTGGCCTTCTCCAGCTCCTCGTCGGTGGTGCCGGTGCAGACGATGACCTCGGGGATGACGTCGAAATCGGTTGCCGCCCGCCCGCTGGCCGCTAGCCCCGCGTGTACTGCGGGCATGGTGTGTTGGTGCAGGAACCGCTTGGTGCTGAACGGCATCACCAACAGCCCGTCGGCAGATTCGGCGGTGGCCTTCGTCAGCCGTGGGCCGAGCGCCCCGACGTAGATCGGCGGCGGCCCAAAGGGATTGGGGCCTGGGCTGAACATCGGCGTCATCAAGGTGTGCCGGTAGAACTCGCCGCGAAAGTTCAGCCGCTCCCCGGAGTTCCACGTTTCGAAGATGGCCCGCAGCGCGGCGATCAACTCCACCATCCGCGCCACCGGTTTGTCGAAATCGGCACCGAACCGCTTTTCGATCTGCGGCCTGATCTGCGTCCCGAGCCCCAGCTTGAACCGTCCGCCGGTCAGCAGCTGGTGATCATTGGCCTGGTGGGCCAGATGAATCGGGTTGCGGGGAAACGAGATTGCCACGTTGGTCATGAAGTCCAGGCCCGTCACCCCCGAAGCGAGCGTCAGCGGAGCGAACACGTCATTCGGGCCCTCGAACGTGAACACCCCGCCGGCCCCCGCGTCGCGCAACTCCCGGGCATGCTCGGCAGCGCCGACCGGCCCACCAAGGGCGGTAAGGACTTTCAAGGCGCCACGGTCAGCCAGTCGGCGAACCCGGACGGGTCATGCCGCCCCAACGCGCCGTGCTCGAACAGGCCCCAGCCTTCCTTGCCGACACCGTCGCCCTCGGTGCAGACAGCGCGCCCGACGTGGTCGATGACGCCGAAGCCTGCCCTGGCGATGATGCCGGGATCGGTCATGTCGTAGGTGAGCCGCTCGGTGAAGTTCTCGCCCTTCCACACGCCGTGGATCCAGTCCGAGTCGCCGCCGTAGCCACCGCCGACGTGGATGGGTACGGGCAGTTTGGACTCGACGTCGAACCGGACCGGGCTGCCGTCGCGTGCGGTGGCCTCGACGGTGGCGCCGGTGGGGATGCGGGTGCCGGAGCGGTAGTGGATCTTCACCCGCGGCCAGCCCAGCTGCTCGACTCGGCCGTCCTTCCAGATCCGGGTGCAGTCGTTGAGCGACCGGAAACCGTCGGGGGCCTCCTGGATGATCATCACGACGGCAAAGTCGTCGAACGCCATCGGGATGTAGAGCCACCACATGCCCTCGAACGGCGGATCGGCCGGGCGGCCTGCGGGCTCGGCTTCGCCGATCGGCCGGATGCCCCAGGACCGGTCTCTGGTGCCGATCCAGGTCGCCGGGTCGACGGCGATGTCCTCACCGTCGATCGACAGTGCGCCGCTCCACGTGCCGAGCTGGGCGAATCGCTGGGCATCCAGGGTGACCCGGTTGCCGGCCCGCATGATGTGCGGCTGCTCCTGCACGACGCCGAACAGGCCGTCCCAGGTCAGGTCCGCGGCGATACCTTCGGTCTCTTCCACGATGATCCTGATCTTGTGCAGCGGTTCGACGACCTCAAGACGGTAGCCACCGACGTGCTGGTTGAGCCGGTCCTGGTCGATGGCGTCGGAGAAATGCACCGCGGTCTGGGTATCACCCCGGCGTACCAGGAGATACGCGTCCTTCACCCCGAGGTTCGGGTAGTAGCCGATGCCGGTGATCGCAAAGATGTCTCCGGTGCGGTCGTGGGCGTTGAAATACGACCGGTCGTAGAAATTGCGGTCTGAGGACCCGGGCCACGCGATGGGCTGGGGGACCTGGTGGACCGGATATTCGTCGAGGGGTCCGAGCATCAGTTCGTCTCTCCGATCAGTCTTTTCAGCAGTGAACCGTGGTAGAAGAGCGATTCGACATCGTCGGGCAGTTCCATCTCCCCGAAGTGCACACGTCGCGCGCCGGTCCGCATGAACACGCACGCCCAGATCACCCCGGAGTACACGTAGAACCAGGACAGGTCGCCGAGTTGCACCCCGGACAGGTTGGCGTACGTGGCGCGCACATCTTCTTCGCGCAGCACACCGGGCAGCCCCGGCATGCCCGCCAGCCCGCACAGTTCCTGAAACACCATGTGCGCGAAGATCATCCACGCCACGTCGAGTTCGCGCGGCCCAAGTGTGGTCATCTCCCAGTCCAGCACCGCGACCGGCCGGAAATCCTGATACAGCACGTTGCCCACCCTGGCGTCACCCCATAGCAGCACCGTCTCGTCATCGGCCGTCGCCGGCCAGTTGGCTTCCAGCCAGTCGAAGCTGCGTTCCAGCAGAGGGGAGCGGCCGATGCCGGGCACGGCGAATTCGTACCAGCCTTTGAGCCAGTTGAAGTGCTGTCGCAGTGCACTCTCGTCGGTGCCGTCGGCGAGGAAACCAAAAGTCTCTTCCGCGTTGGGAATCGAATGCAATTTGGCCAGCACCTCGATGGTGGCGTCCTGCAACTCGCGCTGTTTTTCCGGCGGGGCATCGAAGAACCAGTTGTCGCCGAAGGTGTACGGCATGACATCCGGCGGCACGATGCCGTCGACGTGATCCATCAGGAAGAACGGGGTGCCCAGCACCTCGCCGGTGTTCTCCAGCCACCGCACGGTGGGGACCGGGATGTCGGTCAGTTCACCCGCCAGCCGCATCACCTCGAACTGGTGATGCAGGTGGTAGTACGGGAACACCGGGATGTCGGCTTCGGTGGGGGCGACGCGCGCCACCCACTTCTGCTCCTTGGCTTCATCATTCTCCGTCCACCGGCCGGTGAGGATGATGGTCTCCGACGACATGCCGTTGGAGTCGACGCCGCTTTCGACGGTGATCTCGGGGGTGGTCCCGTCGGGCATGACCGTCGACAGCCACTGCGCGAGCACCGCGGGCAACGTGGTGACGTCGCGGCTCGAGCGTTGCAGTCGGCCGACATCTTCGACAGCCGGTTCATTGGCCACAGGTACTTCCTTCGCGGAGTAATTACGATACGGTGAGTAGCGTTATGAAAGCAGACCCGTCGACGGTTGACAAGACACCGGGCGCAGGACGTCCTCGCGACCCACGCATCGACGCTGCCATACTCGCCTCGACCGCGGAACTGCTTGTCGAAATTGGCTATTCGAATCTGACGATGGCCGCCATCGCCGAGCGGGCGGGCACCACCAAGACGGCCCTGTACCGACGGTGGTCCGGCAAGCCCGAACTGGTGCACGAAGCGGCGTTTCCGATCGCGCCCACCGCGCTACGCATCCCGCCGGGCGATATCGCCGCGGATGTACGGGCGATGATCGCGGCCGCCCGCGACGTGTTCACCAGCCCGGTGGTCCGCGCGGCGTTGCCGGGACTGGTCGCCGACATGGTCGCCGACACCGCGCTCAACGCCAGGGTGATGGGCCGGTTCACCGAACTGTTCGGTGCGGTCCGGGTGCGGATCGCCGAGGCCGTCGACCGCGGCGAGGTACACGCCGACGTCGATCCCGCTCGCCTGGTCGAGTTGATCGGTGGCGCCACCATGCTGCGGTTGCTGCTGGATCCCGACACCGAACTCGACGACGACTGGGTGGACGGCACCACCGCTATCGTCGTGCACGGGGTCAAGACGAGCAGAGGTTGACAAGTGACGACTAGATTGGCCGGACGGACCGCGATCGTCACCGGCGCCAGCAGGGGACTGGGCCGCGCGATCGCGCTGGCACTGGCCGCGGACGGCGCCGCGGTGGCGGTGGTGGCCCGCACCGAGCAGGTGTGGGACGACCGGCTGCCGGGCACCATCGGCGAGACGGTGGCCGCCATCGAGGCAGCCGGCGGCACCGCCGTCGCGATCCGGGCGGATCTGCTTGACCGAGAGGACCTCCCGCGTCTGGTCGAGGAAACCAGGGCCGCGTTGGGGCCGGTCAGCATCCTGGTCAACAACGCCGCCTTCACCGCGCCAGGCCGGCCGGGTGCCCCGCCGAAAGCGACACCGGCTCCGGTGAAACAACAAGCGGTGCACGTGGATTGGCCCGGCTTCGTCACCACGCCGTTGACCGCGTACCGCAGGCACTTCGAGATCGCCGTCTTCGCTGCGTACGAACTGATGCAACACGTGGTACCGGACATGATCGCCGCCGGTGGCGGGGCGATCGTCAACATCTCGTCGGTGGCGTCGCGGGTCCCCGGTGACGGGCCGTTCGACGACTTCACCGGCGGGGTGCTGCCTGGCTACGGCGGGTCGAAGGCGGCGCTGGAACACCTGACCGCCTCGGCGGCCTACGAGCTGCAGCGCCGCAATATCAGCGTGACGGCGCTGTCCCCGTCGCTGCCGATGATGACGCCCGGATTGTCCTATTACCGAACCGATTTCGACGATGTCGGGTCCGAAGTCGATTTCGCCGAGGCCGTCGTGCGGTTGGCGCTGGCCGACCCCAACGTGGTGACCGGCCGCACCGTCGGGCACCTTGATGTGCTGAACGGCAGCTATCGTCCGTTCACCGCTCCTTAGACCTGGTCGGCATCTCCGCAGGTTTGAAGTTGGGATTGGCGATCGCGGTGGACAACCCGTTGCCGATCGGTCCGCGCCGGTCGAACAGGCTCGCAGTGGCGGTGGCGATTCCGTCGTCGCTGTAGTGCGTCAGCGAGGCCATGCCGATGAACGGGCCTTCGGGTAGCCGGCTCAGCATCATCGTGTAATCGGCGTTGATGAAGGCCAGGCCCGAGATGCCGAAATTACACAGGCTGGCGGTGACGTCGACGGCCATCGCCGCGCGGACGAACGGGGTGAGCTCCTCGCCGCGGACCAGTTCGCGGAAATCCTGCACCCAGGCGTAGCGCCTGCCGTCGTGCTGCCACGCGAAACCCGGCCCATCCGAACCGCTTTCACGACCGTACGGTCGCACGTACATCGGTATCGATTCCGGCCACTGCTCGGGATCCTCGGGCACCGGCGGCATCTCCACCGGCGTGGTCCACACGTCTTTCTCGGGCTGGGTGCCTCGGCGCAGATACAGAGCCGACGCCCTGGCCACTTCCTCACCGCCCTGGTGCAGTGTCGCGTCCACCGCCTGCATCCGGCGTCCGGAGCGCACCACCGTGGCGGTCACCCGGACCGGGTCCATCGACACCCGTCGCAGCATGTCGACGGTGAGCCGGGCCGGCTGCAGTTCGGTATCCGGTGTGGCCAGCCCGATTTCCCTGGCCAGCAGGCCGCCGACGACGTGGCCGCCCAGGGTGGGTCCCCAGCCGCCCTGGGCGATCTCGTTCGGCACGAAGGAACCGTCCTCGCCGCGTTCGAAATACGCCATCACCGGGGACTGCCCCATCTGCATACCTTCCGTCACACGTTACTGAACTGCTTACAGTAACCGCCGCGACGGAAGGTACGCGAAGACGGGTCAGTAGATGTTGGACGGCCTGATCATGCCTTCCGCGAGATCGCCGAACCCCGGCGCCATGATCGCTCCTGGCTGCCCGACGATCTCTTCCACGATGGCGGTCTCGGTGGTGATCAGCAGCGCCGCA
>JBEVHL010000760.1:0-4870 GCA_040511255.1 Mycobacterium sp. | reverse complement strand
CCAGCCTGCTCTGAAGTCGCTGGAGGTAGCCGGCCTCATCGGCGACCGCAGTGGGCGCGGTCGCGACCCCGATGCCCACAGCGATGGCCAGCAGGGCTACATGGACGGCTCGTGGACGCCGGTTCCGCCGCAGAGACGTCCGCGTCGACCCCACACGGACATCGCCTGCTGCGGTAGGTCGGGACGAGTAGGCGCAGGCAACGCGGTCGTTCATGAGGTCCGTTTTCATGGGGCGGTGGGGCGGTGGGGCCACCAGCTGGCCTCGCGGAGCAGGACGGCAATGGCGGGGACGGTGAGGGTGCGCACGACGAAGGTGTCCAGCAGCAGACCGCAGCCGATGATGAATCCGGCCTGGATCATGATGGCGATGGAGCCGACCATCAGGCCCAACATGCTGACCGCGAAGATGATGCCGGCCGAGGTGATCACCGACCCGGTGCTGGCCACGGTGCGTAGGACCCCGACGCGGATGTTGCGGGTGGATTCCTCCTTGAGCCGCGACACCAGGAGCATGTTGTAGTCGGCGCCCACCGCGACCAGGATGATGAACGCCAATAGCGGTACGGGCCAAGCGATTTCACCACCGAGTCCCCACTGGAAGACCAAGACTCCAATGCCCAGCGAGGCAGTGTAGTTGAGCACCACGGTGCCCAGCAGGTAGAGCGGGGCGAGCAGTGCGCGCAGCAGCAGCACCAGGATCAGGCCCACGATGAGCAGGGTGGAGGCGGCCAGCTGGATGAAGTCGGCGGTCAGGAGGCGCTGAATGTCGGAGTTGACCGCCGGGAACCCGGCAACCGAGATGCGGGCTTGCGCCAGGGAGGTGTTGGGTCTGGCTGCCTCGGCGACGGCGACCATCTGGTGGGACAAGTCCATGGCCTCGGCGCTGTAGGGGTCGTTGCTGGATTCCACGAGGAATCGGGCGGTCTTGCCGTCGCGGGAGAGGAACTGTTTGGCGACGTCGGCGAACTGGCGGTTCTCGAAGGCGTTGGGCGGCAGAAAAAAGCCGCTGGAGGTGTCGGAGCCGGTGCTGGCGCGCGCCGAGTTCTGCAGCTGGGTGGCGATCTGGCTCATCCCGCTAAGCATGTCGATGTTGCTGTCGGCCAGGGTGTGCACGCCGGTGGCCAGGGCTTGGGCGCCCGAGGCGAGTTGGCCGATGCCGTCTTGGAGTCGGCGGACGTTACCGGCCAGGTTGGCGGGGTCACCGAGCGCGCCGAACGCCTTGTCCAGCGAGGTGACTGCGGTCTGGACGCCGGCCAGGGTGTCGGCCACGGATGCGTTCTGGCCGACGGTGTCCCCGAGCCCGGCGACCTGGGTGAAGAACCCGGCGTTGCGCAGCGTCGTGAGGACCTGGACCTGGTCGCGGATCTGGGCGCACTGCGGTGTGGTCGCGCACCACGGCGAGGTGTTCAGCGCGCCCACCAGCGGGTCGATGGTGGCGATGGCACCATCGGCCTGCTCGGCGAGCGGGCGCAACCCCGGTCCCGAACGCAGCGCCTGGTCGACCGCGGGTGCGGTCGCCGAGAGTTGGCTCAACAGGGGCCGAAACTGGTCCACCTTCCGCCCTGCGCTCTGGGCCTGATCGAGGATTCCGGTCAGCGGGGTCAGCGCGGTCCGCAGGGTGGTGTCGAGTTGGGCGAGGCCACCGGCGAGTTGGTCCGCGCCGCCGGTGAGCTTGGCCAGGTCATCCTTGCGGGCGTTGCCGTCGTCCACCGCGCCGGCCATCTTGTCGCCGATTTGTCCGTTCTGCCACCCCAGTTGGGCCTGCTCCAGGCGGGCTCCCGCGGGTCGGGTGACCCCGGACACCTTCGTCACCCCGGGGACCTGCGCGATGCGCGAGGCCATCTCGTCGAGGTCGGCCAGTCCCTTGCCGGTGCGCATGTCGGTGGGAGACTCCACGACGAGGAATTCGGAGATGACGACGTCGGTGCGGAAGTGCCGGTCCAACAGCTGATAACCCTCGTTGCTGGCGGTGGTGGCGGGTTGTCCCTTGCGGTCGTCGTAACTCAACGTCATCGTCGTGGCGACCGCTGAGAGTGCCAGCAGGATGGCCAGGCTGACCAGCAGCAGCGGCACCGGCTTGCGCACCACCGCCACGGCCACGGAGTTCCAGTACCGCCGGGTGCGGTCGGACTTGGGTTCGCCGATACCGCGTTTCGCGGCCAGCGACAGCACCGGCGGCAACAACGTCACGGTCGCCACGAACCCGACCAGGACGGCGACCGCGCAGGCCGGTCCCATCCCGGCGAACACGCTCAAGTTGGCGAACACCATCGCGGCGAACGCCAACGCGACCGTGGCGGCCGAGGCCAGGATGACGCGGCCGATGCTGGCGGTGGCGTGCTCCACCGCCTGATCGGGGGCGACCTGCGCCCTGCGCTGTTCGTGGTAGCGGCTGATCAGGAAGACGGTGTAATCGGTGCCGGCGCCCAGCAGGATCGCCGTCATGAAGGCCACGGTGAACTGCGAGACCGGCATACCCAACTCGCCGAGTACGGACAGCACTCCGCGCCCCACCGCCAGACTGATACCGATCACCAGCAGAGGCAACAGCGCGGTGAACACCGACCGGTAGACGATGAGCAGGATCAGCGCGATCAACCCGGCGGTGGCGATGGAGATGAACAGCAGATCGTGTTCGGCTTCGGCGATCTGATCGCTGAACGTCGACGGCGGCCCGGTCACCCGCACCGTCGTCGACGATCCGGCGAACGCGTCGGCGGCGATCGCGCGGACCGCGGTGACCGATTCGGCGGCGGCGGGGTCACCGAGCGTGCCGGCCACCCCCACCGGCAGATACCAGGCCTTGCCGTCCTGGCTGAGTGCCTGGGTGGCGGTCACCGGGTCGGCCAGCAGGTCTTGAACCAGCAGAACGTGCGTGGTGTCGGCGCGCAGCCGCGACACCAGATCCGTGTACTGCGTGCGCGCCGAGGGGGTCAGGCCTGCCGGGTCCTCCATCGCGACGAAGAGCATGGTCTTGGAGCCCTGCTCGCCGAAGGCCTCGCTCATTCGGTCGAGGGTCTGAAAGGACGCCACGTCGCGGGGGATCAGCTGGACGGATTGTTTCTGCACCACCGTTTCCAGTTGCGGGAACAGCAGGGCCAGGACCACCGCCAGTCCGACCCAGGCGCCGATCACCAACGCCTTGTGTCGCACGGTGAATCGGGCCAACGCGCCGAGGCGCTCGCTGTACTCCCCGGAGGTCTTGGCAGCCGAAATGGTGCGTTCACGCACCCGGGTGGCGGCGGCGTCGGGCGGGTCCGCTTCGTGGCCGTCGACGCTCAAGGGCGCACCGCAGGGCGCTCGGACACCAGGTCGTCCGCGGGCATGTCGTGGCGGACGACGCGGACCCGGCCACCGGGTAGACAAGCCATGTAACCGTGGCGCTTGCCGTACAACTCCCACGCCGCGAAGCACTCGTCGGCGGCCACGGTGAAGCCGTAGCCGTTGGAGAACTCGACACGCAGCGTGCCGTCGTCCTCGCAGGTGGCGAGCGTGCAGACGCTACCGGCGAAATTCAACAACGGGCGCTGATGATTCGGTACGTCATTCGGGTCGACCATCACGTCTTCGGCCGGGTGTGCCCCCACCGCAGGAAGCGACAAGCGCAGTGGTCGGGTAACGACCAGCTCGTTGTAGTCGGCCATGGTGAGTACCAGGCCGCCAACCAAGCTGACGCGCTGGACCTCGCAGGCTTCGATCCACTGGGTGATCATGAGACCTCTCTACCTCGATCTGATTCGTAACGATACCATCAGTATCGGTGCGCTACTAATAGTGTTGTTTCGTGTGGATCGGGTTGGCCCGGCTACCTCTCGTCGTGGACGATCAACGCGATGCTGCGCTCCAGTCCGATCGCGACGTCTTCGGTGGAGGCGCCGTGCCGGACCCACGCGATCAGGCTGGCCAGCCAGATATCGCCGACCAGGGCGGCAACTCGGTGTTGTGTCGGGCTCGGCTCCTCACCGGCGATCGCCAGCCCGATCAGGTGCTCGATGACCCCCGCCGCGCGGGCCACCTCGGCGCTCGCGCTGCCATCGGCGACGACGAATGCGCGGGTCACGGCCTCGGTCAGGGCCGGCCGAGCGCGCCATTCCTGGCATAGTCGGGTGTTCAACTGCTCCACCCGCAGGCGCGGCGATCCCGCTGTGACCGTCCAATCTCGTTCAGCGCCAATACGTTCGAACTCACGCGCGAGGACGGCGATCAGCACGTGCGGCTTCGACGGAAAGTAGCGATACAGGGTGCCGACTGCCATGCCCGCACGATCGGCGATGGCGCGCATCTTCACGGCGTCATATCCACCGCTCATGGCGATCGTCGCGGTGCAGTCAAGGATGATCTCGCGTCGGCCGAGTCCCCCGGTGAGGAAATCGTGCCTGATCGATTCGGTTGTCGTCATCGGCGGTCCGCAGCCTTTCGCGTGCTTGGGGCTGTCAGAGCGGTGACACTGTCACGTTCAGCCGCGGCTAGGGATGACCAGTATCGCTACGCTACCGTTGGTACCATAACGTGGTGAGAGTCGTAATGACCAGACAATCCCGGCGACGGAAACGGCGTTGAGCGAACATGTGTTGCCCGACGGTGAGGACGCCGATCCGCGTCGGGCGCGGTCACGGACCCGACTGCTCGACGCCGCCGCTCACCTGCTCAGTACCGGCGGAGTCGAGGCGGTCACGATCGAGGCGGTCACCAAGGCCTCGAAAGTCGCACGAACCACCCTCTACCGCCACTTCACCAGTTCCTCCCACCTTCTCGCCGCCACCTTCGAGCGACTCCTGCCCCAGGTCACCCCGCCGCTTCCGAGCTCAGTTCCCCTGCGAGAGCAGCTGATCGAACTGCTCACCCGTCAGGCAACCTTGTTCGCCGAGGC
>JBEVHL010000759.1:0-5015 GCA_040511255.1 Mycobacterium sp. | reverse complement strand
CTCTCCGGTCATCTCGTGATCGCCATCGCGATGATCGTGAACCTCGTCGCCGCGGCTGTCACGGGTCCGATCCGCGACATCATCCCCGTGCCTGCCGAACTGGGATTTCTCATCGCGTGGCTGGCGCTGGCGGTGTTGGTGCCGATCGCCATCCGGGCGCGGTGGCGCGGGACGGTCGGCCAGTCCGTCGCCCGGGTGAGCCTGCTGTTTCTCGTACCTGTGTATATCGGCGTCATGGGGCAGCAGCTGGGCGTCGACTGGCCCGTCGCGTTCTGGTCGAAAGCACCGCAAGTGGCCATTTGTCTGACCGTTATCAGTTGTCTGGCAACACTTTTCGGACTTCTTGGTAGGCCGACGCCGGTACCCGCGGAGATGGCTGGCCGGCTGGCGCTGATCCCTCTGCTGATCGTCAGCGGAACGTCGTGGTTGCCGAACGTCATCTCCGGTCCGTTGACGCCGATCATCGCCGTCACCGCAGCCCTGTTTGCATTGTTGTGGGCGATGCCGCCAGCAGCTGAAGACAAGACTGCACATACCGGTGTCGTGCTCACGGTATCGGCGCAGTTGCTCCTGATCGCCGCGGCTGCGGCCGTCGTGACCCGATTGCCCGATGTCGCTGCCGATGACCCGACGCTCGCGCTGCTGCTTTTCAGCGTTCCGTTGAGCACGCTGTTGTGCGCCAAGGTGGGCGACCAGGCGCCAAAAGGTGACTAGCGCATAGCTATAGCTCCGGTAAGTTTGCTCATCGTGGGGATCAGTTTGGCCGATCTGGAACGGTGGGATCCAGGGTCAGTGCGTGCCGTTGCCAGCGCGGCAACTGCGCGCGCCAACCGCTATCGCGATACCGCCCACAACCAGGAACAGACCATCCAGGCTCTGGAGTGGGAGGGCATCTCAC
Source organism: Mycobacterium sp. (assembly GCA_040511255.1). Lineage (GTDB taxonomy): Bacteria > Actinomycetota > Actinomycetes > Mycobacteriales > Mycobacteriaceae > Mycobacterium. Next base: position 4,117 of record JBEVHL010000759.1, on the reverse strand, counting down.
GGGATTCCGCTGTTCAGATGGCCCAGGCGATCAGCGCTGAGATGCTGCAGCACGCCGACGAGTGTGACCAGGCCGCCAAACGCGTGAATGACGCTGCTTCTGAAGTGGAGTCCATCAAGGCGGAGTGGAGTCGCATTCAGCACATGGCCGACCGGTGGGGCATCGTCATCGATTCCGGCAGCGGCATGTTGCACCACAGTCCCTCGTCCGATCCGGATGAGCAAGCCGAGATCGAGCACCACCTGGACATCGTTCACCAGGCCATCGTCGACCTGCTGAGGAAGGCTGATTCCACCGATGAGCATCTCGCTTCATCGGTCAGCAACGCGATCTCCGATATGGCCGATGCGCTGGGGACCGATTCGATCACCAGCCCGGAGGACGCCCAACAAACGGTTGAGAAAGCCCTGGCCGGCAACAAGGACGCCGCCGCCCAGGTCAAATCTGTGCTGGACTCGATCACCCCGGAACAGCGTGCGGGCACGGCTCCCCTGACACCACAACAAGCCTCGGTGCTCAGCCAGATGCAGGCCCAACAAAATGGCATGTCTGTCGACGCGTTGGCATCCGCGGAACAGAACATGGGCGACAGCAAGGGCGCGATGAGCGATTCCTGGCAGCTGATGAGTAACCCCAACATCAACTTCCCGAAGACAGATCTGCAGCCTGGCGCGACTGACAATGCGAAGAACATGATGACCGGCGGATTCGGTCAGTTGCCGACCAGCGTGCAGAACACGTTGAACTCCAAGGGAATGTCCCAGCTCGGCGAGATGACCAAGGTCACCAATATGGTCAAGGACGGGAATGCCGCTCTGCGGCAAGGCACCGCCCTGGACCGCGGGATGCTCAACAAAGCAACCGAAATGATGAGCTCGCCTGATTTCAAGGGGCGGCCTGTCGGAGCCCACGGCCAAGTTCATATCGAAGATAGCGGTGTCGCGACGGCTAACGACGTGCTGGCGACAGCGGGTGGCGACCATCAGGCGGTGCACGACATCTTGCGGGACCAGGCATACAAGGACAACTTCATGCACGGTGCCCTGACGACCGGTTGGGACGACGACGGCAAAGCGGCCGGCGACATGTTCCGTTGGACGGGTGACGCTGCGAATGGCCCTGACGCGAAGTTGGCGGCTGAGACTGCTTCCGCCTACGGGGCCTATGTCGGCGACCACGAACAGGAACTGCTGCACATGGGCAATCAGACGCTCGGCCAGGTGAATCCCGAACTCGTACGAGGACTTTCAGACGGCCTCACGCCATATGTTCCGGACATTGCCGACCTTTCCGAGGGAACACACCCGGGATTCGATCCGGTGAACTCGACCGACGAGCAAAGCAACGGCGGCATGTCGACCGCGAAGGGCATCTTCGCGGTACTCAGCACTGATGAAGCGGCCAGGCTGCAATTCAGCGGCGAAGCTGCACGTGAAATTGCTCAGTCCCAAGATCAATACGCGAGAGATTTCCTTAGCAATGTGAACGTCACCAGCGATAATGCGCACCTCGCGGACTCAATGACGTTGCAAGGATTGGTTGCTGCCGGAAACCACAGCGCTGTTGACGCTTCAGGGATAAATGCTGACGCGAAAAACGCTGCCGAGTACAACAACCTCAAGCAGGTGTACGACCTCGTGGCTGGAACGGGTGACGTCAAGCTACCTGGCACAGCAGTCGCCAGTCAGGCCCTCGAAGAAGCGCTTATTGGCAGTCCGCCAACCGCAACGTGGAACCAGCACGATATGCCCGACATCGACGTAAGCAATCCGGAGCACCAAGTTCTGAACGCGCTCGCACAGAACGGAGTCGAATTAAAGGGAGCCGAGCCGTCGCTCATTGCTCCGCCTGATGCGAATCATGCGGGGTCATACGTGCGGTCCTACGAGCAGTACGTGCAGTGGTGTGCGGATAACGACGTGCGGGCGTCGCCTAACGCCTACGGACAAGCAATGGACAAAGTCGTCAATGCCACGATGGGGCCGCGCGGCGGGGTCAACGTCGAAGCCCAGATGGGCAATATGAAGGATCTCTACGACGCGATCACCAATGACTCGGATCCAAAGCGATGATCCGCTTCAAGACAGCGATTTCGGCAACAGTGATGCTCATAGGTTTCATTGCATTGGGAGGCTGTAGTCGTGACGCTTCCTCAGGGACACCCGGCAAGCCGAAAGAGCACTGGCCGCCGAACATGTCAGATCTCCACTTTGCGTGGTCAGCAGATCCGGGTATCGACCTACTGACTGGCGCGGCGGTCGTGAGCCGCGCGTACATCGAATCAACGCTCTTAGTGACGTTCGGGGGGAGCATGGATTATCTATATCCTGGGTTCGATCACGCCGTCGCCCCTAATCAACCAGTGGGCAGCCCCTCATCGACCATCGCCCTGTGGCCGGAACCGGGGAAGGCCGACAGGACGATGGCAGGCACAGCTTTCGTCCATATTGTGCGGATCGAGCGGTCGGGGCGCGATGTCACAGCTGTTGCGTGTCGTTGGACCTATGGCTCCGCCTGGCAGCAACCAAATGGCATGTACCGCATTCAGACACCGAACACCGGCCCTGCGACCGGCCTCCTCATGGAGCGTCTCAACCTAGAGGCACCGGCTGACCCGAGCTCGGACCTGCGGTCTCCGCAGAAGGGCCCGTCGCCATACCCCATGACTGATGTGTTCGGGAAGTGGCGAGTCGTCGGCAGCCTTCAAGCGTTTGGCGAAGGCGACGCCGGCCCCGAGTGGCCCGAATTCAACCAAGACATGGGAGCGTGTACCGCCCAAGCGCCCGCGTCCATCGAACGACGTGAATACCTGACCTCAGCTGATCGGCCGCGCACCGACTTCCCGACACTGCCGGCCGCTCCAGGCTGGCCAGCGCAGTCTCAGTGACGACCACGAGATCACGGTTGCCATGAGAGGCAGACTCGCCCTCCGTCCTCTCGCCGAGAGTGTGTGCGCAGCAGTCATTTTGGTTGGCTGTGGCCACACCACAGCGCCTGCCGACACCCCGATCGCGAAGCCGCGCGAACACTGGCCTCCGAACATGTCAGATGCTAATTTCACCTGGACTGCTGACCCGGGTATCGACGTGACGGCACAACCAGCGGCTGCCCTTCGGGCCTACATAGAGTCGCGATTGTTGGTCTCGTTCGGCGGGAGCCTTGACTACCTCTATCCCGGGTTCGACCAGGCCGTTGCTCCTGATCGGCCGGCAGGTAGCAAACCAGCCTCCGCCGTTGCACTTTGGCCGACGCCAGGCAAAGGCGACGGCCGACTGGTCGGCACAGAACGGTCACACATTCTGCGCATGGACCAGTCCGGTCGCGAGGTTACGGCAGTCGTCTGTCGTTGGGCGTGGGCTGCCGCGTGGCAACAACCGAACGGCATGTACCGGATCAACACCCTGAAAACCGGTGCGGCAACAGGCATCGTGATAAACCGCATAACCCTGACGTCACCCGCCGAGCAACAGCCGGGCGAAGTCGCGCCACAGCGAGGGTCATCGCGCTACGCCACCACCGACGTGTTCGCAGGGTGGCGAGTGATCGGCAACCTGGACGATTTGTTGGTAGGAGCCGGCGACCCGGAGTGGCCCGAATTCGATCAGGATCTGAACGCCTGCGCCTCCCGCGCACCGGATTCCGTGGAGCGCCGCGAATACCTCACCGCAGCTGACCGCCCACGCTCCGACTTCCCAACACTTCCGGCCTCTCCAGGCTGGCCTGCGCAGACTCAGTGACAGGAGGATTCGCCAGCAAGATGAGAAGCCGACGGATTGTAGCGATTCTTACCGGAATTGCCTGCGCATCAATCATTTTGGGAGGCTGCAGCCGCGACGTATCTTCCGGCATCCCCGTTGAACCGAACGAGCGCTGGCCTGCCAATCTTTCCGAGCAGCATTTCGTGTGGAGTGCCGAACCAGGCGTCGACCTGCTTACTGGCCCGGCTGTCATTGCCCGCGCATACACCGAGTCCCGGCTTCTCGCGTATGCCGGCGGGAGCCTGGACTACCTCTACCCTGGCTTCGATCGTGCAGTCGCTACGAATCAGCCAGTCGGTTCACCGCGTTCGACAATCTCCCTCTGGCCGGAACCTGACACAGACCCCGCACCCGCCGTA
>JBEVHL010000758.1:0-3512 GCA_040511255.1 Mycobacterium sp. | reverse complement strand
GTGCGCTCGGTGGCCCAGCGCGTCGGCGCCGATCCCGCCCGGGCGGTGCTCGAGCCCATCGGTGGCAACGGCCCGCAGAAGCTGGTCACCGAATTCGCCGGGGCGATCGCGGCCGGCGATATCGAGGTGGCGTTGCTGCTCGGCTCGGAGAACGGCTCAACGCTCAAGTACTGGGGCGACCCCGCTCGAAAAGGACAAGAGAAGCCGGACCATTCCGAACAGGTCGGCGGGCAGCTCGAAGACCGTGGCTACGGCTTCGAGCAGTACATGAGCGAATACACCGCCAAGCACGGGCTGACCGGTGCGCCGGTGCAGTACGGCCTGCTGGACAACGCGCGCCGGTCGCGGCTGGGCCTGGGTGTGGACGACTACCGCAGGCAGATGGCCGAACTCTTTGCGCCGTTCTCGAAAGTTGCTGCCAAGAACCCGTTCTCGTCATCACCGGTGGAGCGGTCGGTGGAGGAGATCGAGACCGTCACCGACGAGAACCGGATGATCTGCGACCCGTATCCACGGTTCATGGTCGCGCGCGACACCGTCAACCAGGGTGCGGCCGCCGTGCTGATGTCGGTCGAGGCGGCCCGCAAACTCGGTGTGCCCGAAGAGAACTGGGTCTATGTCCGCGGGCACGCCGATCAGACCGAGCAGGATCTGCTGGACCGTGCAGATGTCAGCGTCAGCTATTCCGCCAAACAAGCTGTGGCAGAAGCACTTCGGGTCGCGGGTATCGGGCTGGCCGAGGTGGCGACGTTCGATCTCTACAGCTGCTTTCCGTTCCCCGTCTTCGCGGTGTGCGACGAGTTCGACCTGGCGACCGACGATCCCCGCGGGCTGACCCTGACCGGCGGCTTGCCCTACTTCGGCGGCCCGGGCAACAGCTACTCGCTGCACGGCATCGCCGAGACCGTCGCGCAGATGCGCGACAAACCGGGAGCTTTCGGGCTTGTCGGCGCCAACGGGGGTGTGATGAGCAAGTATTCGGTGGGGATCTACTCGACCGAACCCGCCGATTGGACTCCCGACCGCAGCAAGGCGCTGCAAGCCGAGATCGCCGCGCTGCCGAAGGTTGCGGTCACGCGCGACGCCACCGGGCCGGCCACCGTCGAGACCTACTCGGTGCGCTACGACTGGCCCGAGCTCACCGGTGTGATCATCGGGCGCCTCGACAGCGACGGCAGTCGGTTCATGGCGCTGACCACCGATGAAGCACTGCTGACGGTGCTGACCGACGGTGATCCGCTCGGTGCGGCGATCACCGTGGCGGCCGCCGAAGGCGGCATCAACCGCGCGACGCTGACGGTTGCCTGAGGCTGCAGATCAGCGCCAGCGCATCGTTGGTCGCCTTGACTCCGCCCGTTCCGATGAAGTCGCGGAGGCGCTCACGCAGTTCGGTTTGAGCGGCGGGGTCCAGGATCAGGTGATTGGAGTGGGTGAAGACCATCCCCAACCACTCCTCGGTGGAGTACGTCAGGTCTTCGCTGACCTCCACCCGCTCGACTTCGAAGTCTGACCTACGGGAGAGCGCGTTCGACGCCGTCGCGGCGTTCGAGTGGGACGTTGCTCCTGGCGGGCCAGACTGGTAGCCGGCATAGATCTGTTGGATACCGTCCCAGCTCGGTTCCAGCGGCTCGACCCGGTTCCACAGCAAGGCCAGTCGACCGCCCGGGTTGAGCAGCGCGGCCAGCTTCGGGAGTGCGGTTTCGGGATCGACCCAGTGGAACGACTGGCCGAACACCACCAGGTCGAACGTCCGGCCGCCGGTCGGCCACTGCTCAAAAGTGTTGCATTCGACGGCAATTCCTTTGTCGCGGCAGACCGCGGCCATCCTGGCGTCGGGCTCGACAGCCAGCACGTCGGCGCCAGCGGCGGCCAGCTGGACCGACGCGATACCGGTGCCCGCACCCACGTCGAGAACGCGCAGGCCGGGCCGGTTCACCAGCAGCGCGATCAACGCCTGCGGATAGCGCGGGCGGTAGCGGTCGTACTCATCGGCGACCGCTCCGAAGGACTCGGCGCGGCGGCGATCGGCGTGTACCGGTTCAGGCATGCCTCCAGCATGCCTGGCGTCGCTAGACGAGCGCGGCGAGCTTTCCGGCCAGACGTTCGACGTAGGCCGCCACCTCGGCTTCGGGCTTGTCGGGTAGCCCGAACAGCACCTCGGTGACGCCCAGTTCGGCCCAGTGCGCCAACTTTTCGGGCACCGGCTTGAAGTCGAGTGCGACGATCTGCGGAGCGCCGTCCCGGCCCGCCGCGGCCCAGGTGTCCTGGAGCAGCTTGACCGGGGCGTCGATGTCGAAATCGCGGGGCGTGGTGATCCAGCCGTCCGCGCTGCGGGCGATCCACTTGAAGTTCTTCTCGGTACCCGCGGCGCCGACGAGCACCGGGATGTGCGCCTGCACCGGCTTGGGGTAGGCCCAGCTGGGTCCGAATTTGACGAATTCGCCGTCGTATTCGGCTTCCTCCTGGGTCCACAGTGCCCGCATCGCTTCGATGTACTCGCGCAGCATGGTGCGGCGGCGGCCGGGCGGCACGTTGTGGTCCTGCAGTTCGTCGGTGTTCCAGCCGAAGCCGACGCCGAGGCTGACCCGTCCGCCGGACAAATGGTCAAGCGTGGCAATGGATTTCGCCAGGGTGATGGGATCGTGCTCGACGGGTAGTGCCACCGCGGTGGACAGTCGGACCTTGGTGGTGACCGCACATGCGGTGCCCAGCGACACCCAGGGGTCCAGGGTGCGGGTGTAGCGATCATCGGGCAGCGACTCGTCACCGGTGGTCGGATGCGCGGCCTCGCGCTTGACCGGGATGTGCGTGTGTTCGGGCACGTAGAAGGTGGTGAACCCGTGGTCGTCGGCGAGCTTGGCCGCCGGCGCTGGGGCGATTCCGCGGTCGCTGGTAAAAAGCACAAGCCCGTAGTCCATGACCAGAATTAGAACGTGTTCCAGTCTGGGGGGCAAGGGCGGGGTGCCCGATCCACAGAAACAGCGCGAGTTTAACTGGTGACCACCACAGGTTCGGCTGCTGTGCTGGTTGGCTATGACGACAGAACGCATCGCCGAGAACATCAAGTTCGCCTACTGGGTGCCGAACGTCAGCGGCGGTCTGGTCACCAGCGATATCGAGCAACGCACCGACTGGAACTACGAGTACAACAAGAAGCTGGCGCAGACCGCGGAGAACAACGGATTCGAATACGCGCTGTCCCAGGTGCGCTACGAAGCGAGTTACGGCGCCGAATACCAGCACGAGTCGACGAGTTTCTCGCTCGCGCTGCTGTTGGCCACCGAACGGCTCAAGGTGATCGCCGCCGTCCATCCCGGGCTGTGGCAGCCCGGCGTCCTGGCCAAGCTGGGCGCCACCGCGGACCACCTCTCGGGCGGCCGGTTCGCCGTCAACGTCGTCTCCGGATGGTTCAAGGACGAGTTCACCCACCTCGGTGAGCCGTGGCTCGAGCACGACGAGCGCTACCGTCGCAGCGGCGAGTTCCTACAGGTCCTGCGCAAGATCTGGACCGA
>JBEVHL010000757.1:0-3850 GCA_040511255.1 Mycobacterium sp. | reverse complement strand
CACTCGTGTACCCCGAAAGGCCTTACCGTTCGACTTGCATGTGTTAAGCACGCCGCCAGCGTTCGTCCTGAGCCAGAATCAAACTCTCCAAACAAAAACAACCCACACCCAAAAGGCACAGGTGGAATCAAATCAGAGAAATCCGATCTAACAAAAAGACACCAAACAAACTGGCATCAAAAACATAAAACATAACCATCCCGCTAAGACAGGAAGACGGGGAGTCCCCCCAACAGAATGGCACCAAACATCAACAAACAAAAACCACCAAACACACTATTGAGTTCTCAAACAACAGACTTTAAGTTTTCTTTGCCCTGTTCGGGGCAACCTATCCAGCTTATTACATCTGAGCCAGGCTAGTCAAGTCGCGGATCTTGGCTGATTTTGGGCTCTGGTTCGAGTACTTCCACCAGCCCGATCGGACTTCTACGGAGAGCTTACCCTCTCAATCTCCGCTCCCAAACCAGCCAGGTTCTCCACGAACAGCGGATAGCCCCGATCGATGTGGAAAACGTCGTGGACCTCGGTGTCTCCGTCGGCAACCAGCCCGGCAAGAACCAGGCCGGCACCGGCGCGGATGTCCGAAGACCACACCGGAGCGCTCGACAACTGCGGAATACCCCTGATCACCGCGTGGTGTCCGTCGGTCCGCGCGTCGGCGCCCAGCCGGATCATCTCCTCGACGAACCTGAACCGAGCCTCGAACACGTTTTCCGTGATCATCGACGTGCCCTCGGAGATCGAGGCCAGCCCGATCGCCATCGGCTGTAGGTCCGTGGGAAAACCGGGAAAGGGCAGGGTGGCGACGTTGACCGCCTTCGGCCGTTCGTACTGCACCACCCGGAAACCGTCATCGCTCTGGGTGACAGTGGCCCCCACGTCGTGCAACTTGTGGAGCACCAACTGCAGGTGAGCAGGGTCGACACCGGTCACCGAGATGTCGCCGAGAGTCATCGCGGCGGCAATCCCCCACGTAGCGGCCACAATTCGGTCACCGATCACCCGGTGCTCGGTGGGATAGAGCTTGGGCACACCCGTGATCGTCAGCGTCGACGAGCCGGCGCCGGAGATCTCCGCACCCATCTGCTTGAGCATCATGCACAGGTCGACGACGTCGGGTTCGCGGGCCGCGTTGTGGATGATCGTGACACCCTCGGCCAGCACAGCCGCCATCAGAATGTTCTCGGTGGCGCCGACGGACGGGAATTCGAGCTGAATCTCCGCGCCGCGCAACACATCTGCTTCGGCGACCACACAGCCGTGCTCGATATTGCACTTCGCGCCGAGCTGACGCAGGCCTGACTGGTGCATGTCCAGCGGGCGCGACCCGATGGCGTCGCCACCGGGGAGCGCCACCTTCGCGCGCTTGCACCGCCCCACCAATGGACCCAGCACGCACACCGAGGCCCGGAACTGCCGTACCGCTGCGAAGTCCGCGTCGTATTTGGGTTCGTCAGGCGAGGTGATGCGGACGGTGGCCCCGTCCAGCTCCACATTGGCGCCCAGGCCGCGCAATACCTCGGCCATCAGCGGTACATCGAGGATGTCAGGACAGTTGGTGATCGTCGTGACACCCTCGGCCAGCAGACTGGCCGCCATCAGCTTGAGCACGCTGTTCTTTGCTCCCCCGACGGCAACTTCGCCTGCCAACCGGTTCCCCCCGGTCACCACGAATCGCTCGCTCACGCGGCAAGTGTAGTGAGCGCCGGGGTTCTAGTCAGCTTTCGCCAGTTCCGCCCCGGTACGGTTTAACCATGGCAGTACACCTGACCCGTATCTACACGCGCACGGGCGACGACGGCACCACCGGACTCAGTGACTTCTCCCGGGTTGCCAAGAGCGACCCGCGGTTGGTCGCTTACGCCGACTGCGACGAGACCAATGCAGCCCTGGGTACCGCGGTGGCATTGGGCGCTCCCGACGAACACCTGACCAAGGTGTTGCGCCAGATCCAGAACGACCTCTTCGATGCCGGCGCCGATCTGTCGACCCCGGTGGTCGAGAACCCGGAATACCCGCCGCTGCGGATCAACCAGAGTTACATCGACCGGCTCGAAGGCTGGTGCGACGAGTTCAACGAGGGCCTGGCACCCCTGAATTCGTTCATTCTGCCTGGCGGCACCGCATTGTCGGCACTGTTGCACGTGGCGCGCACGGTCGCCCGTCGTGCTGAACGGTCGGCCTGGGCCGCTGTCGACGCGAACCCGGACTCCATCAGCGTGCTGCCCGCCAAATATCTGAATCGGTTGTCGGACCTGCTGTTCATCCTGTCGCGGGTGGCCAACCCGGACGGTGACGTGCTGTGGCAGCCGGGCGGCGCGGGCGCCACCAAACCCGAAGGAAGTTAGACGCCGCGACGGCGCGCCCGAGGCGACGGCCGCGACTCCAGCCACGACAGGAACGCGGTCAGCGCCCCGCGGTCCAGTGCCATTTCGTAGCGACGGTCGGCGCCGGGATCGCGCAACTCCAGGACGACGATCTCCTGGGCCATGATGTCGGATTCGTCGCCACGCGGTGCCCGCCGCGAGACGATCTCAATCCCGCGACGGCTCAACCTGCGATCGGGCCACCAGCGCAAACTCGACAGCCGGTAGAAGCCGGCCTCACCACCCTGATAGCGGATCACCCCGTGCCGCCAGCCCGACCCGCCGGTGGCGGGCAGGTCACGCAAAATCGCCGCGGTACCGCCCTGCCGGAGCTTCCACAGCCGGTAACTGAGCGCAAAGACGAGAAGAAAAAGCACACCCACCAGCACGGCCATCACAAACATGGGCGTGCTCATGCTGCTCATTCTGAGTTAATCGATTTGCCCCAGCGCGCGCAGCCGGGCCCGACCTTTGGCGGCCGTTGCAGGATCGTCGGACTCTGAATCGGTCTTGGCGGCGTCCGCGTTGATCTCGGACTCGAACTCGGCCGACTCGGCCAGGATGATGACACCCTCGTCGGTCACCGAGATGAAGCCGCCGTCGACCGCGATGCGCAGATCGTCTTCGCCTTCGCGCTCGACCCGCACCATCGCGTCGTCGACCAGTTGTGCCACCAACGGGATATGCCTCGGCAGGATGCCGATCTCACCCGAGGTGGTGCGGGTGAAGACGAACGTCGCCTTACCCGACCAGATCTTGCGCTCGACGGCGACGATGTCGACGTCCAATTCGGCCATCTCACACCACCTTTCGAAGCGACGGGAGCACTACGGTCACAGCTTGGCGCCCATGGTCTCTGCCTTCTTGGCGAGATCGTCCAGGCCACCGATGAGGAAGAACGCCTGCTCGGGCAGATGGTCGAAATCGCCCTTGGCCAGCTTGTCGAACGCCTCGACGGTCTCCTTGAGCGGCACCGTCGAACCCGGCTGACCGGTGAACTGCTCGGCCGCCATCATGTTCTGGCTCAGGAAGCGCTCGATCCGGCGGGCCCGGTACACCAGCTGCTTGTCCTCTTCGGACAGTTCGTCGATACCGAGGATGGCGATGATGTCCTGAAGATCCTTGTAGCGCTGCAGGATTCGGATGACTTCCTGCGCAACGCGGTAGTGCTCGTCGCCGACCACGCTGGGGTGCAGAATCGTCGAGCTGGACGCCAGCGGATCCACCGCGGGGAAGATGCCCTTGGAGAACACCGCACGGGAAAGCTCGGTGGTGGCATCCAGGTGGGCGAACGTGGTGGCCGGGGCCGGGTCGGTGTAGTCGTCGGCGGGCACGTAAACGGCCTGCATCGAGGTGATGGAACGACCACGGGTCGAGGTGATGCGCTCCTGCAGCTCGCCCATCTCGTCGGCCAGGGTGGGCTGGTAACCCACGGCGGACGGCATACGTCCGAGCAGGGTCGACACCTCGGAACCGGCCTG
>JBEVHL010000756.1:0-11240 GCA_040511255.1 Mycobacterium sp. | reverse complement strand
TCGCGGCGTCGGTCAGGTCGGCGGCTGTGCGATTGCTTGGCTGGCCTCCGTTAGATGTACATGCCGCCGTTGACGCCGATCACTTGTCCGGTGATGAACCCCGCGTCGTCGGTGCACAGGAACGCTGTGGTGGCGGCGATGTCCTCGGGCGTTCCGCAGCGACGTACCGGCACCATGGTCGCCAGGATATCCAGGGGCGGAACGGTTCCGAGGTTCACTCCACCTTGAGCCATGGGGGTGTCCACGATCGACGGTGGAATGGTATTCGCGGTGATGCCTTGCGGTGACAGCTCGTAGGCAAGGGCTTTCGTCAGTGCGATGACGCCTCCCTTGGAGGCGACGTAGTGGGCGCGTTCGGGTGCCCCGGACTGAGCACTCGACGATGAGATGGTGACGATTCGGCCCCACCCGGCGGCCTGCATGTCGGGGACCGCCGCTTGGATGCAGTTGAAGGTTCCGGTGAGGTTGATCGCGATGAGGCGATCCCATTGCTCGGCCGTGATGTCGGCGACCGCCACGGGCGTGCCGACATCGACACCCGCGCTAGTGACCATGATGGCGATGGGACCGAGATTGCTGCGGACGGTATGGATGGCTCGTCGGACGGCCTCGCGGTGGGTGACGTCGACCCCGATGGCGATCGCGGTGAAGCCCTGCGCTGTCAATTCATCTGCTTGAAGACGGACAAGGTCTTTCTGGTGGTCGATCAATGCGACCGGGTGGCCCGCTTCGGCGAGCCGGCGTCCGATGGCCGGTCCGATTCCTGAGGCGCCGCCAGTGACAACGGCGACGCGCGCATCGGCCACCAAGGCTGGGTCTGTCACAAACTCTCATTTCCGTAAAACGGGTTTTCCGGGTCGGCTGGCCGTCTGCTGTGGTTTGTAATGTCCGACGATCGTCAGAGCAGCGTCCGCTTACAGTAAATTAGGCATTCGCCTAAATCAAGACTGAGCGCCGTTGGCGGTTACGCGTCCGGGGTAGGGCCAAGGGAGCTTGGCGGCGCGAGTTCGTACTTGTCGAGATACTCGCCGACGATTTGTAGTGTGTTGTCGTGTCCGGTCGTGATACCCATGGCCGATTCGAGGACGATGAGTCGTCCGATTGCAGCGATGAGGACAGAGACAACTTCCGACGGGAGCGCCATTCCCTCGCTGTGATTCCTCAGAATGAACATCAGGGCGGAAACCTGTGCTTCTCGAAACTTTTCCGCGTCGGCCGCTAGTTCGCTGCGTATTTCCTTGCGATGGTTTCCCAGCGCCATGAATTCCAACAGCAATCCTGCCCCGCGAGGATCAACTGTCATGTCCCACAACGCATGTAGCGGTCGATCCGACATAAGGGCGTCGCGTTGGGTTTGCAAGCTGGCCTCAGCGCCCCGGCGCAGCACTGCGAGGTAGAGGTCATCCATGGTGGGGAAGTAGTAGTAGACCAGCGCGCGCTGCGCGCCTACCTCATCGGCGACGCGACGTGACGTCGCAGCCGCGTAGCCCTCGGCCAGCATTACCTCAGCGCATGCGTCGATGATCTTTTCGCGCATGCCGGTGTCTCGTTTACCAGCGCGACTCGCCGTGGGCATGAACTTGTCCTCCCTGTGCTCAGACGCCTCGATGGAGGTCGGGCTCATCGCCCTTGACCGTCGCGACCGTCCGGTGCTAAGCATATGCCTGACTCATTTATTAGGCGACTGCCTAACCATCTGGCCACAGGTGACGGAAGGACCAATCTTGACCGAGCAGATCGACAAGGCCGATATCTTCACCGACACAAGCCTGATTGATGACCCATACCCGTACTTCAACGCACTGCGCTCGCAGTGCCCGGTTCACCCGATCAGCCAGCCGGGCGTGTTGGCGGTGACCGGCTATGACGAGGCGGTCGAGGTGTACCGCAACGATGCGGTGTTCTCGTCGTGCAATGCGATGGGTGGCCCTTTCCCGCCTTTTCCGGTCGAGCCGGGCACCGACGACATCACCGATCAGGTGCAGAGCAACCGAGAACATTGGGTGTTCAACGAGTTCATGGTCACCAAGGACGGCCCTGAGCATGAGGCCGAGCGCAGCCTGCTGCGCCGGTTGCTGACACCTAAGCGGCTCAAGGAGAACGAGGCCGAGATGGCGGGCATGGCCGACGAAGTCTTGGACGGCTTCTTGGATCGTGGTCACTGTGAATTGGTGACCGATTACGCAAAACCGTTCACCACCATGGCAATTGCCGATCTGCTCGGCATCCCGGACGAAGATCGCGAACATTTCCGCAAGATTTTCACCGGCCAGCACGTCGCGGCTGTCGGATCCGACTCCCCGCTGCCTGACAACCCGCTCGAGTACATGTACGAGACCTTCGGCAGCTACATCGAGGACCGTCGGCTCAACCCGCGCGACGACGTGCTGACCGCGTTAGCCACCTCGACCTATCCGGATGAATCGTTGCCGGATGTCGGGGCCATCGTCCGGTTGGCCACCTTCCTCTTCGGCGCCGGCCAAGACACCTCGGCTCGGCTGATGGGCTCGGCCCTGCGCATCCTCGCCGACGACCAAGATCTACAGACCCAGTTACGGACCGACCTACGTCGCGTGCCCGACTTCATCGAGGAGGTGCTGCGGATGGAGAGCCCGACGATGAGCGATTTTCGAATGACCCAGAAGAGGACCCGGCTCGGTGGCGTCGAGGTCGCCGCCGGCACCACGATCATGTTGCACCCAGGCGCATCGAACCGGGACCCACGCCATTTCCCAGAGCCGGACACCTTCCGCCTCAACCGGGAGAACGTGCGCGAACACATCGCTTTTGGGCGCGGTGTGCATTCATGCCCCGGCGGCCCGTTGGCCCGCGCCGAGGGGCGGGTCACCATCGAACGCTTCCTGGCCCGTACATCCACGCTGACGGTGTCGACCGAGCACCACGGGCCTGCCGGCGCCCGTACCTTCCGCCACGATCCGACCTACATCATCCGTGGCCTGTCAGATCTCTATCTGGAGTTCACGCCCGCGTGAACGCAGGAAACCCTCCGACCCTCACAGTCCACGTGGAGAAGCGGATGTGCGAAGGGCACGCGCTCTGTTTGGACTTAGCACCAACGGTCTTCGACCTGAGCAACGACGAGACAGCTTCCTGCACCGAGCACCCCGACCCATCCCAACTGGCCCAAATCATGGCCGCTGCAGCCGCATGTCCGCGACAGGCCATCACTGTCACACGTCGCGTCTAATTCCGAAGGGACACAATATGAATGCCACGATCACACCCTTGTCCGAGTCGATCGGTGTGCAGGTCGACGGACTGACAAGCTCAGACTTCGTTACCACAGAAGCCGTCGAACTATGCAAGCACCTGCTGGCCAAGCACGGCGTCATCGTGTATAGACAAGCTCACATCAGCGACGCCGACTTGGTGAGGTTCAGCCGCCTACTCGGTGAGGTGGTCGTCGCATCGTCTGGTGGACATCCGGACTACCCGGAGATCTCCCCGGTCACCATGGACCCCGCCAAGAGCGCACTCGCCGGTCTGCGGCGCAGCACCATCTTCTGGCACACCGACGGCCTGATAGACGCGGTCCCGCAAAAGGCCACACTGTTGACCGCCCGCGAGGTCGCCGACGACGGCGGGGACACCGAGTTCGCCAACACCTATGCAGCGTTCGATGCGCTGCCCGCAGATAAGAAAGCCCAGTACGAGAACTATCGAGTCGTGCACAGCGTGGCGGCGTCCCAGCTATTGCTGACTCCAGATCCCACACCGGAGCAGCGCGAACGATGGGATCGCGCCCCTTCACGTGAGCATCCGTTGGTATGGGAGCACCGTGACGGCCGCAAGTCGCTGCTGATCGGTGCCACCGCCGGCGACATCGTCGGGATGGACCACGAGCAGGGCCGGAACTTCCTCGATGACATCCTCGAATGGTCCACCCAATCGCAGTTCGTTCTGCACCACCAGTGGGCCGTCGGTGACCTGGTGGTGTGGGACAACACCGGCATGCTTCACCGCGCCATCCCATATGAGCCCACCTCTCGCCGCCTGATGCACCGCACCACCCTGGTCGGGGAAGAAGCCATCGCGTGAGTTCACCGCCAGCCTGGCCGACGCCTCCTACCGCCATCGTTACCGGCGGCGCGTCTGGCATCGGACTATCCATCGCGCAACGACTTTCGGCCGAAGGTGCGGCGGTCGCCATCTTCGACCTCGACGGGGTTGCGGCCAAGGAGGCGGAGGACACGATCATCGCGAGCGGCGGGCATGCCCATGGGCTTGCTGTCGATGTCACCGATCGGACTCGCATCGATTCAGCGGTAGCCGAAGTTGTTCTGACACTGGGGTCGCCAACGATTTTGGTCAACAGCGCGGGTCTGGATGGGTTTGGGAAATTCCTCGACATCACTGCAGACAGTTGGCAAAAGATCCTGGCAGTCAACCTCACCGGGACGTTCGACTGCTGCCAGGCGGTGGTACCGCACATGATCGACGCCGGGTGGGGACGCATCGTGAACATCTCGTCATCGAGTGCGCAAACCGGTAACCCGCGAATGACTCACTACTCGGCGGCCAAGGCCGGCGTCGTCGGGTTCACCAAAGCGCTGGCTCAGGAACTCGGCCCGAGCGGCATCACCGTGAACACCATCCCACCCGGATTCATCGACACTCCAATGCTGCGGCGTACCGAGAAACGCGGATTCCTCGGCCCGGGCGTCGAAGCAGCAGAAGCGACGACACCCGTGCGACGGGTCGGGCGTCCCGACGACATCGCGGCGGCGTGCGCCTACCTAGTCCGCGATGAAGCCGGTTACATCACCGGACAAATAATCGGCGTCAACGGCGGAAGGACGATTGGCTGATATGGCACGCATCGAACCCCTCAAACCCCGTGACTTTCCGCCAGAGATGCGAGATGCACTCGCGACGCTACGCCCACCAAACCCCCGTCACGAAACCCTCATCACGACCGACCGGCCCAAAGCGCTGCATGTTCTAGGCGCCATGGCCCACCACCCGGACCTGGCCCGCGCATACTTCACATTCAACGGACACCTGCTGCTCGGCACCACACTGAGCGAACGCCATCGTGAACTGCTCATCATGCGCGTCGCGGCCGTGCGCAAGTGCGGATACGAATGGGCGCAGCACCTATTCGTCGCCCGTGACGCTGGATTGACCGATGAAGAGATAGGGCGCATCGCCTACGGCCCACAGGCGCCGTTCTGGAGCCCTCTGGAGGCCGCAATGCTCGGCGCCACCGACGAACTCATCGATCCCGGCGCGATCAGCGACACCACTTGGCAGGCACTCACGGCCGAACTTGACAAGCAGCAGATGCTCGACCTGATCTTCACCGTCTGCGGATACGACTTGCTGGCACGAATGTTCAACTCGTTAGAACTGACCATCGACGACGACATCGCCGGACTCATGGACAGATACGACCAGTTGTTCTGATGAGCCCACACGACACAACTCCGGTGGCTGTGGTCACCGGCGCCAGCAGAGGGGCAGGCGCCGGAATCGCACACGCGCTCGGCAGCCACGGAGCCATCGTCTACGTCACCGGCCGCAGCGAGAAGTCCGGGGACACGGCAGCACCGGGCACCATCGATGAGACCGCCCAGCGCGTCACCGCCGCCGGCGGCCACGGCATCCCCGTGCGCGTCGACCACGGCGACGACGCCCAGGTACGTGCGTTGTTCGACCGCGTCGCAGACCAACACGGCCGCATCGACATCCTCGTCAACAACGCCGCGATCATCCGCGACGAAATGATGGGCCGCACCAAGTTCTGGGAAGAACCGCTCAACGTCATCGACACCCTGGCCGTCGGAGTCCGCAGCAGCTACGTCGCGACCGTGCTCGCTGCTCCCCTGATGCTCCCGCAGCGCCACGGTCTAGTGATCTTCACATCCTCCTCAGGAGGAGTGCACTACGCGTTCGGGCCCGCTTACGGAGTGCCCAAGGCTGCGATCGACAAAATGGCCGCCGACATGGCGTACGACTTTCGGGAATTCGGGATTGCTTCGGTATCAATCTGGATGGGATCCCTACTGACCGATCGCGTCCGATCCATCGTCGCCGCCAACCCTCAAAAGCTCGGGCACATCCTCGACTCCGCCGAAACCCCGGAGCTCACCGGACACGTCATCTGGGCGCTTTACCATGACCCCGACCTGATGGGCGTGAGCGGCAAAACGCTGATCGGTGCAGAACTGGCGACCCTCTATGGCATCACCGACGAAGGCGGTCGCCAACCACCCTCCTACCGGGACCTTTTCGGCGTGCACCCGCACGGGCAGCTCGCGCACACCATGCGATGACCAGTGACGTGAAGCCACAGCCAACATGCGGACCCTGACTACTACGAGGCGGACATAGGGGTCGATGTGTCGACCCGAAACCGTCGCCGAGGACGCGCGAAGATGGTCGAACGTGGACCGGTTAGCGATTGCCACCGTCGACGTCCGGGATCTGGCGGCAACCCAGGCGGCGGTCGCGGGCGCAGACGTCGTCATCTCGGCCATTGGGAGCAGCGGCCGGGTCCCCGACGGCCACAACGCGCCGGGGGGATGGATCCTGCCCAGGGCTGACCTCGCTCGTTTACCGTCGATCAAGTCACCACCTCGGGATGGAGCCGTCGTACCCCAACCCTTGCCTACGAACCACTGCCGGTAGACAATATTTTGAAACAACTTGCGGCAGAGGCATTTCCGATCCATGACGGCCATCGCCAAAATCCAGCAGGTGGGGCGGGGAGTGGAAGTAAAGGCTTCCGCCACACACCATGGGCCAGCTGCTCGGCCACTGTCTAACAAGCCAATTCACCTGCTAAGCAACAACTTTGACCGACAGTAGCACCCGGATTGGTGGCGTCCATCCAGTGAGTCACTCTGCCGGCGTGCGTCATCGGCAGGTACTTCGAGTTTCCGGCAGTGAACCCCAGGCGCAGGCGCTGTCACCGAACTTCGTCACCGGGCGCAATCTGGTGCCTGGGGCCGAATGTGGGAGACATCGCCGGCGACCCAAGACTTGCCGAGCCGGTGAACGAGTTGTCAGCCCGCCAGCGATCGCGTTGCCGCGCTATGGCGCTGAACTCGGCCATCTCCCGTCGGGGCCTGACCACGTCACCCATCCGGTGTTGGGATCGATGCGCCAATTGACAACGGGCGTTGCTAGATAGTCGTACCCGCGATAACGTCGCCTCACGACGGTGACTGGTGAACGTCCGGAGATACTCCTTGGATGATGTTGACTTGAATCGACGTGACCATCCCGACCGGCCGTTGCGTCCTATACCGCCCGGTCGTGACCACTTCGCCGACCAGTGCGTTTCATGCGCGAGTTCATCTTCGGTGAGTGGATCGACGTCGATAAAGAGGTCCAACCCAGCGACCTCACGCGCCTGCGAGATGACTACCTCTGGCAGCGCGACGAACTCATGATCGGCGCGGTCGAGGTGTTCGAGCGCCTCGGCTATGAGCAGGGCCGGGCGCTCTTCAGGCAGACGCTGGCCCGGGGCATCGACACGTGGGCTCTTAGCGCCAGCTCAACGACGATCCCGTACCGCATCGGGCGGTGAACCGAAATGCTGCGCGATGGCCGCGGCGATCTCCAGGAACCGGCGGCGGGTCCCGCGGTCCATCTCCCGTGACACGTCGATCACCCCGCCGGGGCGCAAGTGCGGATCGAACGGCACTTCGACGACCACTTGGCCGCGTGAGGTGAACTGCTGAGCCAGGATCGAACGGGTCTTCTTGTCCGAGTGCCCGTCAGAATCGTTGAGTACCACCACTGTTCGTCGCAACAAGTCGGTCCTGGCGTGTTTGTAAAGCCACTCCATGGTCTGGGCGGCCGCCGAGGCGCCGTCGGCCCACGGGGAGGACACCACGATCAGCGCATCGACGTCGCGCAACGCCTCCTGGGTCACCGGCGCATCCATCGTGGAGCCGCAGTCGACGATCGAGATGGTGAAGTGCCGGTCCAGCCGCCGGATGGCCTCGCGATAGACGGCCGGATCGAGCACGCGTCGGCTGGTGGCGGGCTCGCCGGCCAGCACGTAGAGGCCGGCGGCGTTGTGCCCCACCCGGGTCTGCAGGTCGGCGAACGTCTGCAGGTTCTGATCGGCCGCCAGCTCCCAGTACGAGCCGTGCGTCATCGGGTCGATGCGGCTGCCGAGGCGACCGAAGGCGGTGTCGGCGTCGACGGCCACCACCCGGTCGGCGGGGCGCAGTTCGGCGAAGATGGAGCCCACGCTGGCGGCGACGGAGGTCTTGCCGACGCCACCCTTGCCGAGCACGCCCACCTTGTAATAACCGCGCAGCGGAGACCGGATCATCGACTCCATCTGGGCGTCGCGGCGCTCATCAGGGGACGGGCCGAGGTTGACCAGGCCGAAGGTCGCGCTGTAGAGCGCCTTGCGCCAGCCGGTGCCCGGCCCGGGCTTGCGACCGGTCGGCACCGCCCCACCCGGCCCGGGCCCTGGCCACTGCGGCTGGGGTGACATCGGTCCGCGTTGCGGCGGCGGACCACCTGGGTATCCGAGCGGCGAGCCCTGCCACTGTCCCGGCGGCGGTGGCGGCGGCCCTGGCTGAGGGGCCCGGTGCAGGGGCGTGGGCTGCGGGGCGTTCTGCCGGCCCCGCAGGAAATCGTCGCGCTCGGTCACTGCTGAGCTCCTGGGGTGGGGGCCGCGCAGGGCCGGGTGATGCGGACGGACATCCCTTCAGTATCGGCCACCGACGGCGGGGCTCCTGCCGGGCGCCCGTCCGAGCGGAGGCCGACGGCGGAAGGCCGCCGCAGGCAACGCATGTCAACTCGGGTAGTGAACTACGCGTGTGCCCGGCGGTGGTCTCCGGCGACAGTTGTGTGCGGCTGTCGGGCGGGCTCCTTGGGGGAGGGTCCAGCGACTGACACCGGCAGAGTCGGGGCCATGGCTGGCGAAGAAATCATCGCCGAGGGGTAGCCATGGCCCCGACCGCGCCGGTCGCAGCGCATTCTGGCTGGTTCCTAAGAATTTGCGCAACTCTCCGCAAACATCTGCTGCGATCGACAATGAGCGCGCCAGAACTCCGTCGGGGCGTCGCCGGAAGGCCTCGACTGGGCGTTGACCACGCGCAATGTCAGTCGAGGTTTACCCGGGCATGCCGACGATGTGTTGAATCCCACCTGGCGACTGACCGGGCTGGCGGCGTCCAGCTAATTCGGGAAGTGCGCAGGGCGGTATAGGCCAGGTGGGCCGGATGTGTCAAGCACCCGGTACTTCCCTCGAAAGAGGCTTCTGCACAACCACTTTCGCTGATTCTCCGGCTATCGCCGCGGGGCCCTCCCGAATGACCCCCCTTACCAGGTTAGGGCGCACTAAGTTGGCATGTCAGGCGGTGTTTGACATATCGTTTTGCTACTTGTCATGACCCGGTAATAGGGCCGCCGTTCAGCGCTGCACGGAAGTCACGGGCCACACGACGGAAAGACCGATAAAAGACCTAGATGGCGCAGCCCGCAGCCAACGAGTCGCGACCGGGCTGACAACCGGAAAAGCCCAGATCATGAGCTCGCGTACGGCCAAGCCAGTCTTACTGAATAGTCTTCACGAAGGGTCAGGTGGGTTCCGGTGGGAATAGCACCCAGCGGGCTATATAACCCCGCGTACGAGCACGACGCATGCGGTGTGGCCATGGTTGTCGACATGCACGGCCGTCGCAGCCGCGACATCGTTGACAAGGCAATCACCGCGCTGCTGAATCTGGAGCACCGCGGCGCCCAGGGCGCAGAGCCCAACACCGGGGACGGCGCGGGCATCCTGCTGCAGGTGCCCGACGAGTTCCTGCGGGCCGTCGTCGACTTCGAGCTCCCCGAACTCGGCAGCTACGCCACCGGCATCGCGTTCCTGCCGCAATCCGCCAAAGACGCCAAGCTGGCCTGCGAGGCCGTCGAGAAGATCGTCGAGGCCGAAGGCCTGCAGGTGCTCGGCTGGCGCGACGTGCCCACCGACGATTCGTCTCTGGGCGCGCTGGCGCGCGATGCCATGCCGACGCTGCGGCAGATCTTCATCGCGGGCACCTCCGACATGGAGCTGGAGCGTCGCGCCTACGTGATCCGTAAACGCTCCGAGCACGAACTGGGCAACAAGGGCCCGGGCCAGGACGGACCCGGACGCGAAACCGTGTACTTCCCAAGCCTTTCCGGTCAGACGTTCGTCTACAAGGGCATGCTGACCACCCCGCAGCTCAAGGCGTTCTACCTCGACCTTCAGGACGACCGGCTGACCAGCGCCCTGGGCATCGTGCACTCGCGGTTCTCGACGAACACGTTCCCGTCGTGGCCGCTGGCGCATCCGTTCCGTCGCATCGCCCACAACGGCGAGATCAACACCGTCACCGGCAACGAGAACTGGATGCGGGCCCGTGAGGCGCTCATCCACACCGACGTCTTCGGCTACCACAACGACCTGAACAAAATCTTCCCGGTCTGCACCCCCGGCGCCTCCGACACGGCCCGGTTCGACGAGGTCCTGGAGCTGCTGCATCTCGGCGGCCGCAACATCGCCCACGCGGTGCTGATGATGATCCCCGAGGCCTGGGAACGTAACGCGTCGATGGATCCCGCCCGCCGGGCGTTCTACCGGTACCACGCCTCGCTGATGGAGCCGTGGGACGGACCCGCGTCGGTCTGCTTCACCGACGGCACCCTGGTGGGCGCCGTGCTGGACCGCAACGGCCTGCGACCGTCACGCATCTGGGTGACCGACGACGGCCTGGTGGTGATGGCCTCGGAGTCCGGTGTGCTGGATCTGGACCCCGCCAAGGTGGTGCGCCGGATGCGGCTGCAGCCGGGCCGGATGTTCCTGGTGGACACCGCCCAGGGCCGGATCGTCTCCGACGAGGAAGTCAAGGCCGAACTGGCCGCGGAGAACCCGTACCAGGAATGGCTGGACGCCGGCCAGTTCCACCTCGACGACCTGCCGCAGGGCGACTACGTCCGCATGCCGCACCATCGGGTTGTGTTGCGCCAGCAGACCTTCGGCTACAACTACGAAGAACTCGGCCTGCTGTTGGCCCCGATGGCCAGGACCGGCGCCGAGGCACTCGGGTCCATGGGTACCGATACGCCCATCGCCGTGCTGTCCCAGCGCCCGCGGATGCTGTTCGACTACTTCCAGCAGCTGTTCGCCCAGGTCACCAACCCGCCGCTGGACGCCATCCGCGAAGAGGTGGTGACCAGCCTGCAAGGCGTCATCGGTCCCGAGGGCGACCTGCTCAACCCGGATG
>JBEVHL010000755.1:0-7227 GCA_040511255.1 Mycobacterium sp. | reverse complement strand
CCTCACGGAGTGCCGCCGTCGCGCTGTCTGAGGCGCCGCCAAGGGGCGGTTCCCGGGTTCCGCCGGGTGGTGATGTGATTCACTACCTGCGGACGGGGCCGACCATCAACAGCTCAACGAGGGGATCTGCCAGGTGAGCAAGAGGCTGTCGATCATGTCCCGGATGGTGTGTGCCGTCGTGCTGGCCGCCACCATGTGGGGTTCCGCGACGTTTACGGCTGTCATCGGCAGCGCGCACGCCGCCGCCGTGGAGTACCTGCAGGTGCCGTCGCCGGCGATGGGACGGGATATCCCGGTGGCCTTCCAGGCCGGCGGACCGCACGCCGTTTTCCTGCTGGACGCGTTCAACGCGGCCCCCGACGTCAGCAACTGGGTCACCGCGGGCAACGCGATGAACGCCCTCGGCGGCAAGGGTGTCTCCGTGGTCGCGCCCGCAAGCGGAGCCTTCAGCCTGTACACCAACTGGGAGCAGGACGGCAGCAAGCAGTGGGAGACCTTCCTGAGCTCCGAGCTACCGGACTGGCTGGCGGCCAACAAGGGTCTGTCGCCCACTGGGCATGCCATCGTCGGTGCGGCACAGGGCGGCACGGGAGCAGTGACGCTGGCCGAGTTCTACCCGAACCGGTTCCGCTACGCCGGTTCGCTATCGGGCTTCCTCTACCCGTCGAACACCTTCACCAACGGTGCGCTGCACGACGGGATGATGCAGTACGGCGGCGCCGACACGAACCTGATGTGGGGGCCTGCGCAGTTCGGCCGGTGGAAGTGGCACGACCCGTATGTGCACTCACAGTTGTTGGTGGACAACAACACCCGGCTCTGGATCTACAGCCCGCAGACCAACACGTGCAGTGACCCGGCGGCGATGATCGGCTACTGCGATCAGGCCCAGGGCAGCAACCGGTCGTTCTACTCGCAGTACCGGACCAACGGCGGCTCCAACGGACACTTCGATTTCCCGACGGGTGGCCAGCACGACTGGGGCTCGTGGTCTGCCCAACTGGGCGCCATGTCCGGTGATATCGCCGCCGCGATCGCCTGACGCACCAACCGGCGTCGACGACTGGAGGCGTGTTCACTGCCAGATTGCTCTCAGGTGAGCCGGTACCGTGGTGGCGTGCAGCAAATGGCTCGATCGCGCGTCCCGGGGTCACCCCCGACGGCGTTGCTCCCGACTCTGCTGCTGGCGTTGATCGGAGCGGTGGCGGCAGCGGTGTTGCTGAGCGGGTGCGGTTCGGACGACGACGTGATGACCACGGCCAAACCGCCACCCGGCGACAACATGCAGACGGGTCCGGGTGAGCCCAATCTCGCGGCCACGTCCGGACCCGATGCCACCAAGATCGTGGTGACCCCCGAACAGCGCGTCTACCTCGATGCACTCGCAGGCGCAGGGGTGCGCCGGTCCACCGACCTGATGGCCCTGTCGATCGGTTCCTACGTCTGCCAGGCGCGCGCGGCCGGGCAGAGCGACCAAGGAGTGTGGGATTACGTGCTCCCGCTGGTCCGCGGCGACGTCGACGATATGAATCCTGATGCCACCCCGGCGTCGATGGCCCCACAGGTCCGCGACGCCACCACCCAATACATCCGTATCGCCACCGAGCAACTCTGTTCTGGAGAACACAGCCACCAATGAGTAGGAAACCCCGCACCGCCAAGCCCAGGTCTGCCAAACGTCGTCGCCACCGCGTCCTTGGCCTGGTTGCCGCCGCGGCGGTCGCCGTCGTTGTCGCGCTGCTGGTGACCATCGTGGTGGTGATCGTCCGGCGCCCGGAGTCATCGCCGACGGCCATCCCGCCGACCGCGGTGCCACCGACGGCGACGACCACCCCCGGCAAGAAGCCCCGCCCCGATTTTCAGGCCGCCAGCTGCCCCGACGTGATGATGGTGGTGATTCCGGGCACCTGGGAGTCCTGGCCCACCGACGATCCGCTCAACCCCACGCAGTTCCCGCTGTCGCTGCTGGGCAATGTGAGCAGGCCCATCACCGCGGACTACGGCCGCGACCGGGTGGAGGTGTACACCGTGCCCTACACCGCGCAGTTCCATAACCCGTTCTCGGCGGATAAGCAGATGTCCTACAACGACAGTCGCGCCGAGGGCACCAGGGCCGCGGTCAAGGCGATGACCGATATGAACAACAACTGCCCGCTGACCAGCTATGTGCTGCTCGGGTTCTCGCAGGGCGCGGTGATCGGCGGTGACATCGCCAGCGATATCGGCAACGGTCGGGGACCGGTGGACGAAGACCTGGTGCTCGGTGTCACGTTGATCGCCGACGGCCGGCGCCAGGACAACGTCGGGCAGGATCTCGGACCCAACCCACCCGGGCAGGGCGCCGAGATCACGCTGCACGAGATTCCCACCCTGTCGACGCTGGGGCTGACGATGACCGGGCCGCGCCCGGGCGGCTTCGGCTCCCTGAACGACCGGACCAACGAGATCTGTGGCACCGGCGACCTGATCTGCGCCTCACCGGAACAGGCCTTCAACATCACCAACCTGCCGGGCACGCTCGAGGTGCTGGCCGGTGGTGCGGGTCAGCCCGTGCACGCGTTGTACAACACCCCGCAGTTCTGGAATCTGGACGGCCAGCCGGCCACGGTGTGGTCACTCGGCTGGGCGCGCGGGCTGATCGACAATGCACCGCATCCAGCGCACGGCTAGCCGACTTAAGTACCCGATTTGGCCGAGACCACGCCGCCCCGTAACATTAAGAAGAAAATAAGAGCTGCATACGGATTGATATCGGCTGCCCGATCCGGGCACGTGATCCGACGTCTGGCCTCCGGACCTCTGTACGATTTGTGAGGTTTGGGGTTAGCACCCGCGGCCGAGTCGAGGGCGCCGCCACGGCTGACCCGACACAGGTTTTTCGACAGGAGATGGCATGCCGTTCCACAACCCATTCATTAAGAACGGACGGATCACCTTCCCCGACAACGGCAGCGTGGTCCGCCACGTCGAGCGCTGGGCCAAGGTCCGCGGCGACAAACTGGCCTACCGGTTCCTGGATTTCTCCATCGAGCGCGACGGCATCGCCCGCGATCTCAATTGGGCGCAGTTCAGCGTCCGCAACCGCGCCATCGGCGCCCGCCTGCAGCAGGTCACCGAGCCGGGCGACCGGGTCGCCATCCTCTGCCCGCAGAACCTCGAATACCTCAAGGCCATGTTCGGCACCCTCTATGCGGGCCGGATCGCCGTTCCGCTGTTCGACCCCAGCGAGCCGGGGCACGTCGGCCGGTTGCACGCCGTGCTCGACGACTGCCATCCGTCGGCCATCCTGACCACCACCGAAGCCGCCGAGGGCGTCCGCAAGTTCTTCCGCAGCCGGCCGGCCAAGGAGCGGCCCCGTGTCATCGCCGTCGACGCCATCCCCGACGAGGTCGGCGCCACCTGGGAGCCGGTGGACGTCTCCGGCGACACCGTGGCCTACCTGCAGTACACCTCCGGCTCGACCCGCATCCCCACCGGCGTGGAGATCACCCACCTGAACCTGGCCACCAATGTGGTGCAGACCATCGAGGCGCTGGAAGCCGAAGAAGGCGACCGTGGCGTGTCCTGGTTGCCGTTCTTCCACGACATGGGCCTGATCACGGTCATGTTGTCACCGATGATCGGCCACTACATCACGTTCATGACGCCGGCCGCGTTCGTCCGCAGGCCTCTGCGCTGGCTGCGTGAGATGTCGGTCAAGCCCGACGACACCGGCGGCATCGTCTCGGTGGCCCCGAACTTCGCCTTCGACCACGCGGCAGCGCGCGGTCTGCCGAAGGAGGGCGAGGAGCCCCTGGACCTGTCCAGGGTCAAATGCATACTCAACGGCAGCGAGCCGGTGTCCGCAGCGTCGTTGCGCAAGTTCAACGACGCCTTCGGTCCGTTCGGTTTCCAGGAAAAGGCCATCAAGCCGTCCTACGGTCTGGCCGAGGCCACGCTGTTCGTCTCCACCACCCCGATGGGCGTGAAGCCGACGATCATCGACGTCGACCGGGCCGCGCTGAACAGCGGCACCTTCGTCCAGGTGCCAGCGGACGCGCCCTCCGCGGTTGCGCAGGCCGGCGCCGGCCGAGTCGGCGTCGCCGAGTGGGCGGTCATCGTGGACAACGAGACTGCCACCGAACTGCCCGACGGCCAGATCGGCGAGGTGTGGATCAGCGGCCAGAACATGGGCCGCGGATACTGGGGCAAGCCGGACGAGACCCAGGCGACCTTCCACAACATCCTCAAATCGCGGACGGAACCGTCGCACGCCGAGGGCGCAGGCGACGACGCGACCTGGGTGCGCACCGGCGACTACGGCGTCTTCTACCAGGACGAGCTCTTCATCACCGGCCGGGTGAAGGACCTGGTGATCATCGACGGCCGCAACCACTACCCCCAGGATCTGGAGTGGTCCGCGCAGGAGTCGACGAAGGCCATCCGCACCGGTTTCGTCGCCGCCTTCTCGGTACCCGCCAACCAGCTGCCCGATGCGGTGTTCGAGAACGCCCACTCCGGCCTGACCCGCGATCCGGATGACTCGTCCGAGCAGTTGGTCATCGTCGGTGAGCGCGCGCCCGGCGCGCACAAGCTCGATCAGGGGCCGATCACCGACGACATCCGCGCCGCGATCGCGGTACGGCACGGCGTGACGGTGCGCGATGTCCTGCTCACCCCGGCCGGGGCGATTCCGCGGACATCCAGCGGCAAGATCGGTCGTCGCGCCTGCCGCGCGGCGTACCTGGACGGCACCCTGCGCAGCGGCAAGGTCGCCAACGCATTCCCCGACCAAGCGGACTGACACTAACGAGATACGCATGGCCGAGCCGAAGGTCAGGCTCGACCCGAGGTGAGGCCTTCGATGTCTGAATACGACGCAATCCCCGAGAACGACCCGACACCGGAGGCTGCGCTTCCCGCGCCTGTGGAGCGCGGTGAGCTGTCGGTACCGGAAATGCGCTTGTGGCTGCGCAACTGGGTGGCCACCGCCACGGGCCAGCCCGCGGAGAACATCAACGAATCCGCACCGATGGTCGAGCTCGGCCTGTCCTCGCGCGACGCCGTCGCGATGGCCTCGGATATCGAGGATCTGACCGGCGTGACCCTGAGCGCCACGGTGGCGTTCCGCCATCCCACCATCGAGGCGCTGGCCCAGGTCATCGTCGAGGGTGAGCCGGAGATCGAAGGCGACGACGGCGGCGAGGACTGGTCGCGCATCGTCGAGCACGACGACATCGCAATTGTCGGCATCGGCACCCGCTTCCCCGGCGAGATGAACACCCCGGAGCAGACCTGGCAGGCGCTGCTCGAAGGCCGCGACGCCATCACCGATCTGCCCGACGGCCGCTGGGAGGAGTTCCTCGGCGAACCGCGGATCGCCGAGCGGGTGGCCCGGGCGCACACCCGCGGTGGCTATCTGGCCGACATCAAGGGTTTCGACGCCGAGTTCTTCGCACTGTCGAAGATGGAAGCCGACAATATCGATCCCCAGCAGCGGATGGCGCTCGAACTCACCTGGGAGGCACTGGAACACGCGCGAATCCCGGCCTCCAGCCTGCGTGGAGCCGACGTCGGTGTGTTCATCGGTGCGTCGAACAACGACTACAGCTTCCTGAGCGTGGCGGATGCCGGGACTGCGCATCCCTACGCCATCACCGGCACCACCAGCTCGATCATCGCCAACCGGGTGTCCTACTTCTACGACTTCCGCGGCCCGTCCATGGCCATCGACACCGCCTGCTCCTCCTCCCTGGTCGCGGTGCACCAGGGCATCAAGGCACTGCGCTCAGGTGACGTCGACGTGGTGCTGGCCGGCGGCGTCAACGCGTTGATCACCCCGTTGGTCACCATCGGTTTCGACGAGGTCGGCGGCGTGCTGGCACCCGACGGCCGGATCAAGTCGTTCTCGTCGGACGCCGACGGCTACGCCCGCTCCGAAGGCGCAGGCATGCTGGTGCTCAAGCGGGTGGCCGATGCCCGCCGCGACGGCGACCAGATCATCGCCGTGATCGCGGGCAGCGCCGTCAACTCCGACGGCCGGTCCAACGGCATGCTCGCCCCCAATCCCGATGCGCAGGCAGACGTGCTGCGTAAGGCGTACAAGGACGCGGGCATCGACCCGCGCACCGTCGACTACATCGAGGCGCACGGCACCGGCACCCTGCTCGGTGACCCGATCGAGGCGGAGGCCCTGGGCCGGATCATCGGCAAGGGCCGCAGCGCCGATCAACCCGCCCTGCTCGGTGCGGTGAAATCCAACGTGGGACACCTGGAATCGGCCGCCGGTGCGGCCAGTTTGACCAAGGTGGCGTTGGCCCTGCAGAACGACAAGGTGCCGCCGTCGATCAACTACGCAGGCCCCAACCCCTATATCGACTTCGACGCCATCCACGTGAAGGTCGCCGACACGGTCACCGACTGGCCGCGGTACAGCGGGCACGCCATCGCCGGGGTGTCCGGGTTCGGCTTCGGTGGTTCCAACGCCCACCTGGTGCTGCGCGAGGTATTGCCGAGCGATCTGGTGGAGCCTGAAGTTGCCACGGCCCCAACCGAATCCGCCAAGCCTGCCGATTCGGCAGGGGTGTTCGTCGGCGGCGTCCGGATGGACGAGTACGGCGAGTTCATCCACGACGACGATGACGCCGACGAGTACGAAGAAGCCGGTCACGTTGTCGCGGAGGACTCCTACGAGCTGCCCGGTCTTACCGACGAGGCGCTGCGGCTGCTCGAAGTCGCCCGCGAAGAGCTCGAAGCTTCAGAAAAAGCAGGGGCACAGCCCAAACCCGTTGTCCCGCTCGCCATCTCAGCGTTCCTGACCTCCCGCAAGCGGACGGCGGCCGCCGAGTTGGCCGACTGGATCGACAGCGAAGAAGGCCGGGCGTCGTCGCTGGAGTCGATCGGCCGGGCGCTGTCGCGGCGCAACCACGGCCGCTCCCGCGCAGTGGTGTTGGCCCATGACCACGATGAGGCCATCAAGGGTCTGCGCGCGCTGGCCGACGGCAAACAGAGCCCGCTGGTGCTGTCCACCGACGGTCCGGTGTCCAACGGCCCGGTGTGGGTGCTCGCCGGATTCGGTGCGCAGCACCGCAAGATGGGCAAGAGCCTGTATCTGCGCGACGAGGTCTTCGCCGAGTGGATCAACAAGGTCGACGCCCTGGTGCAGGACGAGTTGGGCTACTCCGTCGTCGAACTGATCCTGGACGATTCGCAGGACTACGGCATCGAGACCACCCAGGTCACCATCTT
>JBEVHL010000754.1:0-2810 GCA_040511255.1 Mycobacterium sp. | reverse complement strand
TGACCTCGAACTTCGGCGTCAGCCCCCAGGCCGCCAACTGGGGAATCGCCGGTTGGTCGATGGGCGGTACCTGCGCGGTCGACCTGACCGCCATGCACCCCGACATGTTCAGCGCGTTCCTCGACATCGCCGGCGATCTGTCGCCGAACGCGGGCACCAAGACCCAGACCATCGACCGGCTGTACGGCGGTAGCTCGGCAGCCTGGGCGGCGTTCGACCCGACCACCGTCATCACCAAGCACGGGCCCTATACCGGAGTGTCCGGCTGGTTCGCCATCTCCGGGAACGCCTCCACCCAGCAGCACAAGAACCAGGCGGCGGCCGACACCGGCGCGGTGGGCCTCGGCGGCCGGGACGCGACCGGGAACCCGGGTGACCAGACCGTGGCCGCCAACTCGTTGTGCGCGCTGGGCCGCAGCGACGGCTTCGACTGTGCGGTGGTCGCCCAGCCCGGCAAGCACGACTGGCCGTTCGCCGAGAAGGCGTTCGCGGCGGCACTGCCGTGGCTGGCCGGGGCCATCGGCACCCCTGGTGATCCGGTGGTCGCCCTGCCGGGTCAGAACCCCGGGGTGGTGACGGTCGTCCCGGTGCCGGTCAACCCGGCCACCGTGCCACCCAACATGACGTTGCACGCGCAGGCGGCGGGACCGTAAACCGGAGACTGAAGCCGCCCGTCGGTGTCTTACGCCGGGAGTACCGTGGCGACATGCCCGACGAAACGACCGGCCGACACCGCCGCAAAGACGGACCCGACGACGAGCTGGTCGACGTGCACGAAGCTGAGCTGGTGCCGCCGGCGCCGGTTCCCACCGCCGAGCCGACCTGGCCGACGCCTGATCCTGGCTACACCTCCGGCGGGGTGCCGACGTTCGACGCGGTGCGCGAAAAGATCGAAAACCGCTATGCGACCTCGCTGGGTTCCGCCGAACTCGACGCCGAAACACCGGAGGGCCGCAGCATCGCCGAGCAGTACGAGGCCCGGCACAAGGCGGGGGCTGAGCGGCTGGCGCAGATCCGGGCGTCGATGCAGCCGGAGCAGAGGTCGAACGAAAACTCCTGAGACGTGCGCTCATTCACCATCGCTGAGCGGCGCACCCGGCTGGCGCGCCGGCACTTCCTGACCGCCGAGCGACGCACGGCAACCATCCCCGAACTCACGGGCGCACTCATCGGCTGGCACGCCACCGATCCGGCCACGCCGTATCTGTCGCTGTGGGCCAGGATGTCGGGCTTCGCCATCGCCGACCTGGACGCCGAGATCTACCAGCGCCGCACGCTGGTCAAACAATTGGCGATGCGCCGCACCCTGTGGCTGGTGGCCGCCCCACATCTGGCGATGATCCAGCCAAGCGCCAGTGCCCGGGTGGCCGACGCCGAGCGTCGCCGGCTGATCGCCGACGTCGAGAAGGCCGGAGTGGCCGACGACGGCGCCCGCTGGCTCGACACCGCGTGCGCAACGGTGCTGGGTTATCTGAACGAGCACGGCCACGCCAACACCCGCGAGCTGCGCGCGGCGCTGCCCGAATTGGCGGGAACCTACGACCCGGCACCCGGAAAGCCTTGGGGCGGAGCCACCTCCCTGGCACCGCGGGCGCTGACCGTGTTGTCGGTGCGCGGCGACATCATCCGCGGACCCAACGAGGGTTCGTGGACCACCTCGCGGCCCCGCTGGGTGGGCACCGCCGGCTGGCTGGGTGCGCCGGTCACCATGATGTCCGCCGAGGACGCGCAGGCCGAGTTGGTCCGCACCTGGCTGCGGGCGTTCGGCCCGGCCACCCTGACCGATCTCAAATGGTGGTTCGGCAGCACGCTGACCGCGGTGCGGGCGGCGCTTGCCGCCGTCGACGCCGTCGCGGTGGATCTGCACGGTTCGCCGGGGTACGCCCTGCCCGACGACCTGGAACCCGAACCGGATGCGGCGCCGTGGGCCGCGCTGTTGCCGGGCCTGGACGTCACCGTCATGGGTTGGTCGGAGCGCGACTGGTATCTCGGCGAGCACCGCAGTCAGGTGTTCGACGCCAACGGTAATGCCGGACCCACCGCGTGGTGGAACGGACGCGTCGTGGGCGGCTGGTATCAGGACGCCGACGCCTGCGTGCAGCTGCAGCTGCTCGAAGACCCCGGCACTGCCGCACGAAAGGCATTGCTGCGCAAGGCAACCGAGCTCACCGACTGGCTGGCCGGCGCTCGGGTCAGCCCGCGATTTCCGTCCGCGCTGTCGAAGCTGGGCCCTACGCGCTGACCTTGCGCTTGCGCGGCGCCCGTTTCGGCGTGGCGGCTGCCTTGCCCCTGGTGTTCTCGCGACCTTCCAGCACCTCGGCCAGGAACTTGCCGGTGTAACTCTCCGGCACTCCGGCAACATCCTCCGGGGTGCCCTCGGCCACCACCGTGCCGCCGCCGGCGCCACCTTCGGGGCCCATGTCGATGATCCAGTCCGACGTCTTGATGACATCCAGGTTGTGTTCGATGACGATCACCGAATTGCCCTTGTCAACCAGGCCGTTGATGACCTTGAGCAACTTGCGGATGTCCTCGAAATGCAGACCGGTGGTGGGCTCGTCGAGGATGTAGATCGTGCGACCCGTGGACCGCTTCTGCAGTTCGGCAGCCAGCTTGACCCGCTGGGCCTCACCGCCGGAGAGCGTCGGGGCCGGCTGGCCGAGCCGGACATACCCCAGCCCCACGTCGACGAGCGTCTTCAGATACCGGTGGATGCTGGAGATCGGTTCGAAGAACTCCGACGCCTCCTCGATGGACATGTACAGCACTTCGGAGATGGTCTTGCCCTTGTAATGCACCTCGAGGGTTTC
>JBEVHL010000753.1:0-25604 GCA_040511255.1 Mycobacterium sp. | reverse complement strand
CTGACCTGCGTCTTTTGGGAGCCCCGCTCCGCTGTGCTTACGATTCGACCTGGTTTGATGCGTCAACCGAGGCCACATACGGCCCGGAGCCCCTCCCGGAGACATCGGGTGCGGTGCGCGCAGTCGCGTCTCGCCGCCCAGACAACACACCGCACTCGTGCGTAACGGCCAACGATGGTTCGGCGACGTATGAGGCGAGAGGAGCCGATGTGACGACTCGTACCAAGACGATTGGCGTTGCCGCAGCTTTGGCAGCCATCGCGTTTTCCATCCCGACTGCGGTGACGGCATACGCCGACGACCCGACGCCGTCCCCCGCGCCGACAGCGACCAGCGCGGTCTCGACGCCGGTGGCCCCCATCCCCGACCCGCAGGGTCCGGGATGTGACGGCTACAAGAAGACACTTCCTCCCGGGGGCGCGGCCGTCGTGGCGACTGAGTCGGTCACCACCGCGATCGCCAACAACCCGGACCTGAGCACCTTCAGCGCCGCGATCAACGGCGGACTCAACCCCGCGGTCAACGTCGCGAGCGTGCTCGACAACGGGCCGTACATCGTGTTCGCCCCCACCAACGATGCGTTCGCCAAGCTCGATCCGGCACAGCTCGAAGCACTCAAGGCCGATCCGGCCGCGTTGACCTCGCTGGTGTACTACCACAGCGTGCTGGGCCTGCTCGGCGCCGACGATGTGCACGGCAAGCTGACCACGCAGCAGGGCAAGCAGATCACCGTCACCGGCAAGGGTGGCGACATCAAGGTCGACGACGTCGCGAAGGTGGTTTGCGGCGACATCGAGCCGATGAACGCCAGGATCTACATGATCGACACGGTGCTGGATCCGGCGACGTCGCTGGGCCCGAACGAGACGACCGCCACCTCGACCACCACGACCACGACGACGACCTCCGAGACCACCACCCCGGAGACGGTGACCAGCGAGGTACCCGCACCTGTGCCGGGAATGACCCCGACGCAGGCGCAGGGCACCGCGCCTGCCTAAGGAGTCAGCGCGCCGTCCAGACCGGCGGCCGCTTCTCCGCGAAAGCCCGCGGGCCTTCTTTGGCGTCCTCGGATTTCAACAGCGCACCCATCTCGGACATGGTGCGTCCCCAGCCGGTCTCGTCGCCGGTGATGACACCGTCGTCGACGCCGTAGGCCACCCGCTTGGTGGCTGACACCGCCAGCGGCGCGTTGCCGGTGATGCGCTCGGCCAGCGCCAGGGCGCCCTCCACCACGGCGCCGTCGGGCACCACCTTGTTGATCAGGCCCCACCGCAGTGCGTCGGCGGCAGAGATCGGCTCTCCGGTGAACAGCAATTCCAGCGCCACCTTGCGGGGCAGGTGGTCGACGATGCGGAACACCCCGCCCGCGGCGGCCAACAGTCCGCGCTTGACCTCCGGGAGCCCGAACCGGGCGCTTTCCTCGGCGACGATGAGGTCACTCGCCAGGGCCAGTTCGGTGCCGCCGCCGAGCGCGGTGCCGTTCACCGCGGCGATGGTGGGCTTGTCGATGAAATGACGGACGTAGCCGGCGAACCCCCACTCCGGATGGTCCGGGTGAAAGATGTTCTCCCGACGCGAGATCGCCTTCAGGTCGGCGCCCGCGCAGAACGATTTGTCCCCGGCCCCGGTGATGATGACGGCCCGGACCTCGGGATCGAGCTGCGCTGCGTGCAGCGCATCGCCGAGCGCCGTGCTGACCGCCTGGTTGATCGCGTTGCGCGCCTCCGGGCGGTTGAGGGTGATGACGGAGACGTTGCCCCGCCGCTCGGTCAGAACGGCGGGGGCGGTGACGTCGTCGCTCACAACAGCTCGAGGATGGTGGCGTTGGCCTGACCGCCGCCCTCACACATCGTCTGCAGTCCGTACTGAATTCCCTTGTCGCGCATGTGGTAGAGCATCGTGGTCATGATGCGCGCCCCCGAACCGCCGAGCGGGTGACCCAGTGCGATGGCCCCGCCGTTCGGGTTCAGCTTCTTCTCGTCGGCACCGATGTCCTTCAGCCAGGCCAGCGGCACCGGAGCGAACGCCTCGTTCACCTCGAACACGCCGATCTCGTCCAGCGACAGCCCGGAGCGCTTGAGTACCTTCTGGGTGGCCGGGATCGGCGCGGTCAGCATGATCACCGGATCAGCACCGGCCAGTGTGGCGGTGTGCACCCGGGCAAGAGGCTTGAGCCCCAGCGACTTTGCCTTCTCTGCCGACATGAACAGCAGTGCGGCCGAACCGTCGGAGATCTGCGAGCTGTTGCCCGCGTGGATCACGCCGTCCTCTTTGAAGGCCGGCTTGATCTTGCCGATCGATTCGATGGTGCCGCTGCGGCGGATGCCTTCGTCCTTGAGCACCACATTGCCTTCAGCGTCCTTGATGCCCACGATCTGATCGTCAAAGGCTCCCGAATCCTGTGCGGCGGCGGCCTTTTCGTGCGAGCCCAGTGAGAACTGGTCCAGTGCGGTGCGGTCGAAGCCCCACTGCGACGCGATCATCTCGGCGCCGACACCCTGATTCGGGGTCTGGTTGTAGCGGCTGCGGAACGCGTCGGGGTAGGGGTGCCCGCCGTTGGCCAGCGACGCGCCCATCGGGGTGCGCGACATCGATTCGACGCCACCGGCCACCACGACGTCGTAGTGTCCGGCGACCACGCCTGCCGCGGCGAAATGCACCGACTGCTGACTGGATCCGCACTGCCGGTCCACGGTCACCCCGGGGACGGACTCCGGCCAGCCCGCGGCCAGCACGGCGGTGCGGGCAATATCCAGCGCCTGTTCACCGGCCTGCATGACACAACCCCAGATCACGTCGTCAACCAGCGCCGGGTCGACGCCGGCGCGCTCGACCAGACCGTTGAGGACCTGGGCCGACAGTTCGCCCGGGTGCACCCCCGACAGCCCGCCGTTGCGCTTACCGACAGGTGAGCGG
Organism: Mycobacterium sp.; assembly: GCA_040511255.1. Taxonomy (GTDB): domain Bacteria; phylum Actinomycetota; class Actinomycetes; order Mycobacteriales; family Mycobacteriaceae; genus Mycobacterium. The sequence continues at coordinate 22,685 of JBEVHL010000753.1, read as the reverse complement.
ACCGCCTCGACAATTACGGCTTCAGCCATGGATTACTCCTCCTCGGGTTCGGAACTACCAACCAACCGGAAGGTTGGGTTTCGCTCTGACGTTCATAACACCAACCGCGTATCCCGCGCCCGCTGGGGTCGTCTCCGCGCGTAGCGTCGACTACATGTCACGCACAGTCATCATCGGCGGCCACGGCAAAGTCGCCCTGCACCTGGCCCGCATCCTCACCGCCAACGGCGATCAGACCACCTCGGTGTTCCGCAACGCCGATCACACCGACGACGTCGCCGCCACCGGTGCCACCCCGGTCGTCGCCGATATCGAGGCCCTGGACACCGCCGCCCTGGCGCAGATTCTGGCCGGCCACGACGCCGTCGTCTTCACCGCCGGCGCAGGTGGCGGGGACCCGGCGCGCACCTACTCCGTCGACCGCGACGCCGCGATCCGCGTCATCGACGCGGCGCGGGACGCCCAGGTGCCACGCTTTGTGATCGTGTCCTACTTCGGTGCCGGAAAGGATCACGGGGTCAGCGAGGACAACTCGTTCTACGCCTACGCCGAGGCCAAGGCCGCCGCCGACGCGCACCTGCGCGACAGCGACCTCCAGTGGACGGTGCTCGGCCCGGGCGGACTGACCCTTGACCCGGCGACCGGACGGATCGCCGTGGGACCCGATGCCGCCGACGGCAAGGTGTCGCGTGAGGATGTCGCGGCGGTGATCGCCGCCGCACTCGCCGACGACTCGTCCATCGGCCGGACCATCGAGTTCAACAACGGTGAGGTACCGATTGCCGAGGCAATCGCAGCAGACTGATCCGACCAGTAAGTCACCAACTGTTGACATGATCGACCACCCATGATGGAGTGGGTCAACAGTCGTTGACTTATTTTGAGGTGGACCATGACCGTCAAGGTGTTGCAGACCGGGCTCGACCCGGATCTGATCGACTTCTCCCAGCCGGGCTTCACGCAGTTCGAAGGCACCAGCCGGGAACTGCTGCGCAAGGCCAACGACGACAACGTCTCGGCGCTGCGGCACGCCGGGTTCGAGGTCGACAACATCCTGATCGATTTCGGCGACACGGCCGTCGACGTTATCCGCGACGCCATCAGCCAGACCCGCTACGACGCGGTGCTGATCGGCGCTGGTGTGCGACTGGTCGCGGGTAATACCGAGCTGTTCGAATCGCTGGTAAACCTGGTGCACACCGAATTGCCCTCGGCGCGTTTCGTTTTCAATTGCGCACCGGATGCCACCCCGGCCGATATCTACCGCTGGTTCGACTCGGCCGACTCGACTGGACCCAAGAAATGAGAACCGTCGATGTCATCGTGGTCGGGGGCGGCCCGACCGGCATGACCCTGGCCGGCGATCTGGCCCGCGCGGGCCGTTCCGTCGCAGTGCTGGAACGGTGGCCGTCGCGCAATCCCGCCAGTCGCGCCTTCGCCACGATGCCCCGCACGCTGGAGGTGCTAGACAGTCGCGGGCTGGCCGAGCCGCTGCTGGCCCTCGGCGCGAAGACCAAGCAAGTCAACCTGTGGCGCGGCGCTGCCCTGCATCTGGACACTTTGGCGTCGCCCTATCCGTTCGGTCTGATCACCCCGCAGACCAATGTCGATGCGCTGCTGGAGGAGTACGCCGTCCGCGAAGGCGCGACGATCGTGCGGGGCGCCGAGGTGATCGGCGTCGAGCAGGACGACTACGGCGTCTCGGTGATCTCCCGGCCACGTGACGGTGGCCCCGAAACACACTGGCGCTGCCGGTATCTCGTCGGTGCGGATGGCGCGCACAGTACCGTGCGCGCCCTGCTGGGTATCGATTTCCCGGGCCGCGAAGTGCTCTCTTCGGTGGTGCTGGCCGATGTGCGGTTGGCCGATCCACCCGTCGATGACGGCCTGACCTTGGGCAGCATCCGTGGTGCGTTCACCTTCCTCGCCCCCTACGGTGACGGCTGGTATCGGTGCATGACGTGGGACCATCAGCGTCAGCTACCGGACACCGCGCCGGTGCAGGACGCCGAGATCCGCGAGGTCGCCGCCCGCGCGATGGGTCGTGACCTGGGCATCACCGAGATCGGCTGGCGTTCCCGATTCCATTGCGAGGAAAGACAAGTCGTCAACTATCGACACGGCCGGGTGTTCCTGGCCGGTGATGCTGCCCATGTGCACTCCCCCATGGGTGGCCAGGGCATGAACACCGGCATCCAGGACGCGGTGAACCTGGGCTGGAAGCTCGACCTGGCGCTGGGTGGGGCGGACGACGCGGTGCTGGACACCTATCAGTCGGAACGCCATCCCATCGGGCGACGGGTGCTGCTGCAGAGTGGGGCGATGATGCGCGCCGTGACCCTGATGCCGCGACCGGCGCGGTTGCTGCGCAACGTGTTCAGCGTGCTGCTGCTCCACATTCCGGCCATCGCGCGCCAGATCGCGGGCAGCTTCTCCGGTGTGACGCTGCGATACCCGCACACAGCCCATCAGTCCAAGCTGGTCGGCACCCGCGCGACAATGGTGCCGCTGACCCACGGCCACCTGACCGCCGAGCTGCGTGGTCCGGGGTTCCTGCTGGTACGGGAAAAGGACTCGGCGCCAGTGGATTCCGGGCTGACCGAGGTGGAGCGCAGCGATGCCGGACCGGCCCTGCTGGTCCGGCCCGACGGATACGTCGCCTGGGCCGGCTCGACCAGCACCGGTGACGCCGGCTGGCGCGCCGCCCTGGCCCAGTGGACCGGCCGTCAGGGAGCGTCCACGCCCGTATTTCGGTAGACGTGCACCGGCACCGTGTAGTCCCAGGGCTGCCGGGTCACCATATCGGCGACTTTGACCACGCCACGCTCGAATTCACCGGTGGCCGCATCCACCAGCCGGTACTCCTGAGTCTGCTTGTGGATGGGCTGCCCGTCGAGTAGCACCACCCGCACTTCCCCGGGTTCGAAGTGGCAGCGTTCCTGCATGGCGGCGATCAACTGCTCGCTGTGCATGTGCCCGTCGCCAAAATTCCAGCCGACGGCGGTGCTGCACAACCGCTCCCCCTCGGTCACCACGTATTCGTCCTGGTGTCCTGCCGGTATCGCCCGATCGACGAGGGTGAACAGCGCCCGGCCGTGAGTGTTCATCGAGCGGAACGCATACCCGGAGTAGAGCATCACCTCGGCCTGCTCGGCGCTGCCGTAGATTCGCTCCAACTGCGACTGCGGCATGCTGGCGATCGACACCAGACCGCGGTCGATCTTCTCCAGCGCCGTCGGCTTCATGCACCACTGCGTGGTGTCCCAGTTTCCTGCGTAATACCGCATGCCGGGCAGGAAGGACACTTTGCGCGGGAACAGATTTCCCAACGTCACCGTGGTCACCAGGACGGCGAACAACACCAGCGGCCATGGGCTGCCGAGATCGGACAGGCCGATGCCGGCGTGCCCGACGAACAGGGTCAGCACGGAGAAGATCATGAAGACGTTCCACTCCAACGGCACACCCATCGGTATCGCGCTCAGGATGCCGAAGTGGAAGCACACCATGACAATCGCGGCGATGGCGGTGGGCCAGCCACCATGGGAGAAGAACAGCACCAGCGGTACCAGCCCCTCCACCGCGGTGCTGAAGTGCGCGACGATGCGGGACAGCCGACCCGGCCGCAGATCGTCGGGAAAGTGCTCGAAGAACGCCCTTTTGAGCCGCCGCGTCCGCACGATCGGACTGTTGGACATCATCGTCGAGATGACGAACGGAAAGTGCTTGTTCAGCTTGGAGGTGGCCGCACCGATCCAGATGACCAAGCACACCAACTTCGCGGCCAGGATCATGTCGGCGCCCGCGAACAGGAACGCCACCGTGAAGGACCCATACACCTCGCCGCGCGCGGCCAGGAAGATGACCTTGTCGCGCAGTCCGGCCACGGCGAGGATGCCCAGGATGGTCCAGATCTGCCACATCGGCAGGACGCCGACCGTGCTGCCCAGCGCAGGAACGGGTCCGGTGCCGTTCGAAAACAGGGCGAGCAGCAGGGCCACCAGCAATGCCGCGTACAGCACGACGTCGATGGGTGTCCGGGCGGTACCGCGGGTCAGCGGTACCCGGTCCGGCCAGGGCGGCAACCGGATGGTGCCGGGCCGCAGCCAGTAGAGCACCGAACCCATCGGCGGGAAGAACCGGTTGTTCAACGGGCCGAAGCCGCAGCCGAGGCCAAGGACCTCGAACAACATCGTGTACAGCACGACTTTCTGGAACACGATCGGCTCGGTCCACCACGAGCCCACGTCGGTGAACCCGTCGATGCCGGAGGTGGCCAGGGCGAACAGCCAGCCGCCGAGAACATAGAGCCCGATCTTCACGACGTAGAACAGGTGCAGGGCGATCGGAGTGCCGAACCCCACCTCGGCCCAATGCCGGGCCAGTGGACGAATCCGCTCTGAGCGGCCGCCCTGACTCCACGCTGCGTAATCGACCACGGGCAGGTCGGGCTTGAGGAATCCCATGGAGCAGAGACTAGAACGTGTTCTAGTCTGAGGGAACCACTTCTGCGACTTCGGCGCGCTCCGTCGCGCTCACCGCGACGGGACGCGCCGAAATCGCTAGCCGAAGTGCGTCTTGGGCCGCGGCAACGCCACGCCGTCGAGGGTGATGTCCACCTTCTCGTTGTAGAACGCCACCAACCTGGCGATCGGGCCGCAATCAGGCAGCGGGTAGTCGTAGGTCCAGGCCAGATCGGGATGGACCTCGTCGCCGACACGCACCGACCAGTAGCCGGACGTCACCCCCTTGTAGGGGCACAGGGTCTGGGTGTCGCTCGGCTCGAGCGGGCCGAAGTTCACCTCGGTGCGATCGAGGTAATACCTTGTCGGCAGGCCGGTTTCGAACAGCAGCACCGGGTCGTGGGACTCGGCGAGCAGGACGCCGTCGAGCTCCACTCGGATGTGCCGGTGCGAACGCAACGCGTCCACCCGGACATACGGGTTGCGGGGATGGCCGACGATCGGTTCATCCTCTTCGAACCACTGCAGCGCATCCCACTCGAACCGCACGCTGCCCGCCACGGGCCCGTCGCCGGCATCGAACACCCGGGCCGCGGACTTCTGCACCTGCCCGCCCGCCGTGAGTGAGAACAGCCGCGACGGCCCAAGCTGCACCTTCTGCGGGTGATCCTCGTCGACCAGCAGATCTTCGCGCACGTCGGCCAGCGGGACGTAATACGCCGGGTAATACGGCACCTCCCACACGTACTGCGCGTGGGTGGTGTCGAAGACCAGCTCGCCGCCTGCGTAGCCACGCACCCGGCGCGGCGCGGGTTCGACGCGGCCCCGCTGCGCCGCCATCTGCGGATAGTCCGGCGTGGTCATGGTCGGTTAACCCGCCGTCTTGGCCGGCGGCCGGTAGAAGATGGCCAGCTGACCGATACCGCCGCCGAGACCGAGCACCACCGCGATCACCAGACCCCACCAGCCGTGCAGCAGGTCATACAGCGAACTGCTGTGGAACAGCGCGTAATCCAGGCTGAGTTGGCCCGCACCCGTCGTCGCCAGCGCCACCGCACCCACCGCCAGCACCAGGTTGTACTCATAGCCTTCTTTGACGATGAAGAAGCCGTTGTGCCGGTGCACCGTCCAGGCCGCGACGAACATCAGCGCGACGAAGCCGGCCGCCGGGATCGGCGTCAGCAACCCGGCGGCCAGGCCGAGGCCCGCAGCCATCTCGGTGGTCGCCGCGACACGCGCGTGGAAGATGCCCGGCTTCATCCCCATGCTGTCGAACCAGCCGGCGGTACCGGCCAGTCCGCCCTTACCGAAGAACTTGTTGTAGCCGTGCGCGGCCATCGTCAGCCCCAGCACCAACCTCAGGATCAGCAGTCCCACGTCGTAGGCAGTCATGTAACAGAACTTAAGGCATCTGTTAAGCCCTCGGCTAGGTGGGACAGTCTCGCTCCTCACCGCCTCGTCTCTCGGCGGCGTGTCGACTCGACGCCGCGTATCGTTTGGACTCGTGAGTCCAGTCACTCAAAAGCCGGCTCTGACGAGTAAGGGTCTGGCCACTCGGCAGCGGATTATCGACGGTGCGGCCGCCGAAATACTTGCGCACGGAGTCCCCGTGTTTACTCTCGACGCCGTCATGGCCCGCACCAGCACCTCGAAAAGCCAGCTGTTTCACTACTTTCCCGATGGAAAGGAACAGTTACTGCTTGCCGTCGCCGAGCAGGAGGCGATGTTGGTGCTTTCCGATCAGCAGCCCTATCTGGGGGAGCTGACATCCTGGGCGGCCTGGCAGCGCTGGCGCGATGTCGTCGTCGACCGCTACCGCAGGCAGGGGCAGAACTGTCCGCTGTCGCTGTTGATGTCGGAGATCGGCCAGACCACTCCGGGTGCGCAGGCTGTCAGCTCGGCGCTGATGCGGCAGTGGCACCGGGAAATTGCCACCGGCATCCGCGAGATGAAGCGGCAGCACGAGATCGCCGAGCAGGTCGACGCCGACGTCACGGCGCGCGCCTTGCTGGCCGGTATTCAGGGCGGGGTGTCGGTCATGCTCGCCACCGGTGATCTGAGGTATCTCGAAGACGCCCTCGACGTCGGGATCGCGGCCCTACACGTGGCATAGCGGGCGGGTGCAAGCGCCGCCTACTGTGGACTTTGTCCACGTTCCCGGCGGCAAAACGTGGAGAAACCCCACACTCGGCAGACGCGACGGCGTAACCCCGCACATGTCGCTCCCGCAGGCGTCAGGGATTCATGACGAGTTGCGAACGGACACCGCCCGGGCCCGGTGGTCGCGGCGCGACCAAACCAGCGCTAACCAGACGTCCGGCGCAGGGCGGCATCGAGGAAGGCCACGTAACCGTCGATGTCCACCGCTGAGTCGGCACCGTGCACGCTCACCGCGACCATGTCACCGATACCGTGCACCCCGTGCGTCAGGCCCATCATCGGCGACAGCGCCGGATATCCCGACGTCCACAGCACCGGGGCCGTTCCGAAGTGCAGGTCCGCGGCGCCGCGGTGCACACTCGACACCGCCGTGGCACCGGTGACCCGCGGTGACCGCGCAGCCGGGTCGAATTGCCCCACGCCCCAGCGCAGCAGCGGCGCAGGTGTGGCGGCGAAGGCCCGGTCCGCGGCCACCGACGCCGGGTGCTGAACGCGGGTACGGCCTGCCTGCAGTTCGGAATCGATCGCCGCCCCGCGCGCATCCGGGGCGAGTTCGGGGTGCAGCGCCACGCCGATATTGCGGAAATGGTTGTGCGCCAGCCGAACCCCCGACTTGGCGATCAACACCTCGGCTTGCAGCCGGGCCGGGTCAGCGCCGATGTCCCGAAGGTATCCGTCGAGTGCGGAAGCGATGGCGACCAGCACCGAGACGGTGACGGTGCGCCCGCGCGGCAACTCGCAACGCTGACGCACCACGGTCCGGATGCGCCGCGGACCGGTCGGCGCGGCGTTGGTCGGCAGGGGCGGTTGCGGCTCCCCCGGACCGAAAAGCCGGCCCGCCTGGACATCGCGCACCATCGCCCGGTGGGTGCGGGCCGCCGCCACCGATCGAAGTACCAGGCTCCCGCGGCGGCCCGAAACCACCGGCACTACAGGTGATTCACGGCCGAACAACCATGCCGCCAACTCAGCGGAGCGGGTGCCGTCAGCCAGCGCATGCGAAATCTGTAGGACCGCGACACTCACGGGCGACACCGCACCGGGCGCGCCCAGCACCGACGCGAACACGTGGAGCCGCCACGCCGCGGTGCGCGGGTCCAGTTGGGCATCGGCCAGGGCCGCCACCGCCGTCAAACAGCCATCCCAGTCCAGGTCGCTGCCCCGATGCATGCTGATCTGCGTCGAATCTACCTCGCCGACAACCCATTTCGGATACCGCCACCTACTGTCGTCGACGATCCGCAGCCGCAGATCCTCGCACGCCTGGGCCCTGGCCAGCACGCCGGCCAACCCGTCGGGAACCCCCGCGAACACGTAGAGCAGGAACTGGTCGTTGGGCACGTGCCTGGACATCCAGAACGTCTGGGCGTCGACGGCCGCCATCCGGCGCGTGGTCACGGCCTCATCCGCCCAACACCGCGACCGCCGCCACGATGATGGGCACCGAGACCGCCGTCGAGATCAGCGTGGCGTCGCGGGCTAACCGCTCGTTGCGACGGTACACCGCGGCATAGGTATTGATGTTCTGCGCGGACGGCAGCGCCGCAAGCACCGTCACCACGAGGATCTGCTCCGGGGTGGCACCGAAACCCCAGCGCGCCAACGCATACGCCAGGACCGGCATCAGGACGGTCTTGAAGACCACAACTATCGTCAGGTCGATGCGGTTGGTCGGCGGCGCGTGGCCGATACCGATGCTCAACGACATCCCGAACGCCAGCAGGACGGTCGGAATCGCCAGGGCGGCGAGCAGTTCGAGCGGGTCGGCGGCGACCCCGGTGATCTTGACTCCGGTGGCGGCGAAGATCACTCCGATGGCGCTGGCCGCGATGATCGGGTTGCTGACCAACGTCACCACCTGCCGTCCGGGTGACCGTCGCGGTGTCGCAGCGGAATTCAGTATCGCAATGCCGATCGGCGCCATCACCACGGATTGGAACAGGATGATCGCTGAGATCTCGGTGGTACTGCCGAAGACATAGGCGCTCAACGGGATACCGAGATTGGCCGAGTTCACATAGGACGCCGTCCACGACGCGATGGTGGCGTCGCCCCTGTCGCGGTGGCGCACCACGGTGAGCACGGCGAAACACAACGCCATGACCGTGAGCGAGATCAGCACAGAAAGCACTACCGGGAGCGAGAAAATCTGACCGATGGTCGCCTTCGAGAGATTGAGCAGAAGCAGTGCGGGAACACCGATGTGGAAGGCAACGCGGTTGAGTACGGTCCTGGCGTTGTCACCGAGGACACCGGTGCGCCCGACGATCGCGCCCACTGCGACGACGAAGGCGATCACACCGAACGCCTCTAGCACTGCCAGCACGGACGAAGATCCGCGCTAGCGCGCGACGAAGTCGACGATCAGCCCGGCCACCTTCTCCGGCTGTTCCAGCTGCAGAAAATGTCCGGCGCCGTCGACCACGGCGGTGCGGCTGCCTGGCGGCAGAATCCGCTTCACGCCCTCCGCGAGGGCCACTGTCATGCAACCGTCGTCATTGCCGTGCAGGTAGAGCACCGGCAACTGCGGAGCCATCAACCAGTGCTTGTGCAGCTCGGCGTATCGCGCGGGCGGCTTGCTGTTGCGGCCCATCGCCCGGTAGGTGCCCAGGGCGGCTCGCCAGTTGGCGGGTGCTCCGATGGCGGCCTCGACGTGCCGCAGGTCCTGCTCGAGGTCCGCGCCCTGGTAACCGGGTGACCATTGCCGCCACAGTAGTGGCACCATGCGGCGACTGGAACGCTCTGGCAGCCAAGGCAATTGGAAGAACATGATGTACGAGCTGCGCAGGAGCTGACCCGGCAGCTTGGCGATCAGGCCGGCCCGTTCTCGAAGGCCGGCGGCTGCGCGGAACGACGCCGACGGTGGCACGGACATGATGACAGCCTTGGCGAACGGGGTGGACGGGTGACCGGCGGGCAGCGCGGCCAGACCGGTACCCGCGATCGCACCCCAGTCATGGCCGATCAGGATGTCCCGCTCGCTGGCACCGAACTCATCGCGCACCCGCAGCGCATCGTCCATCACCGCGCCGATGTGATAACTGCCGTCAGCCGCCAATGATGACGGCGCATATCCGCGCATGAACGGAGCGACCACCCGATACCCCGCCTCGACCAGGTAGGGCGCAATCTTGCGGAAGCCATGCGGAGTGTCGGGAAAACCGTGCAGGCACAGGGCGATTGGCCCCTCTTCCGGGCCCCACACCAACGCCTGCAACGTCACGGCCGGCACAGTGACGGCGACCTCTCTCGGTTCGGTGCTCACCCGGCTAGATGGGGTCGAACTTCGAGATCAGCCAGTGCTCGCCGACATGCTCCAGCGTCACCTGCACGCTCGACGCGGTGGCAGTGGGTGCGTCATTGCCGACCACCACCGTCTGATTGACGAACACCAATATCACCGCTCGGTTCGGGTCTGCCGACACCGAGGCGATCGCGGGGACGGTGGCCACCGCCGAGATCTGCTTCTGCTTGGAGCCGGGGATCACCACGTCGTTCGTCAACTGCGTATAGGAGTCGCGGAAGTCGCCGGTCAGCAGGTCGCGTGCGGAGGTCAGGTCCTGTTCGACGGTGTCGGGTTTGTACGACAGCAGCTTGATGGTCGAGGCCTTGGCGACCGCCATCGACTCTTCACTCGCGGCCTGGTCGTCCCGGACCGAGGAGTCCTGCCATTTCAGGAAGCCGGCGGCCAGCGCCAGGATGAGCGCAAGACCGGGCAGGATGCCGTAGGCCAGCACGCGGCCCCAGTTGATCCCGGGCTTCGCCACGGCGTCGGCTTCGGACTCCTCAGTCACCGCGTCCTCGGCGGTCTCGCCAGCGGTCAGCTCGGTGGCATCGGAGTCGGTGATCTCGGTCGCGGCGTCGGATTCGACGGGCACAGCGGGTGTTTCCTTCTCGGTCGAGCCGGGCTCGTCGGTGGCCGGCGGGGTCACGGGACGAACTCCACGTTGGAGACCTTGGCGTCGTCGCCGACCTTCTTGACCAGGATCCGCATTCGCCAGGCGCGTGGTTGCTGTTCGGGGGCACCGGCATTGGAGGTCTTGACGGTCACGGCGACCAGCACCTGTGCGTTATCCCCGCTGTCGGACTCCAGCCCCGCCGACGTCACGGTGCCCACCGACTTGGACTGCGCCTGCTTCACCACTTCGACAAACGGCTGGGACCGCTTGGAGAAATCGTCGTAGAACGTGTCGGTGGCCGAATCCAGGATTCGTTGCACATCGGCGTCGGCGTGCTCGAAGTCGATGGTGGTCAGGTTCACCGCGCCTTGGCGGCCGACCTGCAGGAACAACTCCCGTTGCTCCTGCGCCTTGTGCGATTCGTACGCCCGGAAACTCAACCACCCGACGGTGCCTGCCAACGCGATGACGACAACCAGACCGATGATCGTGGCCAACCGCACATGCGACATCCCCGGCGTCGGTTCCAGGTCGGTGTCGGCTTCTGCGGGTTCAGCGTCGATGTCTTCAGCGTCGATGTCTTCAGCGTCGGCGGCGTGCGATTCCGATGTCTCGTCGGGCGAAGTGGTGGGCGACTCGCTCAGTTCCCCTTCGGGGGCAGCAGCATCGTCTGCCATGTTTTCTCCTCTGTGGCGCCATTCGCCAAGTTGGATTGTGTGTACACATGCCCGTCCGGTCCAACGTACGTGCCGGTGGCTGGGTCATATTCGGCAGCTGCGATCGGCGGCGGCGGCGCTGGGCCACCTGCCAGCGGCGGAGCCGGCACAGGTGGCGACCCCGGGGAACCCGGCGGCAACTGCGGAATGGCCTGACCCGACAACGTCGCGTTGGGGTCGCCCTTCCAGTTGTAGCCGTCGTTCAACGGTTGGTAGACGTCGTTGCTCTCGCACATCTTGACGGTCGGTGCCCGCTTGCCCGGCACCGTCTCACACGGGATGTTGCGCGCACCGCGCACGTTGAACGGGGAGTCCTGCGGCACCCGGCAGTACAGGTCGCCTACCGGCTTGTCCGGATAGTCCACCTGCGCAGGCACCCGGCGCTGGGTGGCCGGGAGGAACCCGGTGTTGCATGGTGGCGGCAGGTTCAGGTTCAGGTTGAAGTCCAGATAGGCACCGATGTGCTTCTGGTGCCGGTTGGCGGTACCGGTGGCCGACGTGACCGCCGCGCCCTGGGGCAGCAGCACCAGCAGCTGCTCGATATTCGGCTGATAGGTCACGGCCACCTCGCCCAGGCTGACCAGGTTGGCCAGCACGATGGGCAGGGTCGGCTGCAGTCGGTCGAACAACGCCCGCACCTCGTCGGCGGCCGGCGCGCCCTTGGTCAGCACACCTGCCAGCGCCTGGTCCTGGCTCTGCAGCTGACCGGAGATGTTGGCCAGATGCGACGCCCAGGCCGACACCGAATCAGAGGTGTCCGTCTGCGAATCGAGCACCGGTTTGGCCTGGTCGATCAGCGTGGTCAGCGAGTCCAGATTGGCCCTGGCGTCGATGGCGACGGACGTCGCCCCCTTCACCAGCCGCGACAGATCCGGCCCGAGCCCACCGACCGCGGTGTAGCCCTCGTCGATCACGGTCTTGAGGTTGTCGTGCGGAATCGCTTGCAGCCCACGGTTGGTCGCGTCCAGCAGGGTGTTGATGTCCGGCGGCACGAAGGTGCGGTCCTCCGGGATCACGTCGCCCTCTTTGAGCATCGGTCCGTTGCCGCTGCGCGGCAGCAGCGCGACGTACTGCTCGCCGACCGCAGACACGCTGTGCACCTGCGCGTCGAGGTCCGCGGGGATCGGCACCCCCGAATCCAGCGACAGCTTGGCCGCCACGCCGGTGTCGGTCAGGGTGACTTCTTCGACCCGGCCGACCTCGGTACCGCGGTAGGTGACATTGCCCCGCGCGTACAACCCACCGGCCTGCGGCAGTTCCAGCGTCACACGGTAGTGGCCGACACCGAACAACAGGTTCGGCAGACCCATGAAGTTGAACACCATCACCGATCCGGCGACCACGGAGATCAGCAGGAAGATCGAGATCTGGATGAGGATCTTTCTCGTCAGTCTCATGGTTACGGCCCCTGATCCCAGTGGTAGGGCACGATCAACGGATTCGCGGCGGTGTACGGGCTGGGTAGCTGCCCGATGGTGCGGCCCCACTGCAGTTCCAGCTCGGTGAGGTCACCCTCCCACCGGGTTCCGGTGAAGAAGCCGGAGTCGATCCGGCTCAAGGTCAGGTCGAACGTCAGCGACAGGTTGCCGTAGTCGCCGCGCAACCAGTTGGTCATCGTCTCTTTGGGCCACGGGAACGTGGGGTAGAAACTCAGCGCCCGGGTCAGCGCCGGTCCGGCATCCGCCAACGACTGCAGCACCGGCCCGAGATCCTTGAACTCCTGGATCAGCGCTTCCTTGGTCTGATTCACCGAATCAGCTGCCAGCGCACTGAATTTCCCGAGTTGGGTCAACGCCTCGGCGAGTTGGTCGCGCTGGTCTTTGAGCACCGTCAACGCATCCGGGATGGTCTTGAGCGCCTTGTCCACCACCGGCTTCTGCTCGGCGATCTGGCCGACCAGTTTGTTCAGGCTCTCGTTGGCGCTGATGATGTCGTCTTTTTGGTCGTTGACGTAGCCGATGAAAATGGTCAGCTGATCGATCAGGCTGCGCAGGTCGGCTTCGCGGCCGGTGAACGCCTGACTGAACGCCTGGGTGATGTCCTGGATCTGGTTGATGCCACCACCGTTGAGGACGAACGACACCGCGGCCAGGGTCTGCTCCGTACTGGGGTACGCGCTGGCCGCCGACAGCGGAATCAACGAGCCCTCGTGCAATTTGCCTTCGGGTGCAACACCTTTGGGCTGGTCCAGTTCGACGTGCAGCGAGCCCAGCAGGCTGGTCTGGCCGATCTTGGCGGTGGCGTTGGCGGGTAGTTCGACGTTGCCGTCCAGGCGCATCGTGACCAGCGCGTTCCAGCCCTGCCGTTCGATCTTGGTGACGTTGCCGACGGTGACGTCGCCGACGCGCACCCGCGAGTTCTGCTCGAGGTTATTCACATCGGGCATCTGCGCCTGGATGTCGAACGCGCCCGCTCCGTCACCGGCGGTGCCCGGTAGCGGCAACGAATTGAGTCCCTGCCAATCACCGCAGCCGGACAGCACGGCGCTGCCGGCCAGCACCAGAACGCCGAGGGCGGCCCGTATTCCACGCCTGTTCGTCATGAGCCACCTCCCGGCGGAACCATCAGGCCCTGCAGGCCGTCATTGGGGTTGGTCTGTACCGGATCAGCCGGCGGCGGTGCGGCGTTGGGCGCCTCGGCCGCCAGCGGCGAGGTGTTCACCGGTGGCGGTGGGGCGTCCGCCGGAGCGGGCGCATACGCGGGTGCGGGAGGCGCAGGCGCGGCGGGCGGGACGTAGCTGGGGCGCAGCCAATCCTCGCTGTAGGTCACCTCATTGGGCCGGGCGGCGGCACCCACGAACAGGTTCTGACCGAGCGGCGGGAAGTTGTACTGACGGTTCTTGATGATCGGCGCCAGGTACTGCACGCACAGCTTCGACGACTGGTCGGCACCGAGGCGCGACGCCGCCTGGACCGCGCCGCACAGCAGCGAGATGGGGTTGTCGAAGTTGCTGATCGCCAAGGCGCTGGTCGCCGCGCCCTGGGCCGGCTGATAGATGTTCACGTAGTTCTGCAGCGTGTTCGGCGCGACGTGGAGTACCTGCTTGATGTCATCCAGGCTGTTGTTTAGCGCTGTCGTGACCGACGCGAGCTTGTCCGAGGTGGTGCCGAGGGTTTCCCGGTTGTCCGCGACGAAACTCTGCACATCGCCGACGGCGGCGTTGAGATCGGAGACGGCGTCGGAGATTTCGTTCGGATCATCCGACAGCAGGCCGGTGACGTTGGCCAGGTTCTGATTGAGCTGACGCATCAGGTCGGTGCTCGACTGCAGCGCCGAGACCAGGATGGACAGGTTCTTAACCGTGCTGAAGATGTCTGTGCTGTGATCGCCCAGCGCCGAGAACGCTTGTGACAGTTGGATGATCGTGTTGCGGATATCGGCGCCCTGGCCGCGCAGGTTGTCCGCGGTGGTGTTGACCACCGCACCCAGGGTGCTGACCCCACCGGGCTCCGTCGGCTGCAGCGTGTTGGTCAGACGTTCGAGCTGTTCGCGGAAATCGTCGTATTCCACCGGAACGGCAGTGCGCTCCTGCGGGATGACGACGTGGTCTTCCATCACCGGACCACTGCTGTAGACCGGCGTCAGCTGGATGGCCCGGCTGGTCACCAGCGCGGGCGACAGGATCGCCGCCTTGGCGTCTGCGGGCACCTTGTACTTGCTGTCGTACCAGAACGAGATCTTGACGCGCTCGGGCTCCGGTTCGATCTTGTCGATCCGGCCCACCGCGACGCCGAGGATGACCACGTTGTCGCCCACGAAGATGCCGTTGCTGTTCGCGAAATACCCGACCGCGTTGATCCGGTTGGCTGGTCCACCGGGCCGGACCAGCACCACGATGCCTGCGATGAGCGTCAGGACCATCACGACGGCCAGGCCCACTTTGGTTCCACGTGAGAGATTCACTGTCCGCCCTCCGCGGGGAGAGGCGAAACGGGACCGGGAGCAGGCCCGAGGGTCTGTGTCACGGCCGGCACCTCACCGGGCGCCGGGACGTAGACCGGGGCCGGGGTGGGATCGGGGGCCGATGCGATATTTGGCGGAGACACCGCGGGCGGACCTGGCGGCGGACCACCGGGCGGACCCGGAGGCACCGGTTCGCGATACGGGTAGCAGCCGGTGGGCCCGGGCAACGGGATGCCGGGCGGGCCGCAGCCCGGATCGCCGGGGTTGCCGGTGATCGCGTCCTGCAGGTTCAGATTGGGCTCGCCACCCTGGCCGGTCCGCGGGTAAGGGATGGGCAGTGCGGGGGTGCCCGGCTGGCCGATCTGCGGGTCGACGCGCTGCGACGGCGACAGGGTGTTCGGGTCCAGGCCGAGGTCGGAGAACGCGGCGTCGATGAACGGCTGCACGAACTGACCGGGTAGCAGGTTGGCGATGTAGGACTTGAAGAACGGGCCTGAGGCCACCGACTCCCCCAGCTGCACCACGTAGTCGCCGAGCATCTTGATCGACTTCTGCACGCGCTCTTTGCGATTGTCGATGGTGGTCAGCACGCCGTTGAGCTTCTCCAGCGCCGGCTTCATGGTGGTCCGGTTGTCACTGATGAAACCCTGCAGCTGCTTGGACAGCGCAGAGATGTTGCCCGAGATCTGGTCCAGGGCACTGCTCTGGGTCCGCAGTTCGGCGAGCAGCGAGTTGGTGTTGCTGATCAGGCGCACCACTTCGTCGCTGCGCTGGGACAGCACCCCGGTGGCCTTGTTGGCGTTGGCCAGCAGTTCGCGCAACTGCGCGTCACGCTCGTTGAGGGTCTCGGAGAACCGCGCCACTCCCTCGACGGCCACCTTCACATCGGGTGGGGTGTCCTTGAAGGTGTCCGACAGCACGCGCAGCGAATTCGAGAGCTGGTCGGTGTTCAGGCCGCTGATGGAAACGGTCAGATCACCGAGGGCGTCAGGCAGCTGGTAGGGCGATGTCGTCCGGTCTGCCGGAATGGTCTGGCTCAGCTGACCATCGCCGCGCGGGCTGACCTCCAAGAACTTCGTGCCCAGCAGGCTCTTCGTCTTGATGGCGGCCTCGGTGCGTTCGCCGAGGCGGATGTTCTTGGCGACGTTGAACGTCACCAGTACGTGCTGGCCGTCCAGTTCGATGCCGGTGACCTGACCGGCCGCGACACCCGAGACCTCGACGGCGGCATCGACGGTCAACCCGCCGGCCTCCGCGAAGTAGGCGGTGTAGTTCTTGTCCTGGTTGAGCAGCGGCAGCTTCTGGTAGTTCAGCGCGGCCAGCACGATCACGACCAGGGCGACGATGCCGATCAGGCCGATCGTGAAGGGGTTACGTTCACCGAAGGGTTTCATCGCGGCGCACACCTCCCCGTCTCCTGACCTGCAACCTTGATGTAAACAGGTTGTCCGCCTTTGCCATTCACCTTGAGCAACACGTCACACAGGTAGAACGTGAAGTAGTCGCCATAGATCGCCTGCCGGTTCAGTACCTGATACGCATCGGGCAGCGTGTTGAGCAGGTTGTCGAAGTAGTCATGGTCGGCCACCACAATGCCTGCGGCCCGGTCGGTTTCGGTGATGACCTTCTTGAAGGGCGGCCGAGCCTGGGCGAGCAGATCGGTGATGGTGCCCGCCGCGGCGTTGGTGTAGGCCAGTCCGTTGGAGATGTCCTGCTTGCGCGCCTGCAGTCCCTCGATGAGGCCGGAGAGCGAGTCGACCGCCTTGCCGAACTGATCGCTCTGTCCGGCAAGCGAACCCAGCACGGTGTTCAGGTTGGTGATCACCTGGCCGATCAGTTGGTCGCGGTCGGCCAGGGTGTTGGTCAGCGAGGCGGTCTGGGTGAGCAGTGAGCCGATGGTGGCGCCCTGGCCTTCGAAGGCGCTGATCAGCGTCCCGGACAGCTGGTTGACCTGGTCGGGATCCAATGCCCGGAACAGTGGCCGGAAGCCGCCGATGAGGGCGTCCAGGTCCAGCGCGGGCTGGGTGCGGTCGAGCGGAATCGTCTCGCCCGGATTGAGTTTCTTGGTGCCACCGGCGCCGTCCTCCAGCGCCAGGTACCGGCCGCCGATCAGGTCGTCGTAGCGGATGACGGCGCGGCTGCCCTGAGTCAGCACCACGGAGTCATTCGCGGTGAAGTCCACCAGCACGGTCGAGTCGTCCTGCACCGCCAGGTCTTTCACCTTGCCCACCTCGACACCGGCGATGCGGACGAAGTCGTCGGCCTTGAGTCCGGTGACGTTCTCGAACACCGCCCGGTAGGACTGCTCTTTTTCGAACCGCAACTGTCCGAAGACGGCGAACAGCGAGAACATCCCGAGCAGACAGACCACGACAAAGATGGATAGACGCCAGATCGCGCCTCCCAGATTGTCTTTCACGTCTGTTGCCTCTCGTGTTCTTCGGTCTCGGGTGTCGGGTCAGGGTGAAGGTGCGGCGAACTCGGGCAGCGGCTGGGGCGGCAGCGGGGTGGGCTGCTGTCCCGGGAACGGCACCACGAACGGTTCGGTGCCGGGCCTCGGGCCGGGGGCCACCGGGTCGCCGGGCGGCGGCGCGGGCGGCAGGTTGTTCCAGATCGGCGTGCCGTCCGGGTTGTACATCGGCGCACCGTACGGGTAGTCCCCTGGCTCGGGGATGACCTTCGGCGGGTTGCCGACGGTCGGGCCGGGCGCCGGGCCTCCGAAGACGTTGCGGATGCTCGGCGGCTCCGGCACACCGCGGGTGACGGGCAGGTAGTTGGCGTAGCCGGGGAACCCGATACCGGGGTTCGGGCGGACATCGACGCCGGTGCCGAAACCGGTGTTGGTGATCAGCTGACGCACCGGCCAGTTGTTGTCGACGATGGGCAGCGAACCGCAGCCGGGCTTGCCGCCGGGGCCGCCCTTGGCTCCGGTGATCGGCAGGTTCTGCGGGTAGTGGTACGGGTCGTCGCCGGCCAGCGCACCGCCGTCGACCAGGAACGTCCTGCCGTTGCCGCCGGTGGCGTCGTAGCCGCCGTTGTCGAGCAGCCACTTGGCGCCGACCAGCATGCAGGTGTACTGCGGGTTGTACTTCATCAGCAGGTTCGTCGTCGGCTCGAGCACGTTCACGGCCTTGATCAGATTGGCCTGGTTCGGCGCCAGCAGCGAGATACCGCTGTTGGACAAGCCGATGACGTTGAGCAGCAAGGCATCCAACGCTTTGGAGTTCTTGGTGATGGTGACGCTGGTGGTGCTCGCTGCGTTCAAGGTCGACAGGATGTTCTGCGCCGCATCGCTGTAGGTGTCGCTGAATCCCTTGAGCGCCTGCCAGTCCGCCCGCACCGTGTCCTGACGGGGGTTGAGCGCCAACAACACCTGGTTGAAATCGGTGGTGGCCTGCCCGATCCGCTCACCCTGGCCGCGGACACCTTCGGCCAGGGCCGACAGGATCGCGTTGAGCTTGGCGGGATCGACCTGGTCGAGCAGGCCGACCAGGTTCTCGAAGACGGTGTTGACCTCGGTGCTGACGTTCTCGGACTCCAGGACCTGCCCGGCCTTGAGCCGCTGTGGGCTGGGGTCGGCCGGGTAGACCAGGTCGACGAATTTCGCGCCGAACACCGTGGTGGCCCGGATCTTGGCTTGGATGTTGGCCGGGATGTGCTCAATCTGGTCGGGGTAGATCTCCAGCTTCAGCGAAACCGGTTGGCTACCACCGGTTATCGAACTGACGCGGCCGACCTGCACACCCCGCAGCTTGACCTTGCCGCCGGTTTCCATCACCAGCCCGGCCCGGTCCGAGGTCAGCGTGACGGGCACGTAGGACTGAAACGACCCGGTGAAAAATGACGCCGTGACGTACACCAGGGCCACGATGAGCGCGAGCAGAATCGCGGTCCACCATGCCGGGTGCAGGCCTTTGCTGTCGTCGTCCATCGCGCTATCCGGCCAGGTTGAAGTTGCCGGACTGGCCGTAAACGGCCAGCGAGATCATCACGGTCACCAGCGCGGCGATGATCAGCGAGGTGCGCACCGCACGCCCGACGGCCTCGCCGACGCCTGCCGGGCCACCGGAGGCAGTGAAGCCGTAGTAGGTGTGGACCAGCATGATCACCAAGGCCATCGTCACGGCCTGCAGGAACGACCAGATCAGATCGATGGGGTTGAGGAACGTCCGGAAGTAGTGGTCGTAGACACCGGTGGACTGACCGTAGATGAAGGTGGTGCCGACGCGGGCCGCCAGGAACGACATCAGCACCGCCACGCAGTACAGCGGGATCACCACCACCACACCGGCGACCACCCGGGCCGAGGCCAGGTACGCGATCGTCCGGATGCCGATGACCTCGAGTGCGTCGATCTCCTCGTTGATCCGCATGGCGCCGAGTTGGGCGGTGGCGCCCGCGCCGATGGTGGCGGCCATGCCGACGCCCGCGGTCAGCGGGGCGATCAGTCGCACGTTGAAGAAGGCCGACGCGAACCCGGTCAGCGCTTCCACACCGATCGACGAGAACTGGTTGTAGCCCTGCACCGCCACCAGCGCACCGGTGGACAGGGTCAGGAAGCCGACGATGGCGATGGTGCCGCCGATGACGGCCAGCGCTCCCGCGCCGAGGCCCATCTGGGCGATCAACCGGATGATCTCGACCCGGTAGTACACGAACGCCGCGCCGATGCCCTTGATCGTGTAGCCGTAGAACTTGGTCTGGCGGCCGATGCGGTTCCAGCTCTCGCCCCAGCCGTCCAGCATGCGACGCAGCCGGATCCGCCCGGTGGTCGAGTGCGCGGTCATATCGTCGCCTTCACACCGACCGCCGTGGCGAGCACGTTGATCACGAACAGGGCGATGAAGGTGAAGACCACGGTTTCGTTGACCGCGTTACCGACGCCGGCGGGGCCGCCGCCGACCGAGATGCCCTTGTAGCAGGCGATCAGTCCGGCCGACAGCCCGAACAGCGTCGCCTTGACCAGACAGACGATGACGTCGACCGGGCCGGTGAGCAGCGTCAGACCGGCGACGAAGGCGCCGGGCGTGACGTGCTGGACGAACACGGAGAAGAAGAAGCCGCCGGTGATCCCGACGACGACGACAGAGGCGGCCAGCAGCAGGGCGACCACAGTGGCGGCCAGCACTCGTGGGACGACGAGCGCCTGGATCGGGTTGATCCCCATCACCCGGAGAGCGTCGAGTTCTTCGCGGATGGTGCGCGAGCCCAGATCCGCGCACATCGCGGTGGCGCCGGCACCGGCGACCACGAGCACGGTCACGATCGGCCCGATCTGGGTCACCGTGCCGATGGCGGCGCCCGTGCCGGAGAAGTCCGCGGCGCCGAACTCGACGAGCAGGATGTTGAACGTGAACACCAGGAGCACGGTGAACGGAATGGAGAGCATCAGCGTCGGCACGATGGACACCCGCGCGACGAACCACGTCTGCAGCAGGAACTCGCGCCAGGCAAACGGCGGCCGGAACATCGCGACGAAGGTGTCGAGGGTCATGGCAAAGAAACCGCCGACGGAGCGGACGGGTTTGGTGAAGGCGTCTGACGTGACCACTAGCGGATCTCGGCGTCTTGGCTCGCGTGCCTGATCTGCGGCGTGCTGGAAAAACGCATCAGCCGCTGATATCCCTTCGCCACCCGAACCTGCTTCCTGCGTTAAAACTGTGACTCGTGACACAGGACTGACGAAGAACGTACACCACCATTTTCCAGCCGAGCAACAGTTCTGCAGACCTGGTGACGAGCGCCACTGAGCCAGGTGATCTTCGCACACCGTGCGCAACGGGGTGATGCTTCGCCTTACCTGTGACCCCGGCCTCCGGTAGCGATGGTTTCCAGCAAACTGAATTCATGTCATTCGGGAATTGCAGCCTGGAATGGTCCCCGTTTTATCCAGATCGCAGAAAACCCGCCATCCGCCCGAGCTCGCAATGCATATTTCGGCATCCCCGCCTAGGGAATCAACCGGTTGATTGGTCGCGGCCAATGCTCTTGCGCTTGCCGCCCTCGCCAATGGGTGCCAGACAGCCGTGGACCTGCCAGGCGGGCGTCCGCGCCTGCTGCGGCGAGCTGTGGTCACGGCGACGCGGACGAAAGCACCGAGCCGCGACGGCGACCTATTCCGCATTTGCGTTGCGGTGTGTGCGGGAACACTGCGCGACGGCGCGCAATCGGCGCTTCAAGATCAGTTTCCGGACGCAGGACCGGGGCGCCGCAAGCCACGGGTAATCGAATCTTTGTCGGACAGCACCGGCAGCCGCCGCAAAGTCACCGGCACATCCGTAGGTAACGTCACCTGCGAGCCGCACCAGGAGGACGCCCGTGAGCACACCGCAGACTGTCGAGTTTTCCGGACACAACGAGATCACCCTGATTGCCGACGAGTGGAACCGGGGAGCCGCCGCGGCGGCGCAGCATCCGACGATCCTGATGCTGCACGGGGGCGGCCAGAACCGGTTCTCGTGGAAGAAGACCGGCCAGGTTCTGGCCGAACAGGGCTTTCACGTCATCGCGGTCGACACCCGTGGCCACGGTGACAGCGACCGCGCCCCGGGCGCCGACTACGCCCTGGAATCACTCAGTGGTGACGTGCTCAGCATCATCGACGCGGTCGACAGGCCGGTGGTCATCATCGGGGCCAGCATGGGCGGCCTGACCGGCATCCTGGTGGCCAGTCTGGCCGGACCGCAGAAAGTGACCAAACTTGTCCTGGTCGACGTCGTCCCGAGGTTCGAGAAGGCGGGCAGCGCCCGCATCCGGGACTTCATGTTCAATCACGTGCACGGGTTCGATTCACTGGAAGAAGCGGCTGACGCGGTGGCCGCGTATCTGCCGTACCGGGCCAAGCCGCGCAGCCCCGAGGGCCTGAAGAAGAATCTGCGGCTGCGCGACGGCCGGTGGTACTGGCACTGGGATCCGGCGTTCCTGACCAAGCCCGACGACGACCCGTTCGAGCGGACCGACAAGCTGGAGGCGGCGGCGATCGGCTTGCAGATACCCATCCTGTTGATCCGCGGCAAGTTGTCCGACGTGGTCAGCACCGAGGGCGTCAACGACTTCCTGGCGAAGGTGCCCGGCGCCGAGTTCATCGAGCTGTCCGGCGCCGGCCACACCGCCGCAGGCGATGACAACGACGCGTTCAGTGAGGCCGTCGTCCCGTTCGTCACGCGGTAACTTTCCCGGCCGCGCAGCGCCCGGCTGGTGAAACAAACAAACAGTGCGGACGGTTGCCCCGCCCGCCGCGCGGATACGTACCTGGCAACATTTCGGCGATGAATGGCTAGCTGGCCACAGACGGCGGCGGGGCTCCGCGCCGTAACCTCTCCTGCGATGACTGCCGTCCTGCTCAGCATCCACGTTGTCGCCGCGATCCTGGCGATCGGACCAATTGCCGTGGCCGCCAGCATGTTCCCCCGCTACGTCAAGGCCGCCGCCGCCCCGGAAGGTGCCCAGGCCGCCGCCCGTGTGCTGCATCGGGTGTGTCAGAGCTACGCCGTCATCGGCATCGCGGTGCCGCTGCTCGGTATCGCCACGGCGGTGGCGCTGGG
>JBEVHL010000752.1:0-2909 GCA_040511255.1 Mycobacterium sp. | reverse complement strand
CATCGTCGCGCGGCCGTCAGTGTCGGCGGAAGTACAAATCCCCGCCGGCGCCAGTTGCTGATAGATCTGCTCGTATCCCGAACCGAACTGCGCCACACCGAAGTTGGCGGCGACATGGCGCCGGCAGGCGGCCGGGTCCAGCGACGCCGCCCGCTCGATCGCGGCCGGTAACTCGGCCGGCCGGTCACGGATCAGGCCGGTCACACCGTCGATCACCACCTCCGGCACCGCCCCGCCGCGCAGCGCCACCACTGGCGTGCCGCATGCCATCGCCTCGATCATCACCATCCCGAACGGCTCCTCCCATAGCACCGGGAACAACAGACAGCGCGCACCGGCGAGCAGTTTGCGCTTGCTGACCGCGTCAGCCGGTCCGAAGAAATGGTCGCTGTCGGTGAGCAGCGGGCGCACTTCTTGTTCGAAGTAGGCCTTCTCGGCCGGTTCGTCGCACTTGCCCGCCAGCACCAGCGGGATGCCCGCCTCGTGCGCGGCCCGCACGGCCAGATGCGCGCCCTTATACGGGGTGAAGCGGCCCAGAAACAGCGCGTAGTCCTGCTTGTCTGCCCGGAACGGCCAGTCCTGCACGCGCAGTGCGTTGTGAACCCGGCCAACCCAATTCAGGTCCGGGGCCAGTTCGCGCTGTCGGTCGCTGATCGCTATCAGGCCGACCTCGTCGCCCAGTTCGCGGTAGTACGGGTACAGGTCATCGTCGATCGGGCCGTGCACGGTCACCACGGTGGTGATCCCCAGCCCCCGGTACGCGGGCGCATTCAGCGGGCCCGCAAAGGTATGGTCGTGGACGATGTCGATACCGTCGGCCGCCGCGATGCACGCAACGGCGCGGCGCACTTTCAACGCGTTCATCACCTCCGGATACGGTTGCCCGAGCCGGTCGGGCAGCGTGCGATCCCACAGCGGCACGAACCGCGCCGCCGTACCCGCCCTACCCGCGCCGAGCAGCGTCACCTGGTGCCCCCGCGCGACCAGCGCATCGGCCAGGTCGGCCACCACGGCCTCTACGCCTCCGTAGCCGGTGGGCGGAACATCGAAATACGGCGGCGCGACGAGCACAATCCGCAACGGACCTACCCGGCACATGTCGGCCGCCAATGGATCGCCCTGAATTCGAGTTACCTCAGCCGGAGTCGCCTGATTGACGAAATCCGTGCTCCGCATGCGTCTTTCCCTCCCTCATCACAACCGCGCGCACTCTCACTCAATGAGTGCTAATTAGGGTCCGGACTGCCACTGGATGATCCATGATCGCTAGGGCCGGTAATGCGTTAACCACCCCTTGCAGTAAGCCGGATCGATCTCCTCAAAATGCCCTCACCATCGTGGGGTAGACGCCTCGGGGAGATGCTTGCCCGAGATTTGTTGTTCCGGTGGTGCTACCTGGTGCGCATCGAGCTGCGTCCGCCTACACGAGTCCAGATCAACAGAACGATGACGGCGCCGATGACGGAGCCGATGATCCCGGAGGGCTGGAGGAAGCCATCCGTAGCGTCCTTGTGGAAGATCAGGTATCCGAGGAATCCGCCCACGAACGAACCGATGACGCCGAGGACGATGGTCATCGCAATAGACAAGTGTTGCTTGCCTGGAACGAGCAACCGCGCAAGTGCGCCGGCAACGAGTCCGACGATGACGATCATGACAATGAGTCCAAGCATGGTGTAAGACTTTCTGGATCTCGCGCCGAGAGGGCGCTTGGAAATCGGGCCGGTCGAGCGGTTGCCCGGCGCTGACACAGTCCACCACCCCTACGGAGGGTTTGAATACACCCCTAGGGAGGTAATTTTAGGTGATGACTTCGCGCGTGAACGGTCCGATCACCGTGGCGATCGTCGACGACTACGACGTGGTGGTGATGGGCTTGGCCAACATGTTCGATCAGTACAGCGACCGCGTGGTTGTCGCCGAGCTCGACTCGAACGAGGCTCTCGTCGACACCGTCGACATAGCTCTGTATGACTCTTTTGCCCAGCCAGAATCGGATCACGAAGAGATTGGGTGCAAGCCGGTGGGCATCCGGTGGCGGAGAACAAGATTCGCCAGCGCGACCACCGCCTGTGGGCACTGGTCGCCGAAGCGATCCTGCGATGCGCGCAAGCCACGGTCTACGACAACAGCGGCATCAAAGGCCCGCGGTTCGTCGCCCAGATGAGCCAGGGTTTCATCGTCGGCTCCCCCACTTGGCCGGATTGGACACCGCAGGTGTTGCAGTCGCGCTGGCCGACAGGGTGATTCGCCACACGCCATGTGCGAACCAACGGATTACCGGTCGGCCAGCTTGGCTGCGATCTGGCCGACGATGGCGACCGCCGCGGGGTCGGTCTGGTTGCAGCCACACGCTTGGACGTCGACGGCCACACGGTTGGCCACAGTCACCGCATGTTGGCAGGTCCAATGCCTGAGCGTAAACGGGACACCGGCCGCTCGCGCGATGTCAAGCCTATGCACTGCCAGCTCGAACGTGCGAGTGGACACGTAACTCGATAGCCGGATGCCGACGCCACCCGCGACCTTGATCGTTGGTCTTCTGCGCCTGCCAGGTCCGACAGCGCGTGCTCGACGAGGCTGTCGATCGCAGCGGCAGGATCGACACCCAACTCTATGCCAGCCCTTCGGCCGGCCTCTTCATTGCCGGTTGTTGCTTCAGCGCTCGAGGCGAACTTGTGGACAAGCGCGTAATAATTTGCGGCACTGGCGCCTCGGGCACAACCCGGGCGGGTTTCGCACCTGGTGGCGGCGCTGGCACGGCGACAGCGACGCCGGTGACGGCGAGCACGCTCGTGCACAGGGCGCCGCCGGGTACTGTCGCTTGCCCACTCACCTCGGGTATTTTCCGATCAGCAGCGGCGGACTGGGGCCCGACGTGGGCTGGATCCTGAGGCTGCTGGCCGCGC
>JBEVHL010000751.1:0-4737 GCA_040511255.1 Mycobacterium sp. | reverse complement strand
TCTAGCGGTCGACCAGGGTGGTTTCGAAGTAGTACCGCGACGCGCGGTAGGCGTGGCTGCCGTATTCGACGATGCGCCCGGAATCGTCGAACGCGGTTCGATTCATCACCAGCAGGGGCGCCTTCGGCTTTTCGTCGAGCAACCGGGCTTCCTCACGATCGGCCGCCTTGGCGCCGATGCGCTGGCGCGCCAACCGGATATGCACCCCGCGGGTGCGAAGCGCCGCGTACAGGCCGACCTTTTCGAGTTCATCCTGGTCAGGGGCAATGGCGGCGGGCAGGTGATTGGTCATGATGGCCAACGGCTGGCCGCCGGAACTACGCAGCCGACGCATCGTCAGCACCTCCGCACCTGCCGTCAGGTTCAGATGGGCGGCGATATCGTCGGGCGCCGGACCGAGGTGATAGTCCAGCACCTTCGTCGCAGGTGCCTGGCCGGCGCGGGCGAGATCGTCGAACAAGCTGGTGAGTTCGACGGGACGGTGCACCGGCGTCTGGACCACCTGGGTGCCCACGCCGCGCTTGCGCACCAACATGCCCTTGTCGACCAGTTCCTGAATCGCCCGCCGGGTGGTGGGCCGAGACAGGCTCAGCCGCTTTGCCAGGGCCAGCTCGTTTTCGAACCGATCCCCCGGTTTCAGCTTGCCGTCGACGATGGCCTTTTCGAACGCCTGCGCAACCTGGAAATACAGCGGCACCGGGCTGGACCGCTCGAGTTCGATTGGCAGTGTCGTAGTCACCCTCACTCCGATCCGTTCCACCCACGGCGGGTTGCTGACAGTGCGCATCAGACTACCTTGCAGTGGTCGAAAGTAAGAATGTCAGGACAAACTCTTGACATGACGTGGTGACCGGGAGCACAGTTGAAAAGGCGCCAGGCATCCTCAGCGGATCTGAGCCAGCCCACGTTTTCAGGCACGGAAGAACTTCGGGAGTCAGTCTTGACCGACCAAGCAAAACAGCGATTGGACGTTCTCGCCATCGGGCGCAGCGGCGTCGACATCTACCCACTCCAGATCGGCGTAGGGCTCGAAGACGTGGAGTCGTTCGGCAAGTTCCTCGGCGGAAGCGCGGCCAACGTCGCGGTTGCCGCTGCGCGACTGGGCAATCAGACCGCGTTGATCTCCGGGGTCGGCGACGATCCGTTCGGCCGGTTCGTCCGGGCCGAGTTGGCCCACCTCGGCGTCGACAACCGCTACGTGACCACGCACAGCGAATACCCGACCCCGGTCACGTTCTGCGAGATCTTCCCGCCCGACGACTTTCCGCTGTACTTCTACCGCAAGCCGTCGGCACCAGACCTGCAGATCCAGCCCGACGAGCTGGACCTCGACGCCATCCGCAACGCGCGGCTGTACTGGTCGACGGTCACCGGCTTGTCCGAAGAGCCAAGCCGCAGTGCGCATTTCGCCGCCTGGGCAGCCCGGAGCCGCGCACCCCTGACGGTGCTCGACCTCGACTACCGGCCGATGTTCTGGGCCACCGAGGCGGAGGCCTCCGAGCAGGTACAGCGGGCGCTGCAGCATGTCACCGTCGCCGTCGGCAACCGCGAGGAATGCCAGATCGCCGTCGGTGAATCCAATCCGCAGAAGGCGGCCGACGCGTTGCTCGACCTCGGCGTGGAACTTGCCATCGTCAAGCAGGGCCCCCGCGGCGTGCTGGGCAAGACCCGACACTCCTCGGTCACCGTGGCGCCCAACGAGGTCGACGTGGTCAACGGCCTTGGTGCCGGAGACAGCTTCGGCGGCAGCTTGATTCACGGTCTGCTGCACAACTGGCCCCTGGAGAAGACACTGCGGTACGCGAACGCGGCCGGCGCCATCGTCGCATCCCGACTCGAATGCTCAACCGCGATGCCGACCGCCGCCGAGGTGGCCGAGCTCGCCGAACAAACCGCCGTGGAGGCCGTCAATGTCTAGCAGTACCGCTGTATCCCCGGTGACCAAGCAGGCCCCGGTGTGCGAGAACTACGCGGCGGTCACCGCCGTGCGCGCCTCCGATCCGGGCGCGGTCGCCAGGGCGTGGCAGAGCCGCACCACCCGGCCCACCGTCCGGGGCGACGGCCGGCTGATGATCGTCGCTGCGGACCATCCCGCTCGCGGTGCCCTGTCGGTCGGCGCCCGGCCGACGGCGATGAACAGCAGGACCGATCTGCTTGACCGGTTGCAGGCTGCGCTGGCTGATCCGGGTGTCGATGGCGTGCTCGCCACCTCGGACATCCTCGACGACCTGCTTTTGCTCGGAGCGCTCGAAGACAAGGTGGTGTTCTCCTCGTTCAACCGCGGCGGCCTGGCCGGTGCCGAGTTCGAGTTCGACGACCGGATGACCGGAGCCACCGCGGCTTCGACCGCGGCCGCGAACATGAACGGCGGAAAGATGTTGTGCCGCATCGCTCTCGACGACCCGGGCACCGTCTCGACCATGGCCGCGTGTGCGCAGGCCGTCGACGAGCTCGCGGCCCTGGGCCTGATCGCCATGGTGGAGCCGTTCATGTCGTCACGGGTCGACGGCAAGGTCCGCAATGACCTCAGCCCGGACGCCGTCATCAAATCCGTACACATCGCCCAAGGTTTGGGCTCGACGTCGGCCTACACCTGGATGAAGCTGCCCGTGGTCGACGAGATGGACCGCGTGATGGAGTCCACCACCATGCCGACCCTGTTGCTCGGTGGCGACCCCGCCGATCCCGACGAGGCGTTCGCCAGCTGGGAGAAGGCGCTGGCGCTGCCGACGGTGTTCGGCCTGATCGTCGGCCGCACCCTGCTCTACCCCACCGACGACGACGTGAGCTCCGCAGTGGCGACCGCCGTGGCGATGGTGCGCTGACATGCACAGCAAGCTCTACATCCCGGCACGCAGCGCCAGCCTGCCGTTCACCGTGGACATCACGCCTGAGTCGGCGGGCTGGACGGAATCGTCGCTGCAGGTGCTCGAATTGGACGATTCGCAAAGTGCGGAGCTGCGCACCGGTGACACCGAGGTGATGATCCTGCCGCTGGCCGGCGGCGGCACCGTGGAATGCGACGGAACTTCCTTCGAGTTGACCCCTCGCGCATCGGTTTTCGACGGCCCGTCGGACATGGTGTACCTCGGCATCGACCAGACCTACACGGTGTCCGGCGAGGGACGGTTCGCGATCTGCGGCGCCAGGGCGAAGCGGTCGTTCCCGAACCGCCGGGTCGCGGCGGCCGACGTCTCGGTGGAACTGCGGGGTGCGGGTAACTGCAGCCGGCAGGTGCACAACTTCGGCACCGCCGGAGTGTTCGAGGCCGACTCACTGATCGCCTGTGAGGTCATCACCCCCGGCGGTAACTGGTCGAGCTACCCCGCGCACAAGCATGACGAGAACACCCCCACCCAGTCCGAGCTCGAGGAGATCTACTACTTCGAAATCGCTGCGGGACCGGATAATTCACGCGGCTTCGGCTACCACCGGGTGTACGGCACCCCGGACCGCCCCATCGAGGTACTCGAAGAGGTCCGCACCGGCGACGTCGTGCTGGTGCCGCACGGCTACCACGGCCCGTCGGTCGCAGCGCCCGGTTACCACATGTACTACCTCAATGTGATGGCCGGACCGGGCGCCGAGCGCGCCTGGAAGATCGTCGACGATCCCGAACACGCGTGGCTGCGCGGCACCTGGGATGACCAACCCGTAGACCCTCGCCTGCCACTGCACAAGCCCCAAGGAGCCTGACTCTCATGGTTTCAACTGCGCCGAAGAAGGCGGAGAAGACCCCCGACACCGAAGCGACAGTGCGACTTACGGTCGCCCAGGCCACCGTGCGGTTCCTCGGCAACCAGTACGTCGAGCGTGACGGCCGGCGGAGCAAGTTCTTCGCAGGCGCGTTCGGCATCTTCGGCCACGGCAACGTCGCGGGCCTGGGTCAGGCGCTGCTGCAGGACGAAGTCACGGCGTACGAGGCGGGCACCGAGCCGGCACTGCGCTACGTGCTGGGCCGCAACGAACAGGCCATGGTGCACAGCGCCGTCGCCTACGCCCGGCAGAAGGACCGCCTGCAGACCTGGGCCGTGACCGCCAGCGTCGGGCCCGGCTCCACCAACATGCTGACCGGCGCCGCCCTGGCGACCATCAACCGACTGCCCGTGCTGCTGCTGCCCGCCGACACGTTCGCCACCAGGGTCAGCTCACCTGTGCTGCAGGAGCTTGAGCTGCCGTCGTCGGGCGATGTCACCGTCAACGACGCGTTCAAACCGCTGTCGCGGTACTTCGACCGGGTGTGGCGGCCAGAACAGCTGCCGTCGGCACTGCTCGGTGCGATGCGCGTGTTGACCGACCCCGTCGAGACCGGGGCGGCCACCGTCGCGATCCCGCAGGACGTGCAGGCCGAGGCGCATGACTGGCCGGAATCGCTGTTCGCCGAACGCACCTGGCACGTGGCCCGGCCGCTACCGGAGCGTTCGGTCATCGACCGCGCCGCGGCCGTGATCCGGTCCGCGGAAAAGCCACTGATCGTGGCCGGTGGCGGCGCCATCTACTCCGGCGCCACCGAGGCCCTTGCCGCGTTCTGCGAACAGACCGGCATCCCGGTCGGCCAGAGCCAGGCCGGCAAGGGTGCGCTGCGCTACGACCACCCGCAGTCAGTCGGCGCGATCGGCTCCACCGGCACCACCGCCGCGAACGCGCTGGCCACCGAAGCCGACGTGATCATCGGAATCGGCACCCGCTACAGCGATTTCACCAGCGCCTCGCGCACCGCGTTCAACAACCCCGACG
>JBEVHL010000750.1:0-3068 GCA_040511255.1 Mycobacterium sp. | reverse complement strand
CACCGCGCTTGAGGTTCCAGATCTCGGCGTCGGTCATCGGGTCGACCAGAGCCTTGGTGCGCGGGTCGCGGCCGAAGAAGTGGTCGCGAACGTAACCGCCGTCGTTGGCCTTGTAGGTCTGGAAGTCACCGTCGGGCGTGGTGTTCATCAGGTTCACCAGCGCGCCGTCCTTGTCGGCGTGCAGCAGCGCGTCCCACTCGCGGCCCCAGACCACCTTGATGACGTTCCAGCCGGCACCCCGGAAGAACGATTCCAGCTCCTGGATGATCTTGCCGTTGCCACGCACCGGGCCGTCGAGACGCTGCAGGTTGCAGTTGATCACGAAGGTCAGGTTGTCCAGGCCTTCCAGCGCCGCCATGTGCGTCAGGCCGCGGCTTTCGGCCTCATCCATCTCGCCGTCGCCGAGGAACGCCCACACGTGCTGATCGGAGGTGTCCTTGATGCCACGGTCGTGCAGGTAGTGGTTGAACCGGGCCTGGTAGATGGCGTTCATCGGGCCCAGGCCCATCGACACTGTCGGGAACTCCCAGAAGTTGGGCATCAGGCGCGGATGGGGATACGACGGCAGCCCGCCACCGGGGTGGCTGTGCTCCTGGCGGAACCCGTCCATCTGATCGGCGGACAGCCGTCCTTCCAGGAAGGCGCGGGCGTAGATGCCGGGGGAGGCGTGCCCCTGGATGAAGATCTGGTCGCCGCCGCCGGGGTGCGACTTGCCGCGGAAGAAGTGGTTGAAGCCGACTTCGTAGAGCGCCGCCGACGACGCGTACGTCGAAATATGGCCTCCCACACCAACTCCGGGACGCTGCGCGCGATGCACCATGATGGCCGCGTTCCAGCGGATCCAGGCCCGGAACCGCCGCTCGACGTCCTCATCGCCGGGGAACCACGGCTCCAGTTCGGTCGGAATGGTGTTCACGTAATCGGTCGATGTCAGCGCCGGAATCGCCACCCGCTGTTCGCTGGCGCGCTCCAAGAGCCGCAGCATCAGATAGCGGGCCCGTTGCGGCCCCGATCGCGACACCAGATCATCGAAGGATTCCAGCCATTCGCCGGTCTCCTCGGGATCGATATCGGGCAGATAAGACGCAACGCCTTCACGAATCACCCGAACCCGATCGGGTTCGGCCGCGGTGCCGGAGTTTTGGGCCAGGTCTTGGCGCACGAACTCGGTGGTCAACTTCGCTCCTAGCTAGAGGATGCAGGGGGTTCCCCTGTCTGCTCCCTATCGTGCCGCACTTCGATGCGTCGTGGCGGGCAGATCCCCATTGCCCCGAGCATCCGAGCCGGTAACGTGCGACTGTGCTGATCAGATGGCCGCGGTCGGTATCGAGCCAGTCGCGGCGCGCCCGGATCGGCGCCCTGATCGCAGGCGGTACCGCCGTCGGGCTGATGGGCTTGCTCGGCTGCACCGCGATCGTCGACGGTTCTCCATCGGTCGCCGCGGGAGACGCTCCCGCCTACCGCACTTCCGTGTCCGCCTCGGTGTCGGAGTCGGTGGCCAGCTCGAGCGCCAAGGAGTCGGAACGGCAGGTGTCGGCGACCACCGCGGCGGTGCACGCCGTATGCGAGACACTGAGTACCAGCAGCGCCGAAGCCATCGATGACGTCAATTCCTATGTCGCCGCGCTGAACGCGAACGGTGACCCGACAGCAACTGAAGGCCCTGCCGCGCAAGCCCTCAACGGCAGCGCGGACGCGGTGTCCGCCGGCGTCGATGACACGCTGCCCCAAGACATGCAGGATGCCCTCAACACCTGGATCGACGCAGCCAGGGCCACTGCGACGGCGATCATCGGGCGGTCGTCACCGGCTGAGTTCAACGACGCGGTAACCCGGTTGAACGACTCCAGGGCCAACGCGCTGAACCTGTGCGACGCCAGTTATTGACTGGTGTCGAGTTCGCTGTTGCGGTGTTGCCTGTGACCAGCTGATGCGCTCTGTGCGACCATTATGGCCATCACACATTCAGCGCAGACGTTTGAAGGAGGCCCCACGTTGGTCGCGGCGGACGACGCCCCGAACTACGCCCGCAAACTGGGCATCGAAAAAGAGCAGATCGTTCAGGAACTGGGCTGGGATGAGGACACCGACGACGACATTCGTGTCGCCGTTGAAGATGCCTCCGGTGGCGAGTTGCTCGACGAGGATGCCGACGAAGTCATCGACGTGGTGCTGTTGTGGTTCCGCGATGGTGACGGCGATCTGGTAGACGCTCTGATGGATGCCATTACTCCGCTGGCGGACGACGGTGTTATCTGGGTTTTGACACCCAAGACGGGGAAGCCGGGCCACGTCATGCCGGCTGAGATCGCGGAATCAGCGCCGACAGCGGGTCTGATGCAGACCTCGTCGGCCAACCTCGGTGATTGGAGTGCCAGCCGACTGGTGCAGCCGAAGACGCAGGGCAAGACGCGCTGATGCTCGCAGTCGGCGCGCTTGCGCCCGACTTCACCCTCAAGGACCAGAACGGCCAACCGGTGACGCTCAGTGCGTACCGAGGGGCCAAGAGCGTGCTCCTGGTGTTCTTTCCGTTGGCGTTCACCGGGATCTGTCAGGGCGAGTTGGACTTCGTTCAGGAGCGGCTGGCCTCGTTTCAGAGCGATGCAACGGTGACGCTGGCGATCTCGGTTGGGCCGCCGCCCACGCACAAGGTGTGGGCGACGCAGAGCGGGTTCACTTTTCCGGTGCTGTCGGACTTCTGGCCGCATGGTGCCGTCGCCTCGGCCTACGGGGTGTTCAACAGTTCGGCCGGCTATGCGAATCGCGGCACATTTCTGGTCAACCGGGCTGGAGCTCTGGCGTTCGCGGACTGCAAAGAGCCCGGCGAGGCGCGCGATGAGAACGTGTGGACAGCGGCGCTGGGGGCCTTGGTCTGAGGGGCTTGTTTGGTCCCGAGATTGCGGCCAGGGTCGGGTATTCGGCCTAACCACAGCCCTGGTGGCAATCTCGACGGTTTTGAATCGACCGCACTCAGGCGTGTAGCCTGCTGCGGCACGGGCGTGTAGCTCAGTGGTAGAGCTCTGGTTTTACACACCAGCGGTCGGGGGTTCGAAACCCTCCGCGCCCAC
>JBEVHL010000749.1:0-7360 GCA_040511255.1 Mycobacterium sp. | reverse complement strand
GGCCTGGTCACGGGCGGTACCAGGGGCATCGGGATGATGATCGCGCGCGGGCTTCTCCAGGCGGGCGCCCGCGTGGTCATCAGCTCACGCAACGCAGACGCATGCGCTTCGGCGCAGGAACAGCTCTCCGAATTCGGCGACATCTGGGCGATTCCCGCCGATCTGTCCCAGCACGAGGAGTGTAAGCGCCTCGCTCACCTCGTCACGGCCGATTCCGGGAGCCTCGACATCCTCGTCAACAATGCAGGTGCCATGTGGGACGAGCCATTGGCGACATTCCCGGACGCAGCTTGGGACACGGTCATCGACCTCAACCTGAAGTCGCCGTTTTGGCTGGTGCAAGCGCTGCTGCCTGCACTTCGCAGCGCTGGGACCGCCGATGATCCCGCGCGGATCATCAACATCGGCAGCATCGCCGCCATACACATCCCCAATCGGCCCAACTACTCGTACTCCAGCAGCAAGGCTGCGCTGCATCAACTGACCAGAGTGCTCGCCAAGGAACTGGGCCCGCAGCACATCACCGTGAACGCGGTGGCGCCGGGACCGTTCCCGTCGACGATGATGGCCGCCACCCTCGACGAGTTCGGCGAGGCGATCGCCGCGTCGGCCCCGCTGCGCCGGATCGGTCGCGACGACGACATGGCGGGGGTGGCCGTGTTCCTCGCCAGCCGGGCCGGCGCATACCTCACGGGCACCATCGTCCCCGTCGACGGAGGGATCGCCACGACCGCGTGACGTTGCGGGCCTACGGTGAGTGGATGGACGCCACGCTCAATCTGCGGACCGAGATCCAAGAGTTTCTGAGGTCGCGTCGCGCCCGCATCACCCCTGAGATGGCCGGCCTGCCCACCTACGGCAGTAAGCGCCGGGTCAAGGGTCTGCGTCGAGAGGAGGTAGCGCTCCTGGCTGGAGTCTCGGTCGAGTACTACGTGCGCATCGAGCGTGGCAGCCTGGCCGGCACCTCACACGGCGTGCTCGACGCGCTGGCCACGGCCCTCCAACTCGACGAAGCAGAGCGCAGTCATCTGTTCCATCTCGCACGCCGGTCCGGTTCGTCCGACGGTCAACGGCACCGCAAACCATCCGCGACGGTGCGTCCGGCGCTGCAGGAGGTGCTCGACGCCATGACCGGTGCGCCGGCGTTGATACGCAATGCGCGTCTCGACGTGCTGGCGATGAATCAGCTTGGGCGCGCGCTGTATTCGCCGGTGCTGGCCGACCCGCGACGGCCCGCCAACACAGCACGGTTCGTGTATTTGCATCCCAGCGAGGCTGAGATGTTCTTCGCCGATTACGACCAGGCGGCGCGAAACGCGTCTGCGATGCTGCGGATGGAATCGGGCCGCAATCCCCACGACGAGAAATTAGTCGCCCTGGTCGACGAATTGTCAACCTGCAGTGGGTTGTTCCGTCAGCACTGGGCATCTCAGGACGTTCGGCTGAAGGGATACGGGAGCAAATACGTCAATCATCCGGTGGTGGGCCGGCTCGACCTGAACTTCGAGGCCATGGATCTGCCCACCGAACCCGGCCTGCAGTTGAATGTCTATACCGCACCCGCGGGAGGGCCGGCCGCTGACGGCCTGGCCCTGTTGGCGTCGTGGGCCAGCCAGGAGACGTTGGCGACCGAGCAGTGTGCCTCGTCACTGCACCAATAGGCCGGCATCCACAGGCAGCGCGATGCCGGTGACATATCTACCGGATTCGGCGCAGAGATAAACCATCGCCTCGGTGACATCCTCGCTCTCGATCACGCCGACCCCCGGTAGCGCATTGCTGACGGCGGCACCAACTTCGGGGTAGGTGTTCCAATGCGGTTCGACAGCTTCGTTGGTGACCATCGGGGTGTTGACACCGGTTGGCAGAACGGCGTTGACCCGGATGTTCTTCTCCGCGAGTGTGCGCGCGTAGTAATGCGTCAACCCGATGAGGCCGCTCTTGGCTGCCGTGTAACCCGCGGCACCGTGGTTCCTGGTGCGGAACGACGGGCTGAGCACCGACCTGTGCGCAACAGCCGAACTGGTGATGATGACAACGCCCCCCGTGCCCTGCTCGATCAGGACCGGCAGCGCCGACTCGACGGTGTAGTAGACACCCTTGAGTAGCACGTCGACACCGTCGTCGAACGCAGCGATCTCGGGGTCTGCGTCACCGACGCCGGCCAAGATCCCCGCGTTGGCCATCACGAAGTCGAGGCGGCCCAGTTCGTTCACACCGCTGGTGACCACTGACTGAAGTGATGCCAGATCACGAACGTCGACGTGCTCGGCAACTGCGCGACGCCCCGCTTTCTCGACAAGACGCACGGTCTCTTCGAGGTCATGCGGCTGCGCCAGAGGATATTTCACGGAGTCGATCTGACGACAGATGTCGACCGCGATGATGTCCGCACCCTCTTCGGCGAAGCGGACGGCGTGCGACCGCCCCTGTCCGCGAGCGGCGCCGGTTACGAAGGCTACTTTGCCTTCGAAACGCTTGGCCATGGCGTTCTCCTATCTGTTGGTCGCTGCCAACCAGCGAGCCCATTTCGGTGCAACGTCGGGGTTCGAAGATCGTGCGAGCTAACAGCTTTCACCTTGGGAGCCGGCCCCAGCTGCCGACCAGCGTCGGTAAGCAGAGCACGGCGTTGACCGATTCGGCGGCCTCCCAAAGTCGCTGCTCGAGCGTGTCGATGTCGAGTTCCGCTGTCGTGACAGCCCCGGAGGCGACCATTGCGTCCTGCAGGGTGCGCGCAACTGCGGCAGCGTACTGAGTCGGCTGCCGGTCGCCGGGTGGCCAATAGGCTTGTAGGCCTAAAGTTTCGACATTCGTCAGGCCGGCCTGGCCAAGGATGACAGGTAGCCGCATCCCTACGAACGGGTCCGCCTGGGCGAACTGGAATCCCGCGGAAATCCAATTAAGCAACCGAGAATAGGTTGGCACCTCGGGGAGTGCGCGAGCGCCGCCCATGTCGTAGTCGATCGCCACTAGCGTGCCATCGGGATGCAGGTGTTGTAACTGGTGGCGCAACACATCTGCAGCGTCGGGCAAGTGCATCAGGAGCAGCCGGCACACCACCGCGTCGTACAACTCGTCGTCGGAAAATGTACGCACGTCACCGAGTCGGAACTCCACATTGGTCAATCCGCGTTCCTTCCGCCGGTGCTCGGCGACCGCGATCTGCGCGGGATCTCGCTCGACACCCACGACAGATCCACCTGGTCCCACGATCTCGGCCACCTGAAAAGACACATCACCGGGCCCAGCGCCAAGATCGAGCACTCTCGCGCCCGGAGCTACGCCGGCACGCTGGAGCAGTGTCAGTGTCGGTTGCGCGAGCACCTCGGCTTGCGTCTTCAAACGCTCGATCTCCGAAACATCGCTGCCAAGAACATAACTGGATACATTCACACAGTGAAGAACGCAGCGGGCTCGCGACGGATTCCATCGGTGGCGAAGCATGAATCCTTGTCATTGCCAATGATGCTCACGTAGCGCAAGAACGTTATGGATTGTGGACGGCGGCAAACGCGCGGAGCTCACGCTCGATATCACTGCCTGCCGGTTGGTAGACCACTTCAGTCACACCGAGTTCACCGAGTGCGGCGATCTTGTCCGGTAGCTCTTCGGCGGTGCCGGTCAACGTCATGGGGCCGGCCAGCGGGATCAGCTCACGTACATGCGGTTCATCGCTGATGTTCGTCGTCACCAGATGGCCGGTATGGACCGCGAGATGGCGCGCGCCGTCGGGATATGACTCGATCGCCTGACGCCAGGCCTGGCCGCGCGAATGCACACGAGATTTCCATGCGCCGTGAAACGTCTTGAACAGCGAGGAACTTCGCACTGAGACCTAGTTCACCACCCGCCGCGGGGGGCCAGAATCGCGCGGGCCGCGCGCTCGGCAATCAGCATGACCGGTGCGTTCGTGTTCCCGGAAGTGATGGTGGGCATCGCCGACGCATCGACCACCCGAAGCCCGGCGACGCGGTACACGCGGCAGTCGGTGTCGAGCACCGTGGCAGGCGACTGCGGCAGCCCCCGTGCGTCGAATGCTCCCATCGCGCAGGTGCCCACCGGGTGAAAGATCGTCGTACCGAGCTCACGGGCAGCCTGCTCGAGGTCTTCATCGCTCACCAACTGCGGGCCGGGAAGCAGCTCTTCCGGACGGTAGCGGGCCAGGGACGGCGCCGCCATGATCTGGCGGGTCATCCGCAAGCCCCGCACCGCGGCTTGGCGATCGGCGTCGGTGGACAGGTAATTGCAGGCAATCTTCGGATAAGTCACAGGGTCTGCACTGGCTATCCGGACATGGCCTCGGGAGCTGGGGCGCAGGTTGCACACCGAGGGCGTGATCGCGCCGAAACGATGGAGCGGTTCACCGAACTTGGCCAAGGACAAGGGCTGCACATGCCACTCCAAATCGGGACTGGCCAGCGTCGGGTCGCTCTTGGCGAAAGCGCCCAGCGTGGAGGGCGGCATGGTCAAGGGCCCTGAGCGAAACAGCAGGTACTGAAGGCCCATGCCTGCACGGGTGATCCAGTTGCGGTAGAGCGTGTTGACGGTCCGGGCACCCCGCACCCGGTAGACCGTTCGCAGCTGCAGGTGGTCTTGCAGGTTTTCCCCCACCCCCGGCAGGTCGACGGCCACCGGCACCTGGTGCTCGGTGAGCAGCCCGGCCGGGCCCAGACCCGAGGCCTGCATGAGATGCGGCGACCCAATCGCTCCGGCGCTCAGGATCACCTCCCTGCGGGCGCGGACGTCGACGATCTGGCCATCCCGGAGCAGCCGCACCCCGGTGGCGCGGTGCTGAGCCGTGCTCCAGGCACCGTGCCGCTGAGTCTCCTGGACTTGGTCGTCCAGCAGCAGCTTCAAGGCCTGGGTGTGGGTGTAGATGGTGAGATTCGGTCGTCGGGAGACCGGATGCAGGAACGCGTCGGCCATCGACCAGCGGCGGCCCCGTCGTTGGTTGACGTGAAAGTACGCACTGCCGGCGTTGTCTCCCCGGTTGAACTCGGCGATGGGGGAGATGCCCACCTGCGCAGCGGCGGACTGCCAGGCGTCCAAGATCTTCCAGCGCACACGCGGCCGCTCGACGGTGATCTCGCCGCCGGCGCCGTGCCAGTCGTCGGCTCCGCCGAAGTAGTCTTCCAACTCTTTGTAGATCGTCAGTGTCTCGCCGGCCCCGTCCGGCCCACCCCAGAGCCATCGCTCGTCACCGGTGGCCTGCGCCCATAGTTTGTAGTCGCTGGCTTGGCCGCGCATGTGGATCATGGCGTTGATCGATGAGCTGCCGCCGATCACGCGGCCCCGTGCGTAGTGGATGCTGCGGCCGGCCAGACCTGGGTCGGCCTCGGTCGTGAAGCACCAGTCGGTGCGGGGGTTGGCGATGGTGTACAGGTAGCCCACCGGCACTTTGATCCAGAACCAGTTGTCCGTGCCGCCGGCCTCAACCAGCAACACGCGGTGATCAGGGTTGGCGCTGAGCCGATTGGCGAGCAGGCAGCCCGCACTGCCTGCTCCGACGATGATGAAGTCGAATTCGTCGTCGAATTCGGCGGCGGGGCTCATTTCCGGCATCGGGGGAGACTAAAGCTTCGTGGCTGGACTCGGCACTCAAACACCGACATACCGTTGTCGCGGCGCTGTCTGATGCTGGTGTCATGAACGAAAACACGAACATGGTCGAGACAAACAGGGCTGCTGCGGATGCGGGGCTCGCGGTGTGGTTGGAGATGTGGAACGGGGACACTGAGATCGCGCGTCGGATCTGCAGTGACGATTTCCGGATTCATTTCCTGATCTCCGAGCCGGACGGATCGAACCCAGGCGACGACGTGTTGGGCGCGGAGAGTTTTTCTCTTTTCTTGGATCGGTATCGCGAGCAACATCCGGATGTGGTGTTCTCTGAGGTCTCGCGGGCCGTGGACGGTGCGCACGGGCGGATGTTGTGGAACGTTCAAGTCGGGGAGCATGCTGCGGGCGGGATCGATGTCTTCGATTTCACCGACGATGGGCTGATCCGCGAGGTGTGGTCGACGACCGGGACGCGCACGCACCTCGCTTGAGACCGGAAGACTCATATTCATGAGGAGAGCCGAGCGGTTGTACGCGCTGGTGGATCTGCTTCGGGGATCACGCCGGCCGATGTCAGCCGCTCGGCTCTCAGAGCAGTTCGAGGTGTCGAAGCGCACGATCGAGCGCGACATCCAGTCCCTGCAGCTTGCGGGGGTCCCGATCTATGCCGATCACGGGGTGGCAGGTGGGTATTCGATCCTGCGGGAACACTCCTTGCCGCCGCTGAATCTCACGGTGCCGGAGTCTCTGGCGGTGCTCGCAGGGCTTGGTTTGCTGGAGACGTCGCCGTACGGTGCGGCGGCGCGGCGGGCGCGGGCGAAGGTGCTTGCGATCAGTCGCGAGGACCAACTCGCGCCCGTTGATGAGGCCTTGGCGACGATCTTCGTCATCGACTCCCAGGCGCCGACGGAGGCGGCGATCGCGCTGATTCCCGAGGCAATCGCCGCGCGCCGGGTCGTCCGGTTGCAGTACACCTCCGAGGACGGCGCGACCCACACCACCCGTGCCGTGGAGCCGATGGGCCTGCTGCGTGGAGGTGATTCGTGGATGTTCGTGGCATGGTGTCGGCTGCGGGAAGGCATCCGCGGGTTTCACCTCGACCGCATCCGGCACCTGGAGATCACCGAAGAGGTGTTTCCCGACCGTGATCCTGCGGTGCTCGACGCAGACCTGTCGCGATGGCGCACTCGTCGGCTCTTGTAATGAGCCACTCCGACAGGCGTCGACTGTGCAGGAAGTCGTCGAGAATGTCGCAATATCGCACCGACAACCTGCACACTCGGGGCCGGCGGGTCGTCGAACTGCCGCGGGTGTAGCCGGCATTGCAGGTGGGCGGAAAGTCCTGCACCGCAGCGGAAATGGAGGGGTTCACACCGCCGACGGCTGAGCCCAGCGATGCGGAGCACCGTAGCGAGCGACCGCGGCAGGGATGGGGGAGTGCTGGACACGAGAAGCGCTGTACTGGTGGTTAATTCGCCAGACGACTGCTTGTCTGGCGGCTCGACCACAGTGCAGAAACTTCAAGTTGGGTCCTTGGCTCCCTGCCCAACATCACTGGGCACACGCGCGTAATCCGCGCTTTACGGAATCGACCCAGTACTGATACGGCGACGGGCTTGAGTTCACACCAGCCAATCCCTACACCAACCGTTCCGCCAGCTGCGGACTGCCACCGAGTCTCCGGAAGGTTCGACATGTCCGCCAACCCGTTTCATCTCGCCTGGTTCCTCAACGGCTTCAAGGTGCAGACGTGGAATTCAGCGTGGGCCGGGGTAGGTGGTCGGCACCTCAACGCCCCCGC
>JBEVHL010000748.1:0-7865 GCA_040511255.1 Mycobacterium sp. | reverse complement strand
GACCCGACAACGCCGAGCACCGGGACGGTGTTCCCCCGACTAGACCGCAGGTGCGCGATGCCCGATCAGCGCGCGGGCACGTTCCGAAGCGGTCATGCCGCCCCAGATGCCATGCGGTTCCGGTGTACGCATCGCGTGATCGCGGCACTGCGCAAGGACGGGACACTGTTGGCAGACCACCTTTGCCGCCTTCTCCTGCCGGTGCCGGATCGAGGTGACGTGGTCATCGGGAAAGAACATCTCGGGCGGCAGATCGCGACACTTGCCCTGCAACTGCCAGTCCCACGCCGATTCGGTGGCGGGCGGCAGGCTCAGGCAGTGCGCGCGCCCAGAATGCGACAGGCAGATACGTTGTGCGGTCATGTCGACCTCCCGATGTCCCACGAGCATCACTTGACACAGCTGTCACAGGAGTTGTCGGAGGTGGGTCGCCAAGTGTTACGCGGGTCTGATCGTCCCTTCCGGGACGAGTCCGTCGGGGTCGACCGGATGCACGTTGAAGACATTCCCGGTGGTGGACTCGATCGGCCCCGAGGAGAAGGCGACCGACCGCAGGAACGGCCCGATCACGGCGTCGAACAGGCGTGGGAAGAGGTGGTAGGCAACGATTGCCGGCCGGTTCATCCAGCCGACCTGGCGCTCGCTGGACCGCGTGCGGTCAGTAGCCCGGATGATGGCGGAGACGATGGTGCTGGGGGCGACCGCAGTCGGTGCGACGCGGGGCTCGCGGCCGAAGTAGTTGCCTGCCGTGCCGTACACGGGGGTGTCGACCGGTCCCGGGTAGATGCCGTGCACCTTCACCCCCGGCAGGTGCCGGTTCTCCTGCCGGAGCAGTCGGACCAGCCCGCTGAGGGCGAATTTACTTACCACATAGGCGGATTGGTACGGGACCGCCGTCATGCCCAGTAGGGAGCCGATCAGCACCAGGTGCCCGGTGCCGCGCGCCTGGAACTCGCGCAGCGCCGAACGCGACACGTTGGCCGCCCCGAGGATGTTGGTCCGCACGATCCCGTCGAAGATGTCGACGGGTAGATCTTCGAACCGGCCGAACGCCGTGATCGCCGCACACTGTGCCGCGACGTCCACCCGGCCGAATTGCGCCACGGTGACGTCGAACAACCGTTGCACCTGAGCGGCGTCGGAGATGTCGGTCGCCTGCACCAGCACCTCGGCGGCGCCGGCCGCCCGGCATTCCTCGGCCACCCGTTCCAGGGTCTCGGTCGACCGGGACGCCAGCGCCAGCCGCGCGTGCCTGCCTGCATAGCCAAGGGCGGTTTCGCGGCCGATGCCGCTGGAGGCGCCGGTCACCACGACCACCGGCGAAGTATCGGTCATGATACCGAGTTACCCAGCGCGGGAGCATTGAACGCATTGTGACGCAACGCATCTCGCGATGACGATGTGGTCCTGGCGCGTTCTCTGGCGTTGAGCAGATGCAGGCCTGCGGTGGCGACCACCGGTGCCCAGCCGCCGCGCCATGTCGCTGCGACGGCAGCGGCGACGGCCAGCGGCGCCGCCAGTGCCACGGGATCTCGTCGCTGCTCGCGCACGCGGTCGAGCGCCATCGGGGTGCCTGAGGCCAGGTTGGCGGCAACGATCACCGCATCCAGCGCGCGGGCCCGCCGGAAACCGGCCGCGCGCACCACGGCCAGCGCGGTCCACAGCGCCAGCGTGGCGTCGTGTACCCGTCCGCTGGTGCGCCGGAAGGTGCTGGGTGACTGACTGTCGAGTCCTGTTGCCGCGCTTGCCCCGACGGCGCCGTCGGCCAGCCCGTCGATCAGCTCCCGTGCTGCTTCCGTCGACGACCGCAACGGCGCCCAGCCCAGTTCCGTGCGCGCCTTGGTCGTGTCCATGATGGGGCTGTTGGTCGCGATGTCGTACCAGCCGGGGGTGACCCC
The DNA here is from genome assembly GCA_040511255.1 of Mycobacterium sp. Lineage (GTDB taxonomy): Bacteria > Actinomycetota > Actinomycetes > Mycobacteriales > Mycobacteriaceae > Mycobacterium. The sequence goes on along the minus strand of JBEVHL010000748.1, from coordinate 5,967 downwards.
CACCAGACGGGCGCGGCTCAGTGCGGTGACGACGCCGCGCACCAGGCTCGGCTTGACGGCGATGGGTCGCGCCTTGACCAATCCGGCCACGGCCGCGCTGTCCAGGATGTCGGCCGCGATGTTGAAGGACCCCTCGGCCCGCTGCTGGATCATCCGGACCACCGCATCACCGACATCGTCGGCGTGCACGAACTGCAAGGCGATACCCGCAGGCAGCGGCAGCACCGGCAGACCCCGGCTGCGTAGGTGACGCAGCAGTGCCCGAGGGACGAACGGCCCGAGATAGAGCGTGCGGAACAACCAGGACGCGTCGCGTTGCACGACGACGGTCGGGCGGAACCGGGCGACGGCAGTCTCTGGATGCTCGGCGACGAAGTGGTCCAGGATCCGCTCGACGATCACCTTGTGACGGCTGTACGTCGACGACGCCTGACCCGTGTCCGGCCAGCTCTCCGACACCGGCCCCTTGGCGCCGGGTGCGTAGATGCCCAGGCTGGACGCGTAGACCAGTTGGTGTACTCCCGCCAGCTCCATCGCGCGTAGAACTGCCTGTGTACCAAGCACATTGGCCTGGTAAAGATAATCCTCGTCGCGGACCGGCTGCACGGACAGGGCCAGATGCACCACGACATCGGCGTCGCGCATCGCCGGCGCCAACTCGGTGGCGGCCTTGGGTGAGGACAGGTCGACGGCGTGCCAGCGCACGCGTTCGTAGATCAGCCCTTCGGTGGGTGGCCGGCGGCACACTCCGATGACTTCCGCGTCGGGCATGTACAGGGCGAGCGCCCACAGCACACCGGCACCGACATTGCCGGACGCGCCGGTCACGACGATTCTTGGTTGCGTAGCTGTCATCAGGGTGTCGTCTCTCCACGGTTCACGAGGAACGGCACAGTGCCCCTCGATGGTGTTGCGGCAGTTGAGTTTTGGATCCGGGCGTGGTCACGGACACCGAAGAGCGGCGAGCATACGCGACCTTCCTTGGTGATGGGCCGACGATGCACAGGGTCTTGGCGAGGAAGGCAGTCCACGGTGCATACCCGCGGCGTAGTAATACAAACGTGGGCGGTTGCTGAACAGCGGGCGAACACGCTTCCCGACGGCCGACCCGGCAGTTATCCTGACGTCGCCGAGGTCGGTCGCACCGAGAGGAACGCCATGTCAAACCACTTCACCGGGCTGAACCTGGGGCCGCCACTGGGCGATCAGCGACTGGACCTGTGCGATCTGTACGCCTTCCAGTCGCCGACAGATCCCGCCAGGACCGTGCTCATCCTCAACGCCAACCCCACCGCCGGTCCGCTGCATCCCGACGCCATCTACCGGCTTGCCGTCGACACCGACGGGGACCTGCTCAACGACCTCGCGTTCAGCTACGTGTTCTCCACGCCGGTCGACGGCCGCCAGACCGTCGACGTCTTCATGGCCACCGGTGAAGAAGCCCGTGCGGCCGAAGCGGTCGGCACCAAGGTGTTCGCCGATGTCGAGGTGTCCTTCGGTGCCACCCCCAACATCGTCACGTCAGACGATCTGACATTCTTCGCGGGGGCCCGCAGCGACGCGTTCTTCTTCGACTTCGACGGCGTCAAGAATCTGTTCGACACCTCCGGCGGCCGCAATTTCACCGCGCTGACCAAACCGGGTGAAGCCCCCTGGACCGGGGTGGACTCCAACACCGAGGCCAACGTCTTCTCGACCGTCATCGAACTGCCCACCAGCCTGCTCGGCACAGATTTCCCCGTGCGGATCTGGGGGCGGTGCAGCCTGCGGCACGACGGCGAACTCGAACACGTCGACCGGGCCGGGCACCCGTCGGTGAGCAGCTTCTTCAACACCGACGAGACCAAGCTGGAGTACAACGCCAGCGAACCGGTGCACGACAAGGACCGCTGGACCGCGCAGTTCGTCCATCTGATGGGACACACCGGCGGCTACACCGAGGGCGAGGCGCTGGATGCGATCAACGCCGAGGGCACGCTGCCGGACATGCTGAGCTTCAACCCGTACGAACTCGGCAAGTACCCCAACGGCCGCGTGTTCACCGACGATGTCATCGACTATCGGCTGTTCTTCCTGTCCAAGGGCGACATCCCGCCGTCCGGGCTGTCGCCGCATACCGACACGCTGACCGAGTTCCCGTATCTGGGGCCGCCGCACCCCGGTGCCTAGCTGATCACTCCGACACGGGAGCGCTCTGGTCAGCGGCCGGGGTGCGCGGCATGGCCAGCACCGCGACGGCGGTGATCACGGCGACCACCAGCACGCCGACGAACACCGCAGCCGCACCCGCCTTGATCGCCGTCGCGCCGACCGACTGGATGTCGCCGGGACCGAAGATCGAGTTCGCGATGGCCCCGAAGATCGCGACGCCGACGGCGCTGCCGAGTGAGCGGGCGAACATATTGGTACCCGTCACCACGCCGCGTTCGTTCCAGTCGACGCTGGACTGTGCCGCGATGAGGGTGGGCACGGCCAGTAGACCCATCCCGGCCCCGATCACGAAGCAGACCGCGGCCACGACGGCGACGTTCGGGTGGTGGGCCAACGACACCAGCGCCGCCGCCCCCACGACCACCAGCGTCGCGCCCGCCACCGCGGTCACCTTGAACCCCCACCGCAGGTACAGCTTTCCTGCGATGGCGGCCGTGGTCGGCCAGCCGATGGTGAGGGCGGCCAGGGCCAGTCCGGCCAGCAGCGGCCGCACGCCCAGCGCACCTTCGAGATAGGTGGGCACGTACGAGGTCAGGCCCATCAGGATGGCGCCGACGCCGAACGCGACGACGGTGGTGACACACAGCAGCCGGCGGGAGAACACCCACAGCGGCAGGATCGGCTCGGGGGCGCGTCGCTCCACGAAGACGAAGATCACCAGCAACACCGCGCCCGCCGCGAACGCGGTGATGCTCGGTGCGGACGTCCACGCCCAGGTCTGGCCGCCGGCCAGAACTGCCAGCACCAGTGAGGTCATCGCGGCGGCCAGCAGCAGCGCGCCCAGGGTGTCGACGCTGCGATGCCGCGGGGTGATGGCTTCTTGGAAGTGCCGATTGAACATCCAGGCGGCCAGCAGGCACAGCGGGATGTTGATCAGGAAGACCCCGCGCCAGATGCCCAGCTGCGAGAAGACCCCGCCCAGCATCGGCCCGACCACCGAGGAGATGGCCCATACGCTGGCCAGGTACCCCTGCACCTTGGCGCGCTCGGCCACCGAGTAGATGTCGCCGACGATCGTCATCGCCGTGGGTTGCACCGCACCGGCGCCCAGACCTTGGACGGCCCGAAAGACGATCAGCGCCAGCATGTTCCACGCCGAGGCGCACAGGATCGAGCCCAGCAGGAACAACGCGATGCCCAGCAACATGATCGGTTTGCGGCCGAAGACGTCGGAGAGCTTCGCGTAGATCGGCGTCGTCACCGCCTGGCCCAGAAGGTACGCGGAGAACAACCAGGGGAACTGATGGAACCCACCCAGCTCGCCGACGATGGACGGCACGGCCGTGGCCAGCACCGTCGAGTCGATGGCGACCAGACCGGTGCTCAGCATCACCGAGATGAGAACCGGTCCACGTTCGGAGCGGAACCCGACCGCGGCCGTCGACGGCGATGTCATCGCAGACATACAGGAGCCAACAACTCAGAGGCGACGGTCAACGCGGTGCCCTTTCCATCTCTGTCCGGACATCCGGCGACTTCATCCCCGACGGGAAATCTACGCCGTGCGACTGCGCTCGGCAGGGCACGCGAACTGCGGCCCGGACGAGCGGGTACCCACTTGGCTCAGCTCGCAGTCATGGCCCAGCGCAGGCCGCCGACCAGAGTGTTCCCGGCCCACCGAATCACCGTCGCCTCGGCGGGCGGGAAGTACGGCAGCCGCAGGGGGAACCGGGCCCAGGACGGCAGCATCGACACCGAGGTGGCGGCCACCAACGCATACGGCGCCCTGGCCAGCGCGGGCAACGGTGGGGTGACGAGCAGGAACCGGGCGGCGTCGCGGGCGGCGGCGGTGCCGCGCAGTTCGGGTCGGTAAGCGGCGATCCGCTCTTTCAGTTCGGCCTCGGTCCGCGGGGGATCCGGCACGCCCAGCGCGGCCGCGACGACGGCGGTGTCGGCCACGTAACCGTCCCGGCCCTCCTGGTCGAGGTGGCCCGACCCGTAGCGCTGATACGCCAGCAGGAAGCTGTCCACCTCGGCGATGTGCACCCACTCCAGCAGGTGCGGGTCGGACGCCTGATAGGGCCGGCCGTCCGGGGCGATGCCGTGCACCCGGTGGTGGATCCCGCGCACCTTGTCGACGGCGCGCTGGGCGTCCACGGCCGGGCCGTAGGTGGTGACGGCCAGGAACGTGCTGGTGCGCTGCAGGCGGCCCCACGGGTCGCCGCGGTAATCGGAATGCTCGGCGACACCGGCCATCGCCAGCGGATGCAGCGACTGGAACAGCAACGCCCGCAGGCCGCCGACGAACATCGACGCGTCGCCGTGCACCTGCCGGATGGGCCGGTCCTCGGCGAACCAGCGCGGGCCGGGGGTGTCGTGGATGCGCGCCCGGTTCGCCGGACCGTCCGGACCGGCGACCAATCCGAACAGGCTGCGCCCGAGAATGTCTCTGGCGGCGTTCAGTTCGCGGGTCAGGGGCATCACCCCAACGTACGCCGGGCCGACCGGCTCACATGTGCGTGCCGCCGTCGATCCTGACCTCGGTGCCGGTGATGAAATACGCGTCCGGCGAACCCAGCATCGCCACCACGGCGGCCACGGCGTCGGGTTTGGCGAACATCGCGCCGTCCGGTTGCGGGAGCATCGGCAGGATCTTGCCGAACAGCGAGTAGTCCGCGTCGTCGGGCAGGCCAGGGCCGACGCTCTGCCTGGATTCACCGGTGCCGTCGGTCATCCCCGACGAAATCGAGCCTGGCTGAACGGAATTGAACCGGATGCCGGCTTTACTGAACTCCAGGGCCAGTGCGTGGGTCATCGCCTGGATCCCGCCCTTGGACGCGGCGTAGGCCGACATGTAGGGATGCGAGAAGCCTGCGGAGGTGGAGCTGAAGTTGACCACCGCCGGACCGACGCCGGTACGCAGCGCCGGGATGGCTTCGCGCGTCACCAGGAACGTGCCGACCAGGTTGATGCGCAGTACAGCTTCGAAGTCGGCCAGCGATGTGTCCTCGAAATGCGCGGACCGCAGGATGCCCGCCACGTTGACCAGAGTGTCCAGCCCACCGAGCGCTTCGATGGCCTGGGCGACCCCGGCGCGGACGGACTGCTCGTCGCCGACGTCGATCACCTGGGTGTGCAGGCGGTCAGTGCCGCCGGCTTTGGCCAGCGTGTCGGCCAATCCGGTCTCGCTGATATCCGCGGCGACCACCTGACCGCCTTCGTCGAGGATGCGCAGCACGGTGGCCTGGCCGATGCCGGAGCCGCCGCCGGTGATCAGCACCCGACGGTCGGTGTAGCGCTGCAGCGACATCAGGCGACCGGCTCGCCGGTGGATTGCAGGCTCTCGACGGCCACCGCCTTGGCCCACCGGTAGTCGGCCTTGCCCGCCGGCGAGCGCTGCACTTTCGCGGTGTGGACGAACGCTTTGGGGACCTTGTAGCGCGCGATGCTGCGATTGCAGACCTCGACGAGTTCGGCGTCGGTGGCCGTGGCGCCGTCGGCGAACTGCACGATGGCCACCACCTCGCTGCCCCAGCGCTCCGAGGGCCGGCCCACCACGACGACGTCGTACACGCTCGGGTGGGCGGCGACTGCCCGCTCGACTTCTTCGGCGAAGATCTTCTCACCGCCGGAGTTGATGGTCACCGAATCGCGACCCAGCAGTTCGATGCTGCCGTCGGCGTTGATGATGGCCTTGTCGCCGGGCACCGACCAGCGCACCCCGTCGATGGTGGGGAAGGTCTTGGCGGTCTTGGCCTCGTCGCCGAGATAGCCCAGCGGGATGAGGTCGCGGCGGGCCAGCCAGCCCTCGCCGTC
>JBEVHL010000747.1:0-5312 GCA_040511255.1 Mycobacterium sp. | reverse complement strand
CCGTCGAGGACCTCGTCGTCGAATACCCGATGCCCACCGGGGTGTTCCGGGCCGTCGACTCCGTCAGCTTCAGCGTGGACCGCGGCGCCACCGTCGCCATCGTCGGCGAATCCGGCTGCGGCAAGTCCACCATTGCCAAGTCCATCGTCCGGCTGCTCACCCCGACCTCTGGGCGCATCCTCGTTGACGGCACCGATATCGCGCAGCTCTCGGAGAGGGCGCTGCGTCCGTTCCGCTCCCGCGTGCAGATGGTCTTCCAGGACCCGTACGGTTCGCTGGACCCGCATCTGACCGCCGTCGACATCGTCGGCGAGCCGCTCCGCCTGCAGGGGGTGCGCGACAAGCGTGAGCGCGCTCAGAAGGCGGCTGCGCTGATGGACCGGGTCGGCCTGCCCACCACCGCGCTGCATCGCCGGCCCGCCGAATTCTCCGGCGGACAGCGACAGCGCATCGGCATCGCCCGTGCGCTGGCCAGCGGACCTGAGATCCTGGTCTGCGACGAGGCGACCAGTGCCCTGGATGTGTCCGTCCAGGCGCAGGTGCTCGACCTGCTGCGCGAGATCCAGCACGACACCGGACTGACCTACGTGTTCATCTCCCACAACCTGGGCGTGGTGCGCGAGATCAGCGAGACCGTGGCGGTGATGTCCAAGGGCAAGATCGTCGAAATCGGTTCGACCGCCGACGTTCTTGCGCATCCGCGCGAGCCGTACACCCAGGCGTTGCGGGCTGCCGCGCTGGATCCGACTGCGATGGTCGGTATCAAGCCGCGCCACCTGATGTCGCAACGCCCGACGGCGCCCCAACCCGCAGGAGCCGCGTCGTGAGTACACCGGACATCTTCTCCCCGATGGTGTTGGGCACCATGACGTTCGGTGACACCGTCGACCTCGACGGGGCCGCCGCCCTGCTCTGTGTTGCACTCGCTGCCGGCATCACCCATATCGACACCGCGAACGGCTATGCCGCCGGGGCCGCCGAAACCATCTTGGGCAAACTGCTCGCCGACAAGCGCGACACCGTCACCGTCGCCACCAAAGCGGGCATGTACCCCGGCGACACCGCCGGTAACTCTCCGCTTTCGCCGAAAGGCCTGCGGCTCAGTCTGGAAGCCAGCCTGTCGCGACTCGGCATGGACTACGTCGACGTGCTCTACCTGCATCAGCCCGATCGGGCTGCGGCCCTGGAAGATACGCTGACCACCGTCGCCGAACTGGTCGCCGAGGGCAAGGTCCGCCAGCTCGGGGTGTCGAACTTCGCCGCCTGGCAGATCGGCGACGTCGTCCGCGTCGCCGAGCGGGTCGGCGCACCGAAGCCGATTGTCGCCCAGCAGCTCTACAACCTGCTGGCTCGGCGCATCGAGGATGAATACGCCGAGTATGCCGCCGTCACCGGCCTGGTCACCATGGTCTACAACCCGCTGGGCGGCGGCCTGCTCACCGGCAGGCACCAGTTCACCGAGGCGCCCACCGAGGGTCGGTTCGGTGACTCCCGGCTGGCCACGATGTACCGCGAACGGTATTGGAATTCCCAGACTTTCGACGCCATCGCCGCCCTGGCGGTCATCGCCGAAGACGCCGGGCTGCCGATAACCGAACTGGCCCTGCGTTGGCTGCGCGCGAAGCCGACCACCGGGCCCATTCTGCTCGGCGGCTCGAAGACATCGCACCTGCAGGCCAATATCGAGGCGCTGTCCCGCGGACCGCTGTCCGACGACCTGGTCAAGGCGTGTGATGAAGTGGGCGCCGCCCTGCGTGGGCCGATGCCCGCCTACAACCGATAGGAGTTCGTCCATGTCCAGCAGCAGTTTTGCCGCCCGGCTTCGCAACCGGGAGCGGGTCCTCGGATACTGGTCGGTGATCGACAGCCCGGTCTCCACCGAGTGGCTGGCCCACATCGGTTGGGATTACCTCGCATTGGACCTCCAGCACGGTCTCATCGGCTATGACGGCATGCTGCGCGGGCTCACGGCCATCGACGCCGCGCACGGCCCGGCCGGGATCGTCCGTGTCGAGGCCAACGACGCCACCCCGATCGGGCGGGCGCTCGACGCCGGGGCCGTCGGCGTCATCGTCCCGCTCATCGACACCGCGGAGGACGCCGCCCGGGCCGTCTCCGCTGCGCGCTACCCACCCACCGGTGTGCGGTCTTACGGTCCCATGCGCTCGCAACTGCGCATCGGTCCCAACCCGGCGGACGCCGACCGGGAGACCGTGGTGATCGCGATGATCGAAACCCCGCTGGGCTTGGCGAACGTCGAAGCCATCTGCGCGGTACCCGGACTCGATGCCGTCTATGTCGGGCCCTCTGATCTCCGGCTGGCCGTCGGTGGTTCCTCGCCCAGCGACGTGTCCGTCGACGATGAATTCGAAGCGGCTGTCACCCGGGTGCGCGAAGCTGCCGCTGCTGCGGGTATCGCCGCCGGAATTCACACGCCTGCAGGTGATATCGCGGCGCGGCGGCTCGGTGAGGGCTACACCTTCGCCACGGTGGCCTCGGACATCACCCACCTCAAGGCAGCCTCCGCGGCGCATCTGAAGGCTGCGCTGGGGAATTAGCGTTGCGTTAAGAGTGTGTTGCGCAGGGTTGGCGGACGCCGGTAACGGTTATGCGCCAACCAGCGGACGCCGGGACCGGCTGTTTCTCGGCTTCTGCCAGGCGGACACCGGGAACAGCCACGCCGTTCGCGCTGCGGCACGACTCGGTGTCCGCCGATACCAAGTATCAGACGCCGGACGGCGCCCCTAAGTCCTGAAGCGCATTTTCGACCACCTCGGTCAACGCCGGATGAATCCAATACGGACGGTCCGCGAGATCGCCGGCCTTGATCCCGAATTCCATTGCCACCACGAATATCTGGATCAGGGTGGCCGCTTGCGGACCGAGGATGTGTGCGCCGAGGATCAGATCGGTGGTGCTGTCGGTGAGTACCTTGCAGAAGCCTGTCTCGTCCTGCAGCGCCCACCCGTACGCGACATCGCCGTAGGGCGTCGCGCCCACGTGGTACCCACCTCGATCTCGGCATTCGCTCTCGGTGAGTCCGACGGACGCGATCTGCGGATCGGCGAACACCGCTGACGGCACCAACTCATGATCGAACGCCCGCAGGTCGTCCGGGTGGCGCAGATTGTGCGCGACGGCCTTCGCCTCGCGATTGGCCACATGCTTGAGCGGAATGGGCGTGCTCACATCCCCCAGGGCGAACACGCCGTCCGCCGTGGTGCGACCGAATTCGTCGACCTTGATCCGACCGTCGTCATGCGTATCGATCCCACCTGCCCCGCAGTCCAGACGGTCGCTGTTGGATCTGCGCCCGGTCGCGACCAGCAGCAGGTCCGCGGGCACCGTGCTGCCGTCATCCAGGATGATCTCCAGATCGCCTGCGCTGCCTCGGATTCCGCTGATCTCACGACCCAGTCGCAGGTCGTACCGCGGCGCCATGATCTTGGTGAAAGCGCTGCTGATCTGCTCGTCCTGCTTACCGCCGATGAGCTGGTCGGCTTTGTCGATGATGGTGATCGTGGCCCCCGCCGCCTCGAAGACATGCGCCAGTTCGGCAGCGATGTAGCCCCCGCCCAGCACGGCCAATTGACGCGGCGCGACATCGATGCGCATCACGGTGTCAGAGGTTTCGTAAGGCAGTCCGGACTCGGCAACCACCGGGGGAACCACCGGCCGGCTGCCGGCCGCGACGACAATCTGCTCCGCAGTGATCTCCACCGCGCCATCGTCGGTGTCAATGTGGAGTTGCCGCGGACCGACGAATCGGGCGTGCCCGGGATAGACCGTGATGAAATCGCTGGCCACCCGCCCCGCGCGGCCGTCGTGCTCGATAGTGTCGGTGCGGCCGAAGACGCGGTCCCGGATGGCTTGCCAATGCACCGCCCGGACGTCGGCGTCGATCCCGAACTTCTCCGAGCGGTCCACCGAATCGGCGACCTCAGCGGTGTACGCCAGCATTTTCGACGGAATGCATCCGAAGTTCACGCAGGTACCACCGAATTTGCGTTCCTCAACGATGGCAACGTCCAGATCGGCGAAAGAATCGTCGACGATCATGTTGCCGGAGCCCGTACCGATGATCACCAGATCGTGGTGTCGCACATGTCCCTCTCCCTCACGCGCCCACCAGGCGCGCATTGGGTGCCCAGTACCCGCCGGACGCGGCGGGTCAAACGCCCAGGCCAACCCTGCTGTCGCGTCAATTGAGCCGGGTCGGTGGTTTGCCCGCGTCGGCATCTGGGAATTCTTGACGCGCAATGCTGGCAGCGGGTGTGCAACACCGCATCGGCCGCCGCAAAACCACAGGGAAGGGGACACAGATGGGCGAGCACAACAGCGGACCGGAAGAAGCCGTCAAGGGCGCCGTCGAGGGCGTCAAGGGCAAGGCCAAAGAGGTTGTCGGCGCCGTGACGGGCCGGGACGACATCCAACGCGAAGGCCAGGCCCAGCAGGACAAGGCGGACGCCCAGCGCGACGCCGCGAAGCACGAAGCAGAAGCCGAGAGCGCCCGGGCTGCCGCCAAGGCCAGCGAGGCCCGCGAAAAGGCCGAGCAGAACTAACTTTCCTCCAAGAGCGGCCCGGCCCCTGCACAAGGGGCTGGGTCACTCGTCTTTTATCCCCCGTCCGTCACCAACTACCCGCTGTCGAATTCCGCGAATGCAGACCCGAAATCGAGAACGGCATCAAACTGCGGTACGCATATCGTCATTCACCGGCGCAAACCCGTCTTGTCCATTTCGTTAGACATGTTTATCTCCGCTGTTATTTGGCAATGCCAGGGCCACCTCCAGCAGCTAGGCACGCGTGAACAGGACATCCGGATGAACAGCGTCCTTTACTTCAGCCCTAAGGGCGTCGTCTACGAGACTCATGCCTATACCCAGGCCGATATCGCCGAACTCGTGCATGACTGCGGTCTGGAATGCCTGACCAGTACCGATCGCCAATTCGACTTCTGGTTCACTCCGTCACTGCGCAAGTGTCACCGCCGCGCCAACCTCAGTGCCACCGAGATGCTGATGGCCACCACCCGTTTCACCGCCAGGACCGTGCCGTTGTTGCGCGGCAGTGTCGTGATGGCCACGCACGACGCCAAGGGCGCACTCGACGGCCTCAGCTGGAAACAATTGGACCTGTTGGCGCACCGCAACGCCACCGTCACCAAACGCGACACCCGGGTGCTCAGCCGCCGGTTCGCCCAGGACGGGCGCCACCTCCAGCCCGATGTCGCGCCTGCGCAGGTGCCGGGAGCAGGGCAACGCCGATCCACCCCGCGCTAGTCCGCCGGGATCCTCACGACGTCGCTTTCG
>JBEVHL010000746.1:0-5937 GCA_040511255.1 Mycobacterium sp. | reverse complement strand
GGCGTCACCGCCGATCCGCAGGCTCAGGGTGGTGCCGCGCGCGTCGGCCATCTGTGAGGCCACCGTGCGCTGCCAGATCAGCTCGTAGAGCCGAAATTCGTCGTTATCGAGCTCTTTGCGCACCGCGTCGGGGGTGGCGAACACCTCACCGGCCGGCCTGATGGCCTCGTGGGCCTCCTGAGCGTTCTTCACCTTGCGGGTGTACTGGCGGGGTGAGGGGTGGACGTATTCCTCGCCATAGAGCTGTCGGGCCTGATTGCGGGCCGCGTCGATCGCCGTCTGAGACAGCGTCGTCGAGTCAGTACGCATGTAGGTGATGTAGCCGTTCTCGTACAGCCGCTGCGCGATGCTCATCGCCCGCTCGGAGGTGAACCGCAATTTGCGGCCGGCCTCCTGCTGCAGCGTCGAGGTCATGAACGGCGGATACGGGCGGCGGGTGTACGGCTTTTCCTCTACCGAGGCCACCGCGAGGGTGGCACCTTGCAGGCCGGTGACCAGTGCGCCGGCGGCGGCCTCGTTGAGCACCACCACCTCGGCGGGCTTGCGGACGGCGCCGAGGGAGTCGAAATCGCGACCGGTGGCCACCCGCAGCCCGTCGACGGACACCAGCCGGGCCGAGAAGACCGGCGGCGAAGCGTTCGGATCGGAGACGCTGGCGTCGAGTTCGGCGGCGATATCCCAGTACGAAGCGCTGCGGAACGCCATCCTTTCGCGCTCGCGCTGCACGATGATCCGGGTGGCCACCGACTGCACGCGGCCCGCGGACAGCTTGGGGGCGACCTTTTTCCACAGCACCGGGCTGACTTCGTAGCCGTACAGCCGATCCAGGATGCGTCGGGTCTCCTGCGCGTCCACCAGGTCGATGTCCAGATCACGCGGATCGTTCGCGGCCGCCTGGATGGCGGATTCGGTGATCTCGTGGAACACCATTCGCTTGACCGGGATGCGCGGTTTGAGGGTTTCCAGCAGATGCCAGGCGATGGCCTCGCCCTCGCGGTCACCGTCTGTCGCGAGATAGAGCTCGTCGACGTCCTTCAACAAGCTCTTGAGTTCGGCGACCGTGGCCTTTTTGTCCGGGCTGACGATATATAGAGGTTCGAAGTCGGCGTCGACATTCACACCCAGGCGTGCCCACGGTTCGGTCTTGTATTTGGCCGGCACGTCGGCGGCAGCACGGGGCAGGTCCCTGATGTGACCGCGGGACGATTCGACGACATAATTGGCGCCCAGATAGCCGGCGATTTTCTTCGCCTTGGTCGGTGACTCGACGATGACAAGGCGTCGAGTCACACCGTTACGGCCGCTACTCGCGCCTTTACCGTCGTCGCCAGCCAACTGTTTTCACTCTCCAGCCCGTTACACATATCGCTCCACCAGGGCCCCTGACCCTGCGGGCAACTGCCAATTTTGCATTGTGCGGGGGCCGACGCAAACCGACTTACCCTCGCCGAGGCCTCAGACGCGCGGCCAATCGGAGAACGCCTCGACGTCGTCCGGCGGTTCCCCCACGTTCTCTACCAGGCGCGATAGCCTTCTACGGCCACTGATCCGCAGGGCCGGACGGGCCCCCCTGGTGCCAATTAAGGTTGGTGCGATCCCGACCCGCATCAAGGCCGACGCCAGCGGCGAATGGGTGTCGGGCGCGTGGGGGTCGAGTCCGAGCAGGTAGCGGTCAGCCTCGGGATAACCGGCGGCCAGGGTCCACGCCCGCAACTCCCGCGGGCCCGGCAACCAGTCCGGCGGGACGGTCTTGACCGCACCCCTGGTCCAGTCCTTGGCGATCCGCAGCAGCTGGGGGTCGACGGCTGTCCTTATTAATGGGGTGTCCTCGTCGGTGCGGCTGATTTCGGGCTCCAGGCCGGCGTCGGTGATCATCTCCGCCAACGCGCTCGCCCGCCACGGACGATCCACCACCACCGACAGCCGCGCACCAGAACCGACCAGCACCACCTGGCCGGCGGCAGCGAGCATCCCCGTCAGGTCGGCGACCGCAGGCGGCACCGACTCAGCCGAGAAGAAGGACAGCTGGCTCACGCCACGACAGTAAGCCAGTTGACCCCGAGGGCCGCGACAACAGGCCCGCGAAAGGCGAGCCCAAACGAAAACACCCCCGGCAGAGCCCTGATGGGACTACCGGGGGGTTTCTTCAGTGCTGCTCGATCAGACGGCGCGAACGCCAGTGGCCTGGGGGCCCTTGGGGCTCTGACCGACCTCGAACTCGACCTTCTGGTTTTCTTCCAGAGTGCGGAATCCGCTGCCCTGAATTTCCGTGTAGTGGACGAATACGTCCGCGGATCCGTCCTCGGGGGCGATGAAGCCGAAGCCCTTCTCCGCGTTGAACCACTTCACAGTTCCCTGTGGCATCGTCGATATTTCCTTCTCTTCATACCGGGTGCGGTGCACCGACTTCCGGTGTACCGGGCCCGTTCCGACCGCATCCTTCGCAGGAACCGCGATCGCAACGTCGATCCTGCGAAAGCTTTGACACCACACAGAAGCTGCGACCATGTTTATCCAATCATGATCTGGGCCACCGCGACAGTCTTGTTGCAACCATCTGGTGAACAATTCTCTGTGTGACGGCGAACTTCGGTAGCGAACTGCTCTCGGCCGCCATCTCGGGCACCGACGCCCACGAGCATCCGGTGCGCCATATCGCCGAATTGCCACCGCGGCAAGGCACTCGGCACGACTGGCCGAGGTGGGCCGACCCCGCGGTGGTGCACGCCTTCACCGAGCGCGGCGTCAGTACGCCGTGGTCACATCAGGCCGAAGCCGCCGAGTTGGCACACGACGGCCGCCACGTGGTGATCAGCACGGGAACGGCGTCCGGAAAGTCGCTCGCTTACCAATTGCCGATCCTGACCGCCCTGGCCGCCGACCCCCGCGCCCGCGCGCTGTATCTGGCCCCGACCAAGGCGCTGGGCCACGACCAGTTGCGCACCGCGCACGCCCTGACGGCGGCGATCCCCGGGCTCGACGACGTGGCGCCGACGGCCTATGACGGTGACAGCCCGGTGGAGGTGCGTCGGTTCGCGCGGGAGCGCTCGCGCTGGTTGTTCTCCAACCCCGACATGATCCACCTGTCGATGCTGCGCAACCACGCCAGATGGGCACTGTTCCTGCGCGGGCTGCGCTACATCGTCGTGGATGAATGTCATTACTACCGTGGCATTTTCGGGTCGAACGTGGCGATGGTGCTGCGCCGGTTGCTGCGGCTGGCGGCCCGGTACTCGGCCGGGTCGGACGCCGCGGTGCCGACCGTCATCTTTGCCAGTGCCACCACTGCATCGCCGGGCGAGACCGCGGCCGAACTGATCGGCAGCAGTGTCGCCGAGGTGACCGTCGACGGCTCCCCGCAGGGCGCCAGGACTGTCGCGCTGTGGGAACCCGCACTGCGCACCGACATCACCGGGGAGAACGGCGCACCGGTGCGCCGCACCGCGGGCGCCGAGGCGGCCAGGGTGATGGCCGATCTGATGACCGAAGGCGCGCGCACTCTGACGTTCGTCCGGTCGCGCCGCGGCGCCGAACTGACCGCGCTGGGAGCGCGGGCCCGCCTGGAGGAGACCGCCCCCGAACTCGCAGGCAAGGTGGCCTCGTACCGGGCCGGGTATCTGGCCGAAGATCGTCGGGCCCTGGAACGCGCGTTGGCCAACGGCGAGCTGCGCGGGCTGGCCACCACCAATGCCCTCGAACTCGGTGTCGACATCGCCGGACTGGACGCGGTGGTGCTGGCCGGCTTTCCCGGCACGGTGACCTCGTTCTGGCAGCAGGCCGGCCGGTCGGGGCGGCGTGGCCAGGGCGCGCTGATCGTGCTGATCGCCCGCGACGATCCGTTGGACACCTATCTGGTGCATCATCCGGCGGCCCTGCTGGACAAGCCGATCGAACGGGTCGTCATCGACCCGGCCAACCCGTACGTCCTCGGCCCCCAGTTGCTCTGCGCGGCAACCGAACTGCCGGTCGACGACGCGGAAGTGCGCAGTTGGGGCGCGGACGAGGTGGCGGCGGAACTGGTCGACGACGGACTACTGCGGCATCGGTCCGGTCGGTACTACCCGGCGCCGGGGGTCGACCCGCATCACGCGGTAGATATCCGCGGATCCATCGGCGGCCAGATCGCCATCCTGGAGACCGGTACCGGCCGGATCCTGGGTGGGGTCGGAGCGGGCCAGGCGCCGGCGACGGTCCACCCGGGCGCGGTGTACCTGCACCAGGGCGAGACCTACGTCGTCGATTCGCTGGACTTCGAGGACGCGATCGCGTTCGTGCACGCCGAAGATCCCGGGTACACCACATTCGCCCGCGAGTTGACGGACATCACCGTGACCGGGGAGGGTGAACGCACCGCCCTCGGCGATATCGAGTTGGGCGTGGTCCCGGTCTGCGTCACCCACACCGTGGTCGGTTTCCTGCGGCGGACGCTGGGCGGCGAGGTGATCGACTTCGTCGAACTCGATATGCCGACCAGCACCCTGCCCACGGTCGCGGCGATGTACACCATCACCCCGGAAGCTCTGGAGCGCAACGGAATCGATCCGTTGCGTATCCCCGGTGCACTGCACGCCGCCGAACACGCCGCCATCGGATTGCTGCCGCTGGTGGCCAGTTGCGACCGCGGAGACATCGGCGGACTGTCCACGGCACTCGGCCCAGAGGGGTTGCCGACGGTTTTCGTCTACGACGGCTATCCGGGCGGTGCGGGCTTCGCCGAGCGGGGATACCGACAGGCGGCGATGTGGCTGGGCGCCACCGCTGAGGCGATCGAGGCGTGCGAATGCCCCGCCGGTTGCCCCTCGTGTGTCCAATCGCCCAAGTGCGGCAACGGAAACGACCCACTCGACAAGGCCGGGGCCATCACCGTACTGCGGATGGTGCTGGCCGCGCTGGGATGACGACCGACCCCTCGACGGTCGACCTCCCTGGTGGGCGCGCCAACACCCGCGGAAGCGCATTAGAACGGTCCGACAACTCGATCCGTTCCCCATCCCGACAGGTCGGGTTACAGCCGAAAACTACCCTGTCCGAACAGCTTGCGCAACCGCTCAGCTAACTCGATAGGCAGAATATACACTGACACGTGTCGAGTTCTGCGATATCCGCATCGAACGCCCGCTATGTGCGCGCTATGCGCATCTCATGCCGCGTGTCGGCCGACCGAATAGGCATCGAGGCTGCTATCGGGCTTTAAATACATTCCGAACATCAATTAACCGCTCGGCGCCCGTCACCGCACCGACCGCTGCGACTAGGTGTTCGATCCCGAGCCCCGCAGTCGGCGCCGGCCCCGGTGCACGATTTCGAGCTAACAAGCCGTCCATCGCTGTACCGCTGGCGAAAGGCGCGTCACCCGGGCGGCGGCCCGGCCCGTGCCGCGGCGCGGGCCGGGCCCACGAACCCTCTGACCAGACTCACCGCGACCTCGACCGTCACCACCACATCGAGCTCCTCGACGTCGCACCGGGCGACGCCGGCCTTCATCGCCCGCGCCACCTCCCCGGCACTGGCGCAGGCTTGCTCGGGACCTGCCGGCAACCGACCCGCCGCGGCGAGCGCCGCCAGATCCGCTGCCGCCTGGGCACGGTGGCGCGCCACCACCACCGAGCCCACGGACACACCGGCGAACGTCACGGCCAACACGATCGCGATGAGCACCGCAGCCAGCACGCTGGCCGCGCCGCGCTCCCCCGCGTCGTCACCCGGTGGGTTCCACCGCCGACACCGCCTGCGCCGACACCGTGACCCCAGGCAGTAGCGCAGGCCGCATGGTGACGGTCGCCACCACGAAGTCGCCGTCCACCCGCACCTGCAGGGCCGCACCGGCCGGGCCGATGACGTGGGCCGCCTGTGCTGATCCGCGCTCGTCTCCCCTGGCGGCGAGTCGGGCCGCTTCCCGGGCCGCGTCGATACAGCGCACCTGCGCGCTGACCGCGG
>JBEVHL010000745.1:0-7283 GCA_040511255.1 Mycobacterium sp. | reverse complement strand
CCCGGTGGTGCCGACACACGTGCGCGACGGTAGCCGCTCGAGGAACCACAGCGCGTACGCCGAGTTGAACTCCGCATACTCCGACCAGTCGGTCAGATAGGCCCGCACCGACACGACGTCAGCCAGGCTGCCCCCGCACAACTCGGTGACCCGGAGCAGATTCCGCAGCACCTGATCGGTCTGCTCGCCGATGCCGTCGCCCACCAGCGCGCCGGTGATATCCGTCGGCATCTGACCGGTGACGAAGAGCATCTGGCCGGCCGCCGTGGCGTGGGCGAACGGCGCCACCGACGGCGGCACGCCGTCCAGCGGGCTGAAGGTGAACGCGCGAATTCCGTTGTCGCTCACAGCACTGCCTTTCCAAACCGTGGGAAGCACCGCTTGTCGATCCGACCGTGTACGCCCTGGCGCTGGTCCACCACCTGGGTGACGGTGAAGTCCACCGCGACGGACATGAACGAGTATGCGTCGGGGCGGGACAGCCCGAACACGGTCACCAGCAGATCCAGGGTGCGCAGCGCGGCCGCCTTCATCGCCTCGTCCAGGGTGTCGCCGAAACCGTGCACCAGCAGTTCCGTCGCCGTCTCCAAGACCGGCACCCGCAGCGCCAGATCGCGCCGAATGGTCAGTCGCAGCAAGCCGTTCAGCGAAGCCTCCAACGCGGTGCCACTGATCTCACCGTCACCCTGGGACACGTGCGGGTCCCCCACGGACAGCAGCGCACCGGGGACCTGCACCGGGTAGTACATCCGCCCGCCGGCACCGATGCGCCAGTTGTCGACGTTGCCACCGTGGTCTCCCGGTGGCACCGATGACACCCGCTCGGCCGCGGCGGGTGCCACGCCCATCGTCCCGAAGTGCGGCCGCAGCGGGATCACGACTCCGGGCAGCGCGGGTTGACGCTCGACGCTGCCCGGGGTCACCACGACGCCTGCCCCGTCGGCGATGGGCGTGGTGCTCCAGTCGTACCCGAACAGAGCCCGGCCCAGCAGTGCCGCGGTGTCGAGTTCGTAGATGGTCACCCGCTCGTGGCCGAACTCGCCGTAGAGATAACCCCAGTGCGCGGCCAGGTTTGACCCGTACGGCAACCGCGGGGTGGCTTCCAGGATGTCGACCTGCAACACGTCGCCGGGGCGGGCCCCGGCCACGGCGATCGGCCCGGTCAACAGGTGCGGTCCCGGCCCGCGGTCCTGGACGCGGTCGAAGACCTCGGTGATCCGGCTGTCCATCAACAGATCGGGCGCATCACCGGCGTGATGGGTGAGCGTCTCGATGGCGACCACGTCGCCGGACGCCACGGTCAAGGTCGGAGGGAGCCGTGGGTCGAAGTAGCCCCAATGCACCGTCGTCGGTGTCGCCGGTAAATCGTGAAGTGCCATTGCACTCACCCCACCACGGCCACTGCGGACCCGCCAGCCGAGCACAGTTTGTCCCACTAAGTAATGTCGGGCCGGTGACCGTCACCGACTTCCACCCAGAGCTGCAGAAAGCGGCGCGCTGGGTACCCCGTGCCCCGATCAGCCAGCGCACCCTGCCGATTGTCCGGACGCTGCAGAAGCTGCAGCGGCCTGCCGCTCCCGGGGTCGAGGTGCTGACCACATCCGATGGCGTCGACATTCGATTGCACCGGCCCGCGGATCCGACCGCGACGGGTCCGGCCCTGCTGTGGATCCACGGCGGCGGCTATGTCATCGGTACCGCGCAGCAGGACGACGCCCTGTGCAAGCGGTTCGCGGAGCGGCTCGGCATCACCGTGGCCGCCGTCGACTACCGACTGGCCCCTGAGCATCCCCATCCCGCGGGGTTGCAGGACTGCCATAACGCCCTGACGTGGCTGGCCGGTCTGCCTGCCGTCGATCCGGCCCGGGTGGCCATCGGCGGCGCCAGCGCGGGCGGCGGCCTGACTGCAGCGCTGGCGTTCAAGGCCCGTGACCGCGCAGTGGTCACGCCCGTGGTGCAGCTACTCGTCTACCCGATGCTCGACGACCGGTCGTCGGAGCGGACCGAACTCGACAGTGTCGAGTACCGGCTGTGGGATCGCACCGCCAACCGGTGGGGCTGGGCGTCGTATCTCGGTGGCGCGGATCCCGCGGTGGCCGTGCCGGCCCGCCGCACCGACCTCGCCGGCCTCGCCCCCGCCTGGATCGGCGTCGGCTCCAACGACCTGTTCCACGACGAGGACCTGGCCTACGCACAGGCACTGACCGCGGCCGGGGTGCCGTGCGACGTCGAGGTGGTGCCCGGCGCCTTCCACGGGTTCGACGGGGTGGTGCCGAAGGCAGGCGTGTCCCGGGCGTTCTTCGACAGCCAATGCAGCGTCTTGAAGAACGCGTTCGCCGACTAGGAGGAAGCTGGCCGGATGGCAGTACGCGAGACTGACGAACACCGGGCGTTGCGGGACGCGGTAGCGGCGTTTCTGGACAACCGCTCCGCCGAGGCCCAGGTGCGGGAACTGATGGCCACCGACACCGGCCATGACGCGCGGACGTGGCAGGACCTGGCTGCGATGGGGTTGCTCGGGCTGCTGATCCCCGACGACTTCGGCGGTGCCGGTGCGGGCCACGTCGAGCTGGGCATCGTGATGGAGGAGATGGGTCGCGCGCTGCTGTGCGCCCCGTTCTTCTCGACGGCCGTGCTGGCGGTGCATCTGCTGGCCGCGGCCGGTGACGACGCCGAACGCGCGGCCGTGCTGCCCCGGATCGCGGCGGGTGAGCTGATCGTGAGTGTGGCGTACGCGGAGGGCTCGGTTGCCACCGTGCCGGTGCAGTTGGATACCGCAGCCGCCGCCATCGGCGACCGTTGGGCACTGACCGGGCAGAAGACCTTCGTGCTCGACGCGGGTGCCGCGGATCTGCTCTACGTGCTGGCCGATACCGACTCGGGCCCTTCGGCTTTCGCGGTGGCGACCGCCGATCCCGGTGTCACCCTCTCGCCGCTGACGACGATCGATGCCACCCGCAAGCAGTACCGCGTCGAGTTCGCCGACGTGGCGGCCAGGGTGATCGGGCCCCTGGGCGCGGGCCTGGACGTGTTCGGTACCGCACTGGAGCACGCCGCGGTCGCCCTGCTCAGCGAGCAGGCGGGAGGCGCTGCGCGGGCGATGCGGATGGGCGTCGAGTATGCGCGCACCCGCATGCAGTTCGGTCGGGCCATCGGCAGCTTTCAGGCGGTCAAGCACATGTGCGCCGACATGCTGCTGGAGGCCGAGTCGGCGATCTCGGCGGCCCGGCACGTGGCGCAGGCCTTCGACGAGCAGTCCGCCGCCCGGTCGACGGATCTTGCTCTTGCGCAAGCGTATTGCTCTGATGCCTACGTATTCGTCGCCGCCACCAACATCCAGGTGCACGGCGGTATCGGGTTCACCTGGGAGCACCCCGCGCATCTGTATCTGCGGCGCGCCAGAACCGACGCCCAGCTGCTCGGCCCGCCGGCTGCGCACCGCGACCGCTATCTACACCTCAAGGGAGCGTGACGCCGTGAGCGAAGAGGTGCGCACCGAAGTCCGGCAGTGGTTGGCCGCCAACTGGACTCCCGGAATGGACCGCAACCGGTGGGCCGACCTGGTGCTGGCGGCGCGATACTCGGCTCCGAGCTGGGAGCCCGAATGGTTCGGCCGGGGTTACCGCGATAGCGAATCACGAATTGTCGCAACCGAATTCGCGGCGGTCGGTGCGCCGGGTACCGGACACGACCGAGCGAACCTGTTCGCCTGCACGCTGCACCAGGCGGGTACCGAGGAACAGAAGCGCAGGCTCATCCCACCGTCGCTACGTGGTGAGACGAAATGGTGCCTGCTCTACAGCGAACCCGGTGCCGGGTCGGATCTGGCCGGTCTGCGCACCCGTGCCGATCGCGACGGCGACCGGTTCGTCATCAACGGCCAGAAAGTCTGGACCTCGTTCGCGACGACCGCCGACTACGGACTGTTGGTGGCCCGGACCGACTGGGATGTGCCGAAACACAAGGGCATCAGCTTCTTCATGTTCCCCATGCGCCAGCCCGGCGTCGAGGTCCGGCCCATCCACCAGATCACCGGCGAGTCCGAGTTCAACGAGGTGTTCATCACCGATGCGACGGTGCCTGCGGAGAATCTGGTCGGGCCGCTGGGCGGCGGCTGGGCGGTGCTGCAGACCGCACTCGGCTACGAGCGTCGGCTGATGGGCGATCTGGCCCGCACCACCAAGGCCGCGACCAAGCCGCAGGAGGATCGGGACAGCCTGGTGGAGTTGGCCCGCTCCTACGGCAAGCTCGATGACGGTTACACCCGGCAGGAGATCGCTAAGATCGACGGCCTGGCGGCGGTGAACCGGTGGAACACCCAGCGGGCCAAGGTTTCCGACGGTGCCCAGGCGGCGGCGCTGCTGGCGCTGGGCAAGATCGCGATGTCCCGGATTCTGCACGAGACGGCGCGGGTGCAGACCGAGATCGTCGGCGCCGACTCGATGCTCGCCGGTCCGGACAATCCCGTCGGTGACGCCGTCACCTTCCGCACCCTGAATGCCTATTTCACGTCGATCGGTGGCGGCACGGACCAGATCCAGCGCAATATCGTCGGCGAGCGTGTCCTTGGCTTACCGAAAGAACCTGACCCGTACCGCAATACCGCGTTCCGCGACCTGCCGCACTGAGCACGATTGGATTGTCTCGCTCCTCACCGCCTCGTCCCTCGGCGGCTTGTCGACTCGACTAGGCCCGCGCACCCCCGTCGACGCGAATCACCGTTCCGGTGACAAAGGATGACCGGTCACTGAGCAGCCAGGCCGCGGCCTGCGCGATCTCCAGCGGCTCGGCGGTCCGGCGCAGCGGAATCTGGGCCGTGAGTCGTTCGACGGTCCCCGGGGAGGCGTCCTCCCAGAACTGGACCATATCGGTCATGGTCAGACCCGGGGCGATGGCGTTGACCCGGATGTTCTCCGGACCGTAGGTCACCGCGGCCGATTCGGTCAGGCTGTTGACGGCCCGCTTCATCGCGCCGTAGGTGGGCAGCTCGACATTGCCCATCAGACTGCCCACGCTGGAGTTGTTCACGATCGCGCTGCTGCCTGCGGTGGCCCGCATCGCGGCCACCTCGGCGACCATCGCCAGCCACGGCCCCTTGAGGTTGACGGTGTAGATGTAGTCGAAGTCAGCCTCGGAGACCTGATCCATCGGCCCCGGCGGCTCCATCCCGGCGCCGTTGTTGAACGCGACGTCCAGCCGGCCGTAGAGCTCGACGGTCCGGTCGACGGCGGCCTGCACGCTGGCCGCGTCGGCCAGATCGCAGACGGTGTAGTCGGCGGTACCCCCGGCGGCGCGAATGTCCTCGGTGACGGCCTTCAGCTGCGCTTCGGTCCTGGCGGCCAACACCACCTGCGCGCCCTCGGCGGCGAACAGTCGCGCGGCGGCAGCGCCGATACCGCGGCCTGCACCGGTGATGAAGGCGACCTTGCCCGCCAATAAGCCCTGTGTGGTTTCCATGCTTTCGAGCCTGCGTCGGGACCCTCGGCTTAGCCAGGTACGTGCGGTACCTGGCTAGCGGAGTTGTCCCCGCGGCAGACTGGGCAGATGGACCGGCAAGATCTGGGCGCGTTCCTGCGCAGCAGACGCGAACGCATCGCGCCGACCGACGTGGGTCTGCCCGTCGGGCGACGACGTCGCACCCCCGGCCTGCGCCGTGACGAGGTGGCGGGGTTGGCCTTCATCTCCACGGAGTACTACACCCGCCTCGAACAGGCCCGCGGACCTCGCCCGTCCCATGAGGTGCTGGCCGGTCTGGCCCGCGCGCTGCGCCTGACGGACCCCGAGAGGGCCCACCTGCACCATCTGGCCGGTGTCCCGCCGGCCCCGCCGGTGGGGCCGTCGCGGGTGGTCCGCAGTAGCCTGCTCGATCTCATTCAACGCCTGCCGCAGGCCGCGGCCATCGTGGTGTCCGCCAGCTACGAGGTGATCGCCTGGAATGACCTGGCCGCCGCTTTGCTGGAGGATTTCTCCGCCGTGTCCCGGCGGGACCGCAATCTGGCGCGCCGGGTGTTCCTTGGCCCACATCCGCAGGGCCGCAGGTTGTTCGGCGTGGCCGATGTGGACGAGTTCGCGCGTACCGTGACCCAGCATCTGCGCGCTGCGGTGGGTCGCTACCCCGACGATCCGGAACTGTCCGAGCTGGTCAGCGAATTGCATTCCGGCAGCGAGGAATTCGCCCGGACGTGGGCCACGCACGATGTGAACGCGCAGACCGCGTTGTGCAAGACGTTTCACCACCCGCTCGTCGGCGCCGTCACCGTCAACTGCGACGTCCTCGACGTCACCGACCGGGACCAACGCGTGGTGATCTACACCGCCGATCCCGGCTCGCCCGCCGAGGAGGCGCTGCGGCTGTTGTCGGTCGTCGGCACCCAACGGATGGATGTGCCCGGCTGAGCGTGCACCACCTGCCCGCCGATGACCGTGGCGGCGACCAGACCGGCATCGAGTTCGGCCAGCACCGTATCCCGTGGCGCAGCCAGCAGGCAGAGGTCGCCGGGCTGCCCGGGCACCACCTCCCGCGGCCGGGCCGGCTCGTCCGCCGAACCCAGGAACATCGTCAAAGCCGTTGTCGGCGAGATACATTCGGACTCGCTGACCGTCCTGCCCATCGGCGTTCGGCGGTGCACCGCGGCCCGCATCACCGCCCAGGGGTCGGCATCGCCGAAGGGCGTATCGGTGGACAGCGCCACCGGCACGCCGGCGTCCAACAGCGAACCCACCCGCCACAATTGGTCTAGTTCGTCAGAGGGGATCTCCGCCAGGTATTCCTCACCGCGTTCGGCGACGAAGTTGGGTTGGGTCACCACCGTGACGCGCAGGGTTGCCAGGTCCGCGAGGCAGTCCCCTGGCACCATCGCGGCGTGTTCGATCCGGTCCCCCGGCCGCACGCCGGCGTCCTGTAACGCCGCCAGCGTCATCACCAGTTGCGCGACGGTGACGCAGTGCAGTGCGACGGTGCTACCGCCGGCGTGGGTGGCCCGCACCCAGTCGGTGAGTTCGTCCAGGTCGAGCCGATCATCGTGCAGGATCCGCTTGCCCGGGCTCAACCAGCGCACGCGTTGCGGCAGGTGGGCGGACACCTGGTCGGCATCGCCGAGATCCGGGGTGGCGTCGGTGATTCCGGTGACCCCGTAGCAAGCCAGCCTTTTCCCGAACTCCGGGAGTCCGGCATCGCGGCGCGTCAGGTGCTCGGCCCATCCGGCGTCGGCGCTGCGCAGTCGACCGTCGGGATGGTCAGCCAGGCCGATCTCTTTGAGTCCCAACGAGTTCACTGTCCAGAG
>JBEVHL010000744.1:0-28206 GCA_040511255.1 Mycobacterium sp. | reverse complement strand
TCGGTGGTCTGCGGGGTTGCCGAGGTTGGGTCGCGGTACCAGTGGGCCGATGCAGGCTGTGGGTGGGTTGTTCGCGATGTCGGCGGATGCGGTGAAGTTTGTCTTTGTCCGGCCGTTTCAGTGGCGGGAGTTTTTGGATCAGTGCTGGTTTGTCGCGCGGGTGTCGTTGGCGCCGACATTGTTGGTGGCGATCCCGTTCACCGTGCTGGTGAGCTTCGTGCTGAACATCCTGCTCCGCGAACTCGGGGCCGCTGATTTGAGTGGCGCGGGGGCGGCGTTCGGCGCGGTGACGCAGGTCGGTCCGTTGGTGACGGTGCTGATCGTCGCCGGGGCGGGTGCGACGGCGATGTGCGCGGATCTGGGGTCACGGACCATCCGCGAGGAGATCGACGCGATGGAAGTCCTGGGCATCAATCCGGTGCAGCGTCTGGTCACTCCGCGGATGCTGGCCTCGGGCCTGGTGGCGCTGCTGCTCAACAGCCTGGTGGTGATCATCGGCATCCTGGGTGGCTATTTCTTCTCCGTGTTCGTCCAGGATGTGAACCCGGGCGCGTTCGCCGCGGGCATCACGTTGTTGACCGGGGTGCCGGAGGTGATCATCTCCTGTGTCAAGGCGGCGTTGTTCGGGCTGATCGCCGGCCTGGTGGCCTGCTACCGCGGCCTGACGGTCTCCGGGGGCGGGGCGAAAGCGGTGGGTAACGCGGTCAACGAGACCGTGGTGTATGCGTTCATGGCGCTGTTTGTGATCAATGTGGTGGTCACCGCCATCGGCATCAGGTTGACCTCATGACCTTGCGCGCCACTTATCCGCGTCTGGCCCGGCAGTTCGACCGGCCGGTGTCGCTGTTCGGTTCGATCGGTGAGCACACTGTGTTCTACGCCAAAGCCCTGGCGGCGACACCGTTCGCGTTGACGCATTACCGCCGGGAAGTGATCCGGCTGATCGCCGAAATCTCGATGGGTGCGGGCACGTTGGCGATGATCGGTGGCACCGTGGTGATCGTCGGGTTCCTGACGTTGGCCACCGGCGGCACCCTGGCCGTGCAGGGGTATTCCTCGCTGGGCAATATCGGCATCGAAGCGTTGACCGGGTTTTTGGCGGCGTTCATCAACGTCCGCATCTCTGCCCCGGTGGTGGCGGGGATCGGGTTGGCCGCGACGTTCGGGGCCGGGGTGACCGCGCAGCTCGGGGCGATGCGGATCAACGAGGAGATCGACGCGTTGGAGTCGATGGCGATCCGCCCGGTCGCCTACCTGGTGTCCACCCGGATCATCGCCGGGATGATCGCGATCACCCCGCTGTACTGCATCGCGGTCATCTTGTCGTTCCTAGCCAGCCAGTTCACCACCGTGGTGCTGCTCGGCCAATCCGGTGGTTTGTATGACCATTACTTCACCACGTTTTTGAATCCGATCGATTTGTTGTGGTCGTTTCTGCAGGCCATTTTGATGGCGTTGGCGATCTTGTTGCTGCACACCTATTACGGCTACTTCGCCACCGGCGGCCCGTCGGGGGTCGGAGTGGCGGTCGGCAACGCCGTACGCACCTCACTGATCGTGGTCGTCTCGGTGACCCTGCTGGTCTCCCTGGCCGTCTACGGCTCCAACGGCAACTTCAACCTGTCAGGTTAGGGAGAAGGAACGAACGTGACGACTCATCAACCTGGCACCAAGACGCCGTCGCGCAACATTGCGCCCATCGCAGGCCTGGTCACAGTGCTGATCATCCTGCTGATCATTTTTCTGGCGATCGGCCTGTTCCGCGGCTCGTTCAGCAAAACCGTTCCCGTGACCGTACTTTCGCCCCGCGCCGGCCTGGTGATGAACCCGGACGCCAAGGTGAAGATGCGCGGCGTCCAGGTCGGCACCGTCGAATCCATCGAGGCCCTGCCCAACGGCGACGCCGCCCTGCATCTGGCGATGGACCCCGCGCAGCTGCACCTCATCCCGGCCAACGCGAACGTCGACATCACCTCGTCAACGGTGTTCGGCGCCAAGTACGTTCAGTTGACCGCGCCCGATCAGCCTGCGGCACAACCGCTCAAGGCCGGCCAGGTTCTTCAGGGTGAGCACGTCACCGTCGAAACCAACACGGTGTTCCAGCAACTCACCACCCTGCTCGGCCGCATCGACCCGACCAAGTTGAACGAGACGTTGGGCGCGCTGTCGCAAGGGTTGGCCGGCCGCGGCGACCAACTCGGCCAGACCTTCAACGATCTCGACGAATTCCTGGCCAAACTGGAACCGAGCCTGCCCGGCTTGAGTCACGACATCCAGACACTGCCCGAGGTGGCCAACGCCTACGCCGACGCGGCGCCGGACCTGATCAAAACCTTCGGCAACACGACGCAACTGAGCGACACCATCGTCGACCAACAAGACAATCTCGATACCCTGCTGGTCAGCTTTATCGGGTTGGCTGACACCGGCAACCAGGTGCTGAGCGCGAACCGCGAGCCGCTGACCGACGTCCTGCACCTGCTGGTGCCGACCACTGATCTGCTCAACGAGTACCACCACGCCCTGAACTGCGCCCTGCTCGGCATGCGGCCGATCGCCACCTCGCCGCCGCAGCCGGTCCCCGGAGTCCTTGTGTCGGTGAGCTTTACGCTCGGTGTCGAGCGGTACAAGTACCCGGGGAACCTGCCGAAGGTAGCCGCTACCGGCGGCCCGCACTGCGAGGACGTCGGGCTGCCCGAGGTGGCGTTCAACGAGCACTCCCCGTTCCTCGTCACCGACGTCGGCGCCAACCCTTGGCAGTACGGCAACCAGGGCATCCTGCTGAACTCCGCAGGACTCAAGGAGGCGTTGTTCGGTCCTCTGGACGGCCCGCCCCGCAACTCCGCACAGATCGGCCAACCAGGATGACCGGCGCCAGGAACACCATCATCAAGCTCGCCATCTTCGGCATCATCATGATTCTCCTGACGGCGTCGTTGTTCTTCATCTTCGGGCAGTACCGGACCGGCTCCACCAACAGCTACTCCGCGGTGCTCACCGATGCGTCGCGGCTCGAGGCCGGCGATACCGTCCGGGTGGCCGGCATCCGGGTCGGCACGGTGGAGGAGCTTGCTCTGCAGGACGACAAGACGGTGCTGGTGAAGTTCGATACCGACCGCAACATCGTGCTCACCACCGGCACCAAGGCCATGGTCCGCTACCTCAACCTGGTCGGTGACCGCTACCTCGAACTGGTCGACGGACCGGGCTCCACCCGGGTATTGCCTGCCGGGGCGCAGATTCCGGTGGACCGGACCGCGGGAGCACTCGATCTCGATCTGCTGCTCGGCGGGTTGCGGCCGGTGATCCAGGGCCTCAATCCGCAGGATGTGAACTCGCTGTCGAACTCCCTGCTGCAGATCTTCCAGGGCCAGGGGCCGACCATCGAGTCGCTGTTCACCAAGACGTCGTCGTTCACCAGTGCGCTGGCCGACAACAGCCAGACCGTCGAGCAATTGGTCGACAACCTGAACATCCTGGTGGACACCCTGGCCAAACAAGGTGACCAGTTCTCCGGCGCGGTGGACAAGCTGGAGAAGCTGATCACCGGACTGTCCAAGGACCGCGATCCCATCGGCGAGGCGATCGACTCGCTCAACACCGGCACCGCCTCGCTGGCCAGCCTGCTGACCCAGGCCCGGCCGCCACTGAACGGACTCGTCGACCAGCTGAACCGGATCGCCCCCCTGATCGACGATCAGAAAGCATTGCTGGACACCGGTTTACAGAAGGCCCCGGAGAACTACCGCAAGCTCGTTCGCCTCGGCGCCTACGGCAGCTTCGTCAACTACTACATCTGTGGTCTGAATCTGCGCCTGACTGATCTCCAGGGCCGCACCGCGATGTTCCCCTGGATCAAGCAGACGACGGGAAGGTGCGCCGAGTAATGCTCAAGTACCGCGGATCACAACTCGTCAGGGCCGGCATCATCGGTGCGGTCCTCATAGTGCTGGTCATCATGGTCGGCCTGCAGCCCGAACGCATCACGCAGTGGGCCACCTCGGTTCGTCACCAGGCCCTGTTCTCCGAGGCGGGTGGCATCTCCGTCGGCAACGACGTCACCCTTTCCGGCATGAAAATCGGTTCGGTACAGGATGTTTCGCTGCATAACGGTGATGCTCTGATCACCTTCACCACGGCTGGGCGCTATCAACTCGGCTCGCAGACCACCGCCCACATCCGGACCGGCTCGTTGCTCGGCGAGCGGGTGCTGACGCTGGAATCCGAGGGCAGCGGCTCGCTGAAGCAGACCGACGTCATTCCCACCAGCCGAACGTCGTCGCCGTACTCGTTGACCGAAGCGGTCAGCGAACTCACCTCGAACACGGCGGGCACCGACACCGAAGCGCTGAATCAGTCGCTGGATACCTTGTCGGACACCCTCGATCAGATCTCGCCGGAGCTCGGCCCGACCTTCGACGGGTTGTCCCGAATCTCCAAGAGCCTCAACAGTCGTAACGAGACGCTGGGCCAGCTGTTCAAGAGTGCAGGCGACGTGACCGGGATTCTCTCCGAGCGCAGTCAGCAGGTCAACCAACTGATCCTCAACGCCGATGATCTGCTCGGTGTGCTGTCCGCGCGCAGGCAGACGATCGTCAACCTGCTGGCCAACACCTCCGCGGTGGCCCAGCAGCTGACGATGCTGGTGGCCGACAACGAAAAAGAGTTGGCCCCCACCCTGGAGCGGCTCAACCGGGTGAACGCGATGTTGGAGAAGAACGCCGACAACATCGTCAAGGCACTGAAGGGTTTCACGAAGACCGCGGTGACCAACGGCGAGACGGTCAACAACGGCTTCTACTACACCGCCTACGTGCCCAACCTGCAGCCCGCACAGTTGCTGCAGCCCTTCCTTGACTATGCCTTCGGCTTCCGGCGCGGGTTCAACGCCGGCCAGCCGCCGGACAACGCAGGCCCACGGGCAGAGCTTCCGCTGCCGTACAACGGAATTCCGGGAGGCACGCGATGACCCGCAAGCGACTCGTTCCCGTCCTGGCGGCCGGCCTGGTGGTGCTGCTGGTGATCGGCGTGGTCGTCGTGCTGAACAAGACGGTCTTCGGACCCAACACCATCACCGCGTACTTCACCTCGGCCACCGGCGTGTATCCCGGTGACGAGGTCCGGGTGTCCGGTGTCAAGGTCGGCACCATCGCGTCGATCGAACCCGAAGGCACCCAAGCCAAGCTGGTGCTCGACGTCGACCACGACGTACCCGTGCCCGCGGATGCCAAGGCAGTCATCGTCGCGCAGAACCTGGTGGCGGCGCGCTACGTCCAACTCGCGCCCGCCTACCGAACCAGCGGCCCCAAAATGGCTGACGGAGCGGTCATTCCGGCGGATCGCACCGCGGTCCCGGTGGAGTGGGACGAGGTCAAGAATCAGCTGATGCGGCTGGCCACGGATCTGGGACCCAAGAGCGGTGTCTCCGGCACCTCCGTCGGGCGCTTCATCGACACCACCGCCAACGCCTTGGACAACGGCAACGGAGAAAAGCTGCGGGACACGGTCACCCAGCTGGCCGGCGTCGGGCGCATCCTCGCCGACGGCAGCGGCAACATCGTCGACATCATCAAGAACCTGCAGACGTTCGTCACCGCCCTCAAGGGCAGCAGCACCCAGATCGTGTCGTTCCAGAACCGGCTCGCCTCGCTGACGAGCGTGCTCGACGACAACCGGTCCGATCTCGATTCCGCACTCAAGGATCTGTCGGTCGCGCTGGGCGAAGTGCAGCGCTTCGTCGCGGGCAGCCGCAACCAGACCGCGGAACAGGTCAGGGGCCTGGTCTCTGTCACTCAGAACTTGGTGGATCACCACCTGGATCTGGAGAACCTGCTGCACACCGCGCCGAACTCGTTCGGCAACGCCTACAACATCTACAACCCCGACACCGGTGACGACATCGGATCCTTTGCGCTGGCCAATCTTTCGAATCCGGTTCAGTTCATCTGCGGTGCCATCGGTGGCATCGAGAACACCACGGCACCGGAAACCGCGAAGCTGTGCCAGCAGTACCTAGGCCCGGCCGCCCGGCTGTTGAACTTCAACTTCCTGCCGTTTCCGCTCAACCCGTATCTGATGAAATCGGCCAGCCCCGACCGGATCATCTATTCCGACCCGGCATTGGCTCCCGGCGGCGCAGGCACCCCCAGCCTGCCTGAGATCCCGCCGGCGGTATCGGCCTACACCGGGCTCAACGGCGATGTCCCGCCGCCGCCGGGGATGGGCCCGCCCGGGGTGGCGCCACCACCGTCGAAGCTGCCGTTCTATCCGTCACCTGCGCTGTTTCCCGGTGCGCCGATACCGCCGGGACCGCCACCGGGGCCGGCACCTGCGGCGGCGCCAGGCGTGGTTCCTGACCCGCTGGACAACGTGCTGCTGCCTGCGGAAGCACTGAAACCTGCCCCTCCCGGCAACTCGCTCAACGGGGTGCCGCTGCCCGCCGAGGCCCCACCGGCCCCGGACGCGCCGCCGGCTCCCGACGCGCCGCTGCCACCAGCTGAAGGGACACCCCAGCCGTGATGCGTGGTAATCGAGGACGTCGCCTGTCGGCCTTCGTCGCCTCAGGTGCGTGCGTCATGCTCGTCTCGAGCGGGTGCGCCTTCCAGGGGCTGAACACGTTGCCGCTGCCCGGTGCGGTCGGGCGGGAGTCCGATGCCACCATCTACCACGTCGAGATCGCGAATGTGGCTCAGCTGGAGTCGAATTCACCTGTGATGGTCTCGGATGTGGTGGTGGGCAGTGTCGGCAAGATGACGGTCGACCAGTGGCACGCCAACGTGGAGATCAGGGTCGAACCTGGTGTCGTGGTACCTGCCAACGCGGTGGCCAGCGTCGGCCAGACCAGCCTGCTGGGGTCGATGCACTTGGCGCTGAATCCACCCCCGGGTCAGGCTCCGGAAGGTCGCTTGCAGCCGGGTGCCACTGTGGCACTGAACAAGTCGTCGACCTATCCGACCACCGAGCAGACGCTGTCCTCGCTGGCGGCGGTGGTCAACGGCGGCGGCCTCGGCCAGATCGGCGACGTGATCCACAACTTCAACGCCGCCATCAGCGGGCACGGCCCCCAGGTCCGTGACCTGATCACCCGCCTGGACACGTTCGTCGGCACCCTGGACGCGCAGCGCGACGATATCGTCGCGTCCATTCAGGGCCTGAACCGTCTGGCCGCCACCTTCGCCGGGCAGAAGGACGTCATCTCCACGGCGCTGACGAAGATTCCGCCCGCGCTGGAGGTGCTGGAGCGGGAACGCCCGCGACTGACCGCCGCGCTGGACAAGTTGCGCGTATTCAGCGATACCGCAACCGGTGTTGTCAACGACACGCAGGCTGATCTGGTCACCAACCTGAAGAACCTCGAGCCGACCATCAAGGCTCTCGCCGATGTGGGCCCCGACCTGGACTTCCTGTTGACCTACGCCTTGACCTTCCCCTACACCCAGGGCTTCATCGACCGTGGCGTCAGGGGCGACTTCCTGAACCTGTTCGCCACCATCGACGCGACGATTCCGCGCCTCAAGCGCACCCTGTTCCTCGGCACCCGGTGGGGTGAGGAGAACGCGGCGCTGGTGCCCGCGCCCGGGGATCCGACGTTCATCCAGTACACCTACGACCCGCTGGCTGCCGGGGTGGCGCCACCGCCGCCGGGGACCCCGCCTGCTGAGCCCGACGATCCGGCTGACGCGATGCCGGTGCCGACGGGTCCGATGCCATCCATCACCGCCGATGTGGGACCGCTGCTGCCGGTGGTGCCGCCGGGTCCGGCACCCGCGCCGCCGGGGCAGGTGGCCGGCGCTCAGCCGATGACCAACCAGAACGGTGTGTTCGCCGGTCCGTACGGCGCCAACCCCGCGCCGCCGGCCCCCGCACCGGAAAATGGAGGCCGCTGATGCTGACTCGCTTTGTCCGAATCCAGCTGGCGATCTTCACCATCGCCGGGCTGATCGCCGTCGGGGTGATGGTGTTCGGCTACATGCAGGGTCAGACGCTGCTCGGGGTCGGCCGCTACACCGTCAAGGTGCAGCTGCCCGCCACCGGCGGCCTCTACCAGTTCAGCAACGTCACCTACCGGGGCGTGCAGATCGGCAAGGTCACGTCGGTCAATCTCACTCCGACGGGCGCGGAAGCCACACTGTCACTGGACAGTTCGCCGAAGATCCCGGCTGATCTGACCGCTGCGGTCCGCAGCATCTCGGCGGTGGGCGAGCAGTACGTCGATCTGCTGCCCCGCACCGACGCCGGGCCGTACCTGCACGACGGGTCGGTGGTGGCGCTGGCGGACTCCTCGATCCCGCAGCCGGTCGGACCGGTGCTCGATCAGGTCAGCACGCTGCTCGACAGTATCCCCGGCGACAGCCTGACCAAGCTGCTCGACGAGTCGCATCAGGCGTTCGGCGGCACCGGGTACGACTTCGGTTCGCTGCTGGATTCCGGGTCGAAGATCGCCGCGGACAGCAACAGGACTGCCGACACCACCCGCACGCTGGTCGACGACACCGGCCCGCTGCTCGACACCCAGGCCGAGACAGCCGATGCCATCCGGACCTGGTCGCGCAGCCTGGCCGGCGTAACCCAACAGTTCTCCGACAACGACCCGCAAGTGCGCAACATCCTGGCGACGGGTCCCGGTGCCGCGCAGGAGGCGACGAAGCTGCTGGATCAGCTCAAGCCGACCTTGCCGCTCCTGCTGGCCAACCTGAGCAGCATCGGCCAGATCGCCGTGACCTACCACGCATCCATCGAGCAACTGCTGGTGCTGCTGCCGCCATATGTGGCGCAGGTGCAGACGTTCGGCGTCTCATCGAAGAACTCCGGCGGGCTGCCGTTGGGCGAGTTCGCCATCGAGATCGGTGACCCGCCCGCGTGCACCGTCGGCTTCCTGCCGCCGTCGCAGTGGCGGTCACCCGCCGATATCACCACCGTCGACACCCCGGACGGGCTGTACTGCAAGTTGCCGCAGGATTCCCCGGTTGCGGTGCGCGGCGCGCGCAACTATCCCTGCCAGGGCGTGCCGGGCAAGCGGGCGGCCACCGTCGAAGACTGCAACAGCGACAAGCCTTTCGTGCCGCTGGCCATGCGTCAGCACGCGCTCGGCCCCAACCCGATCGATCCGAACCTGATCGCCCAGGGCATCCCGCCGGACGATCGCATCGACCCCAGCGCGGATATTTATGGGCCGCTGGAAGGTACGCCGCTGCCGCCGGGAGTCGGACCGCCGCCACCGGCGGGTCCGCCTGCGCCCCCTGCGGTTCCGGTGCCGCCACCGCCGCCGCCGGGTCTCTCGGTCAACGGCGTGCCGGTGGCCCCGGTCGAGGTTCCGCCGCCTGACGCCGTGCCTGCCGCAGGTCCGCTACCCGGACCGGTCGAGGCCCCGCCGGAACCCGACGGTGTGCCGGCGGCCGCCCCGAGCGCGTTCAATGGCTCCTCCCCGGGCGGGCCGTCGGTGGCGATCGCCCAGTACAACCCGAAGACCGGGCAGTACGTCACGCCGGGCGGTGAGGTGTTCTCTCAGACAGACCTTGTGGCACAGGGCAATCCGAGATCATGGAAAGACCTGCTGCCGACGTGATGGCACGCGGGATTCTCGATGAGAGGCAGCACATGAAGGGTTTGGTGGCGGCAGCGCTAGCTGCGATGACCGTGTTCGGCCTCGCCGGGGCACCGCCGGCCGCCGCTGACGACGACGCGTATCTCTATGCCTTGGCGTCGGAGTTCTACTTCGTCCGCATCCTCGGTCCTGAGAAAATCATCGCCGAGGGGCACCGGGCGTGCGATGCACTCGGCAGCGGAAAGTCGTCGTTCGACACCATCACCATGGTGCAGGTCGACTTGTCCGTGCCCCTCTACACCGCGCAGCAGATCGTCACCGGGGCCGACTCGAAACTCTGCTGACAGGCGAAAATGCCTACGTGGCTTTGAGATTGAACGGCATGTTGATCACCAGCTGCTTGTTGATGCCACACGCCCCGCTGGGGGAGCTGGTGATGTCTTCGCCGAGCCAGGTGCCCGCCGGGGTCACCACGCCGTTGCCGGTGTAGGGGTCACCGGCGTAAAACCGGAACATCTGCAGCCCGTCGACGAAGGTGCCATTGGAGCAGGGCTGCCAGTTCGGCAGCGCCCGTTTGACGAACCAGATACCGCTGCGGGCGTAAATCGGTGCGTCCCAACCGGCGTCGCTGTGCACCGTCCCGGTGCAGTCGGTGGGGTTGATGCAGGTGGTGGAGATCGTCCAGTTGCTGCGCACGACGGCCTCGTTGCGGAACTGTTCGTTGGTCTTGGCCCACTGGCCATTTGAGGTCGCCACGAACGTGCCGTTGAGCCCCCAGGCGTCAGCTGCTGCGTGGGGAGCGGGCGTTGCAGAGGCAACAAGGGCGGCGACCGCTGCCACGGTCAGGCCGGCCCGCACGGCGCTTGCGCCCATCTACGACTCCTCAATGAGCGGCGATTCTCGGGTTGCGAGGAACGCTGCTGGTAGTGGCATTCTCAATTGGGGAGAATAACATTGGCGGGCCGACCAGGTTCGTGGATTCGACGGGCCGGTTCACTGCGTGACGAAGTCGACCTGCGACATCTTCAGCTGACCCTGGTCCCGGGTCAGGGTGATGCTCAACCGCCATTGCGCGGGTTTGCGTTCCTTGGTCGTGGAGTCGACGGCCTCTGTGGTGGCCGCCACCAGGACCACCCCGGAGTCCGCGGTCATCGTTTCCACCGCGGTGGAATCCACCGTCACCGTGGTCACCACCTTGGCCTGCTGCACCGACTGGGTGAGGGCGTCCGCGGTATCGGTCAGGTCGTCTTTGAACTTGCCTGTCGAGTTGTCCATCAGGCGCTTCACGCCCTCCTGGGCCTTGTTGAAGTCGACAGACATCAGGTTCACCACGCCTTGGCGGGCGGCGGCGTTGAACTCGGCGGTGCGCTGCTGCTCCTGCGTCACCCCGTGGTGGCGCCAGGCGAGATAGCCACTGGCCGCCAGGAAGCCGCAGAGCAGTAGGACGGCTACTGCGCCGGCCAGTGCCTTCCGGGGCCCGGCCGAACGCGGGGCCGCGGTCGTCGCGACGGGCGTCGAATCCACTGCGGCGGTGTCGAGGTCGCTCGGTTCGGCCACCTTGGCGGCCTGTGCCCTGGACCGGATCGCCTTGGCGCGCGCCGCCGCGGCGCGGGCCCTGGCCTCTGCGGCGGCGGCGTCGGCCTCGGCGGCGGCCGCCTCCGCCTCGGCCGCGTCAGTCAGTGCGGACTGGTCGTTCTGGCCGGGCTTCTCCTGGGGATGGTTCGAGGTTTGGTCCGATGTCACGAGGCCTCCTCGACTCATGTTGTGGCACCGTAGAAACAGCGCCGAAGTAATCTTCTCCAAGGGGGAGAATTTGCTTTCCAAATATGCCAGAGTGGTGCGGTGCGATCGACCGTAGCAGCAGTGGCTGCCATTCTGACAGCCTCGGTGTTGTCGGTGCCGGCACCTACGGCCGTCGCCGAGCCGGCCCCGACCAACTGTGACAACCCCTTCTGCACACCGGGTATCACCCCGGGGGTGGTGCTGGGCTCCTACTGCGAGCAGACGGGCTACTACGTCTTCGGCACCACGTCGTGGGGCCGCCTGGTGTTCTGTGGCTCACCGCGGCGCTACGAGCCCCGCTACTTCCGCTCTCCGCCGATGAAGGGCATCAGGGAAGAGAACTCGAACTGCTCGGGCTTCGACGGCTTCGTGGCCCAAGCGCCCGACGGCCTGTTCCTGTCCTGCGTGGGTGCCAACGGCGAGAGCCGCTGGCTGCGCGGCGACGCCTGATCCCGCGGCCCGGGACTGACCGGACCGCGAAACAGCTTCTACCAGTTACGGATCGAGCAGAGCGCGCCCTTGGGGCCGGCGTTGGTCGAGACCACGACGCCGTCCACCTTCAGCTCGCAGTGGATCTGCGGGGTATCCGTGGACCAGCCGCTGGTGGCCGCCACCATCGCCCAGTCGTTGGGGTTGGCCAGCATGACGTCGAGCACCCAGGCCTTCCCGGGCCCCAGATCGGCCTCGACCTTCGGGCTGAACACATACGGGTTGTGGCTGTACTCCGCGAAATTCGGCGGATCGGTGTCCCGGTAGTAGATATCGGCGTTGTAGGGCTGCTCGCTGGTCACGGTGTAGGTGACGTGGTGCATGACGTCGTCGGCCGAGGCCGTCGCGCTCGACAGGGCAACACCGGCGAGAGCTCCGGACGCGGCGACCAGGCAGGCCGTCCCGAATATGGTTGCGCGCCTTGGCGGATAACTCATTGCGAACGCCTCTCACACGGGATCGACTGGGTCGTCGGACGGTCGGTGCTCACATCCGCACCAGCCAGAACGGATACGTCAGCGTCCCCGGCTGACCGTCGCAGCCGGCGTCGAACGTCGAGGTCAGGGTGCCGGCCAAGGTGGTGGCATCCCACGAGTAGACGTCGTGCGTCATCGAGGTGGGGCCGTAATAGACGTTGCCGCAGCGCAGACCGAACGGATCGTCGACGGTCAGGGTGTAGCGGCCGTCGACCAGATGCACGTCGTTCTGATAGTTGAAGCCTTTGGCGATCGGCTGGGCGATCGCGAAGACGTGGGCGCACTCCGGGGGCGGACCGCCGCCGTGCCCACCGCTGGAGCACGAGGCGACCGACCAGATCCAGGTGTGGAAATCGAACCGATCGGGGATGTTCATGTTGAAGTTGCCGAGCGGATTGGTCTCGGCTCCGGCGGGTGGGGCGAACAGGGCCGCGGCCGCGAGCAGAACCGCACCCACTGCGCCCGCCAGGGCTTTGTACATACCGTGCTCCATCCAGGATCGGCTCCCGATCGGCTGACTATATGGCCTGACTTCGCGCCGCTCGCCGGAATGAGATTGTTCCGGTGGGCGCCGCTCGCAGACCCGGCGAGATTAGCATTCTCTGCCAGTGAGAACTCCGTGTTCAGCGCAAACCGGCGACTGGCTTGTCCGCGACATTCTGCCCAGGCGGTATTGGCATTCTCGGTTATGGAGAAATAGCATCTCCAGCGAAGGTGGAGGTGCCGACGCATGCGCAACATTCCGGTAGAACTGGCCCGACGCTATGAACAGCAGGGCTGGTGGACCGCCGACACCCTCGGTGACCTGGTGGCCCGCGGACTGGCTGCCACGCCGGACACCGAATTCCGGGTGCATTCGGCGGTGCGCCCGTATACCGGGACATTCGCCGACGTCGAGCTGACCGCACGGCGCTTGGCGGCCGGGTTGCGAGCGCGCGGGGTGGTGCCCGGTGACGTGGTCGCCTTCCAGCTGCCGAACTGGACGGAGGCGGCGGCGACGTTCTGGGCGACCGCGCTGCTGGGCGCGGTGGTGGTACCGATCGTGCATTTCTACGGGCGCAAGGAGCTCAGCCACATCCTGGCCGACGCCCGGCCGAAGGTGTTCATCAGCGCCGCTGGGTTCGGTCGGATGACGTTCGAGCCCGAGGTGTCGGCGGGGGTGCCGATTGTGGGTGTGGTGGGCGTCGACTTCGAGGAGCTGCTGGCCGACGAACCCATGGCCGGCGTGGTGGCCACCGATCCCGGCGGGCCCGCACTGATCGCCTACACCTCCGGCACCACCAGCTCACCCAAGGGCGTCATGCACAGCCACTACGGCCTGGTGCACGAAACCCATCAGCTGGTGGCCCAAAACCCCCACGACACAGGCAAACAGCTCACCGCCACCCCCGTCGGCCACTTCATCGGCATGGTCGGTGCCCTGCTGATGCCCGTCATCGGCGGGCGACCGATCAACCTCGCCGACGTCTGGGATCCCGGTCTGGCCCTGGGGTTGATGAGAAGCGACGGCCTGGCCATCGGCGGCGGTCCGCCCTACTTCGTCACCAGCCTGCTGGACCATCCCGACTTCACCCCGGAACACCTCGACGGTGTGCGGGTGGTGGGGCTCGGCGGGTCGTCGGTGCCGGTGGCCGTCA
Organism: Mycobacterium sp.; assembly: GCA_040511255.1. GTDB lineage: Bacteria > Actinomycetota > Actinomycetes > Mycobacteriales > Mycobacteriaceae > Mycobacterium. The sequence goes on along the minus strand of JBEVHL010000744.1, from coordinate 14,278 downwards.
CGCAACGGTTGGCCAAGCTGGGCATCACCGCGTTCCGCTCCTACGGCAGCACCGAGCATCCGTCGATCACCGGGTCGCGCTACGACGCGCCGGAGAGCAAGCGCCTCTACACCGACGGCAAGGCGCTGTCCGGGGTGGAGGTGCGACTGGCCGACGACGGCGAGATCCTCTCGCGCGGCCCGGACCTCTGCCTGGGCTACACCGACGATGCGTTGACCGCCAAGGCATTTGATGCCGACGGTTGGTACCACACCGGCGACGTCGGGATTCTCGATGACGACGGCTACCTGACCATCACCGACCGCAAATCCGACATCATCATCCGCGGCGGCGAGAACATCAGCGCCCTTGAGGTCGAAGAGACGCTGCTGGCGATGCCCGGTGTCGCCGAGGCGGTGGTGGTGGCCGCCGCCGATGCCAAGTTCGGCGAACATGCCGCCGCGGTGTTGCGGATGCACCCCGGCCACGACCTACCCCGACTCGAGACCGTGCGTGCGCATTTCGAGGCGTGCGGGATGGCCAGGCAGAAGTGGCCGGAGGAACTGCAGAAGGTTGACGACTTCCCCCGGACCGCCAGCGGGAAAGTGCAGAAGTTCAAGGTGCGCAGGGATCTTTCCTGTGCGCTGTGACGATACGAAAGGGCAGCGGTGACCGGCACCAAGAAACTGGTCATCGGCGCCAGCGGCTTCCTGGGCTCGCATGTGGTGCGCCAACTCGTCGCGCGCGGTGACGACGTCAGGGTGATGGTGCGCAAGACCAGCTCGACCGTGGGGATCGACGACCTGGACGTAGTGCGTTGCTACGGCGACGTTTTCGACGACGACGCGCTGCGGGCGGCGATGTCGGGATGCGACGTCGTCTACTACTGCGTGGTCGACGCCAGGATGTGGCTGCGTGATCCGGCCCCGCTGTTTCGGACCAACGTCGACGGCCTGCGCCACGTGCTCGACGCCGCCAGTGCCGCGGGTCTGACGAAGTTCGTCTTCACCAGCACCACCGGCACGCTGGCCATCAGCAGCAGCCGACTCGTCACCGAGGAGGACCCGCACAACTGGACCGAGGGCGGCGCCTACATCGAGGCGCGGGTAGCCGCCGAGAAACTGGTGTTCTCCTATGTGCGTGACAACGGCCTTCCCGCTGTCGCCCTGTGCATTTCGACGACCTACGGGCCCCAGGACTGGGCGCCGACCCCGCACGGATCGGCGATCGCGATGGTCGCGGCGGGCAAGATGCCGTTCAACATGGGCCATTCGCTGGAAGTGGTCGGTATCGAGGATGCCGCGCGGGCCATGCTGCTGGCGGCCGACCGGGGCATACCCGGCGAGCGCTACATCATCTCCGACCGGTTCATGAGCAGTCGAGAGGTGAACGAGATCGCCGCGCAGGCTGTCGGCGCCAGGGTGCCCCGGATCCCGCTACCGGCACCGCTGCTGTACGCCGGGTCACGAATCAACGACCTGGCCGCGCGAATCCTGAACAAGGATCTGATGTTCGCGACCGTGGGCATGAAGATGGCCCAACTGATGTCTCCGCTGGACCACAGCAAGGCGGTGCGCGAACTCGGCTGGACACCCGAACCCGTCGCCGACTCCATCGCCAAAGCGGCCCGCTGGTTCGAAGCCCAGCGCCTCTCGCGGAGCTAACTGACCGACTTGCCGACGGCCGCATGGTAGCCGGCGCGGAAGCCGAAAATCAGTGCCGGCCCCAGTGTTCCGCCTGCGCCGCCGTAGGCCCGGCCCGTCACGCCGGCCATGGCGTTACCCGCCGCGTACAGGCCTGGGATCACCGCGCCCGACACGTGCAGCACCCGGCCGTCGCGATCGGTGCGCGGTCCGCCCTTGGTGCCCATCGCGCCCACCGACACCGGCACCGCGTAATACGGGGCGGTGTCCAGCGGGCCGAGCGTCTTGCCCGCCGTCGTGGTGGCGTGCTCGTCGCCCCAATAGCCGTCGTATGCGCTTGTGCCGCGGCCGAAGTCGGGATCGACCCCGTCGCTGACGGAGGCGTTCCAGGCGTCCAGCGTGCGTGCCAACCCGGCCGCGTCGATCCCGGTCTTGTCCTGCAGTTCGGCCAGGTCACGTGAGGCGGAGAACCAGTCGGGGATCGGCTCGCCGGGTTCGATGCCGAGAAAGCCGTAGCGCTTGAGGTGCTGGTCGTCGAACACGATCCAAGCCGGGTCGTTGACGTAGCCGTCTCGGGGGTCCAGATAGTGGAAAGCGCCTGCCATCGAGTTGTAATCGCAGGCCTCGTTGACGAATCGCTTACCGGCCCGGTTGACGATGATGCTGCGGGGCCGGGTCCGCTCGAGTCGCACACTGCGACTGCGTTGTTCGCCCTCGATGGTGTCGCCAGGGATCTTCACCACCGGCACCCACCAGGCCTCGCCCATGTTGCCCAGGTCGGCGCCTTGCGCCATCGCCATCCGCAGGGCGTCGCCGGTGTTGTGCGGCGGTGAGACAGGTCCGCGCATCGGTCCGCGCAGGAAGGTTTCCACCAGCGTCGGATCCCATTCGAAGCCGCCGTTGGCCAGCACCACGCCGCGGCGCGCGCGCACGTTGACGCTCATCCCGCCGACGTCGATCCGCACCCCGATGATGGCCCCCGAGTCGGCGATCAGTTCGATCGCCCTGGCGCCGGTCCGTGGCGCCACCTCGAGGTCCAACAGGCCTTTGAGCAGTCCGGCGACCAGGGCCGTACCCGCGACCACCACATCGCCGGAATCGTCGGCCAGCGCATCCGCATTCAACCGGGCCCTGGTCTCGGCGTCGATCCCCACATTGCTGAAATCCGGTGGGAACGAGGTGATCCGGTCGTGCCAGTCGCCCAGTCGGGTCAGGCTGTACGGTGCGGCGCCGAGCGACCGGCCGCCGCCGGGGCGACCCCCGGGCAGCTCCGGCTTGTAGTCGGGGAATCCCGTGGCGATCTCCAGCCGCAAGTCGCTGTGCGCCTCGACGAAGTCGATCATCGCCGGACCGGTGCGGACGAACGTCTCCACCAGATCGACGTCCATCGCCCCGAACGACTGCGCTTCCAGATAGGCGAGTGCATCCTCGACCGAAAGATCGGGTGCGCGGTGGTGAGCGGGAATCCAGACCACGCCGCCGGAGACCGCGGTGGTCCCGCCGACGGTCGTGGATTTCTCGTACACCGCCACCTCGGCGCCGCCGACGGCGGCAGTCAGCGCTGCGGTGAGGCCCGCGCCGCCGGTGCCCAGCACGACGACGTCGGTTTCATGGTCCCAGTTCACGGCAGATGATCCTTTCGCAGGTGGGTTGCGTTAGGCCAGGATGGCGGAAAGTCTTTCGGCAGTGGCCATTACGGCCTCCCTGCCCCGTTTGACGACATCCTCGCGGTGGGAGATGAGGTTGATGCATGTCGGCGGCGACGGTGGCAGCCGGTGCACGGGTACCGCCAGGCCGTAGGTGTTGGGTTCGATCTCGCCGTGGGTGACCACCCAGCCGCGCTCACGCGTCAGCGTGACCAGATCGCGTTCGCCCGGTCGCGGCGGCATGCTCGCCAGCAGCGCGATGCCGGCCGCCCCGCGGTCCAGGGCGTAGCGGCTGCCTTCGTGGAAAGAGAGTTGGTAGGCGACGTGGGTAGGCACGATCACCGCGACGGCCACCTGTTGATCGCCCTCGGCGACGAGAAGCGACACCGTGCTGCCCAGATCGTCGGCCAACGCCCGCAGCTGGGGCAGGCAGAGTTGGCGCACGCCGTTGTCGAATGACGCGCCCAGTACCGCCAGTCCCGCTGCCGACCGGTACTTGCCGTCTTCAGCCTTGGTCACGAACCGGAACTGGGCCAACGTGGTGAGCAGTCGGTAGGCGATGGTCCGGTGCACGCCGACGTGTTCGGCGACCTGCTGGACGGTCAGCCCACCGGACGAGGCGGCGACGGCCTGCAGCGCGGTCAAGCCCCTGGCCAGGGTCTGCGATCCGGGCGCTGCCGTGACTGGACCGGCCGCAGGCACACTGCTGCCGACGGCTGCTGCACCGTTGGCCGGAGAGGCCTGGCCGCCCTTGACAGACGTCATGATGAGAGTGATGCTCTATAGATAATGCACATTGCTGTGCGATATTAGCACATAATGCTCGCATGAAAAGAGAATGACGTAATCGCAGGCAGAGAGGCCTTTAGTGGCGGAGTTCGAGAGCATCTGGAGCGATCTGCAGGGCGTTTCGTTCTCGCAGGGCTACCTGGATGTGGGGGGTGTACGCACCCGCTATCTCCACACCGGGGATGACGCGTTGCCGGTCCTGGTGCTGCTGCACGGCAGCGGCGGGCATGCCGAGGCATACATCCGCAACCTTGAGTCTCATGCCGAACACTTCTCCACCTGGTCGATCGACATGCTGGGCCACGGCTATACCGACAAGCCCGGCCACCCGTTGGAGATCAGTCATTACATCGAGCATCTGCTGGCGTTTCTCGACACCATCGGAGCCGAGCGTGTCTACCTGTCCGGGGAGTCACTCGGCGGCTGGGTGGCCTCGCGTGCCGCGGCCGATCACCCCGATCGCATCGAGCGGCTGGTGCTCAACACCGCAGGCGGTTCGCAGGCCGACCTGGAAGTGATGAAGCGGATCATCACGCTGTCGATGGCGGCGGTGGAGGACCCGACCTGGGAGACCGTGCAGGCACGCATCAAATGGTTGATGGCCGACAAGTCCAAGGACTACGACGACATCGTCGCCAGCCGCCAGCGCATCTACCGCCAGCCCGGCTTCGTCGCGGCGATGCGCGACATCATGGCGTTGCAGGACCCGGAGATTCGGGTGCGCAATCTCCTGGGGCCCGACGATTACGGCCGTATCGTAGCGCCGACGCTGGTGCTCTGGACCAGCGACGACCCCACCGCCGATGTTAGCGAAGGCAAGCGGATCGCCTCGATGATTCCTGGAGCCCGGTTCGAGGTGATGGCCGGGTGCGGCCACTGGCCGCAGTACGAGGATCCCAAGACGTTCAACCGCCTGCACCTGGACTTCCTGTTGGGGCGATGACGGTGACTACCCAGAGAGACCCAGACGTCGTCATCATCGGCGCAGGCCCGGTTGGTCTGACACTGGCGAATATCCTTGGACTGCAGGGAGTTCGGACGGTGATCGCCGAGGAACGCGACACCCTCATCGACTACCCCCGCGGTGTCGGCCTCGACGACGAATCGCTGCGCACATTCCAATCCATCGGCTTGGCCGACCGGGTGCTGCCACATACCGTGCCCAACCAGATCCTGCGCTTCTTCGACGGTAACCGCCGACTGCTCGCCGAGATGGCGCCGCCCGACGCCCGATTCGGCTGGCCCAAGCGCAACGGATTCGTCCAACCGCTGGTCGACGCCGAATTGCTCGCCGGGCTGGCCAGATTCGAGCACGTCGAGGTGCGGTGGGGAGCCCCCATGACCTCGTGCGTGGAAGGGCCCGACGGCGTGACGGTCCAGCTGGGTGGCGACACCGTCACCGCGCGCTACGTGGTCGGGTGCGACGGCGGCCGCAGCGCGACGCGTCGGCTGATGGGCGTCTCGTTCGACGGCACCACATCCGCCACCCGCTGGTTGGTGATCGATCTGGCCAACGACCCGCTGGGCCATCCCAACAGTGAAGTGGGCGCCGACCCGGTGCGGCCCTACGCGTCGATCTCCATCGCGCACGGTATCCGGCGGTTCGAGTTCATGATCCACGTCGACGAATCCGATGAACTGGCAGACGATCCCGCGTTCGCCCGGGGGTTGCTGGCCAAGTTCGTTCCGCACCCGGAGCGCGTCGACGTGATCCGGCAACGGGTCTACACCCACCATTCCAGGATCGCCAGCTCGTTCCGTGCCGGCCGGTTCCTGCTGGCCGGGGATGCGGCACACCTGATGCCGGTGTGGCAGGGCCAGGGCTACAACAGCGGTATCCGCGATGCGGCCAACCTGGGCTGGAAGCTGGCCGCGGTGATCAATGGTCAAGCGCAGGACAGCCTGCTCGATTCCTACGATGTCGAGCGCCGCAAACACGCCAGGGCGATGATCGACCTGTCCACCATGGTCGGCCGGGTGATCTCGCCGACCAATCGCCACGTCGCCGCGGTGCGTGACCGGGTGATCAGGGCGGCGTCCGTCGTGCCGACCCTCAAGCGCTACATCCTGGAGATGCGGTTCAAACCAATGCCGCGCTACGACCAGGGTGCGGTGGTGCATGCGGTCCAGCCGCCGCCACCCACGTCGCCCGTCGGCACCCTGTTCATCCAGCCCCGCGTCGACACCCGCGCGCAGCAGAACCTCCTGCTCGACGAGGTGCTGGGTCCGTGGTTCGCCGTGCTGTGCTGGAACAACAATCCCCGTGCACTGCTCGGCACCGACGCGTTCGAGCAGTGGAAAGCGTTGGGAGCCAGCTTCATTGCCGTTCGCCCGCTGACGCAATTGCAGTGGAGCAGCGACACCAGCCCCGATGATCCCGAGGTGACAGTCGTGGGCGATCGCACCGGCGCGCTCAAATCCTGGTTCGACGCTCACGCGGAGTCGTTCCTGGTCCTGCGTCCCGATCGTTGTATCGCAGGCGCCTCGATCGCCCAACTCGCACCCGAACTCAGCGCGTCGATCTTCGACGTGCTCACCCTGAAGACGGCGGGGGGTGATCCCGATGGCGCAACTAGCCCTGTTCTGCATGTCCCACAGCCCGCTACTGAACCTTCCCGGTCCATCAGCTGAATTGCTCGACGATATCGCCGGAGCCCTGGCGCAGGCCCGCGCCAACGTCGCCGAGTTCGATCCCGAACTGGTGGTCACCTTCTCACCGGATCACTACAACGGGTTCTTCTACAGGGTGATGCCGCCGTTCTGTGTCGGTACCGCCGCTACCGGTGTCGGCGACTACGGCACGCACGCCGGTGCGCTCGACGTGCCCGCTGACCTCGCAACAGAGTGTGCGGCGGCGGTTCTCGACGCCGGGATCGACATCGCGATCTCGGCGAGCATGGATGTGGACCACGGCACCGTCCAACCACTGCAGACCCTGTTCGGTGACGCGACGGCCCGGCCCGTCATCCCGATCTTCATCAACTCCGTCGCCACCCCGCTCGGACCGCTCAAGCGGGTGCGGGCGCTGGGCGCCGCGGTGGGCGACTACCTGGCCGGCCTGGACAAGCGGGTGCTGATCGTCGGATCCGGTGGCCTGTCCCACGATCCGCCGGTGCCCACGCTGGCGACCGCGCCGCCTGCCGCATTGGACCGCATCGTGCACGGCGCCCCGATGAGCCCGCAGCAGCGCCAGGACCGCCAGAGCGCGGTGATGGAAGCCGCACACAACTTCGCCCACGGGCAAAGCCCACTTCAACCCCTCAACCCGGATTGGGACCACGCCTTCTTGGAACTCCTCGATACCAACCGCCTCGCCGAGGTCGACTCCTGGTCCAACACCTGGATCGCCCGCGAGGCGGGTAACTCGGCGCACGAAATCCGCACCTGGGTAGCCGCTTTCGCCGCGCTGTCCGCGGTCGGCCCGTACCAGACCACCATGGGCTATTACCGACCTGCCCCTGAGCTGATCGCCGGTTTCGCGATCCGGACGGCGGTGCCGAGATGAGCTTCGAAGACTCCGATTTCGACCGCGTCGTCGATGTCCTGGTGATCGGCTCCGGCGGCGGCGGGATGACCGCCGCCCTGGCCGCCGAGGCCAATGGCCTCGACGTCCTGGTGGTCGAGAAATCGCCGCAGTTCGGCGGGTCCACCGCCCTGTCTGGCGGCGGCATCTGGGTGCCGGGCGCGCCATCGCAGAAGCGCGAAGGCTACACACCGGACCCCGAAGGCGTGGTCAAATACCTGGCCACCATCACCAACGGTCTGGTCAGCGACGCGCGACTGCGGCGGTACGTCGAGCAGGCCCCGCAGATGATGGACTTCCTGGAAAAACGTAGCGACTGGCTGGAATTCGTCTGGAAACCCGGTTACGCCGACTACTACCCGGAACTCCCGGGTGGCTCAGAACTCGGCAGCACCATCAACGTGCCCGCGATCGACCTACGCAAGCTCGGCGACGAAGAGCAGCATCTGCTGACCCCGCTCGCGCTGGCGCCCAAAGGAATCTGGTTCGGTCCCAAAGATCTTCGGCTGTTCTACCAGGTCCGGCAGTCGTGGCGCGGAAAGGCCGTGCTGGTCAAGCTGCTGTGGCGGATGTTCCGGGCCAGGGTCTTCGGCGACCGGATGGCCGCCATCGGGCAATCGCTGTCCGCGCGGCTGCGGCTGGCGATGCGGGACCGCGGTATCCCGCTGTGGCTGAGCTCGCCGATGACCGAACTGATCACCGATGTCGACGGCTCGGTGACCGGCGCGGTGGTCGAACACGACGGCCTGCCGCTGCGCATCGGAGCCAAGGGCGGGGTGATCCTGGCCAGCGGCGGCTTCGATCACGATATGGCGTGGCGCCGTGAGCACCTCCCACTGCTCGAAAAGGACTGGAGCTTCGGCAATCCCGCCAACCTCGGCGACGGCATCCGGGCGGGGGAGAAGGTCGGCGCCGCCACCGAACTGCTCGACGAGGCCTGGTGGTTCCCGGCGATGTGCTGGCCCGACGGCCGACTGCAGTTCATGCTCAACGAACGGATGATGCCGTCGCAGTTCGTGGTCAACGGCGACGGCAAGCGGTTCATCAACGAGGCAGCGCCCTATATGGATTTCGCGCACGCGATGATCGAGGGGCAGCAGTCCGGGGTGTCGCATATTCCGTGCTGGTTGATCACCGACCAGCGGTCGTTCCATCGCTACGTGGTCGGCGGCCATCTGCCGATCCCGAAGATTCCGTGGGCTCCGGTGCCGACGGGACGCAAGATCCCCGCCGCCTGGCTGGAATCCGGCGTGGTGTGCGAGGCGGCCTCCCTGGACGAACTGGCCACCAAGATCGGCGTGCCTGCCCCCGCCCTGCGCGACACCGCCGAGCGGTTCAACCAGTTGGCCCGCAGCGGGCACGACGACGATTTCAATCGCGGTGACAGCGCGTATGACAACTACTACGGAGATCCCACGCTGCCCAATCCCAATCTGTACCCGGTGAGCGGCCCGCCGTACTACGCGTTCCAGATCATCCTTGGTGATCTCGGCACCTCGGGTGGGTTGCGCACCGATGACCAGGCCAGGGTGCTGCGCGACGACGACACCGTCGTCAAGGGCCTCTACGCCGTGGGTAATGCCTCGGCGGCGGTGATGGGCCGAAGTTATGCCGGCGCAGGCGCCACCATCGGTCCGGCCATGACGTTCGGCTATATCGCGGCCAACCACATCGCGCACCAGCACGTCTCAACAGCTCTCACGCAATAGATCTCATAAAAATCGGAGGCCACCATGAAGATTTCGCTGTTCTACGAATTTCCCCTGCCCCGGCCGTGGTCGGAGACCGACGAGCACGAACTGTTCCAGCACGGCCTCGACGAGGTGGAACTGGCCGATAAGGCGGGCTTCTCGACGGTCTGGCTGACCGAGCACCACTTCCTGGAGGAGTACTGCCACTCGACCGCACCGGAGATGTTCCTGGCCGCAGCGAGTCAGCGGACCAAGGACATCCGGCTTGGGTTCGGCGTCATGCATCTGCCCCCGTCGATCAACCACCCGGCCCGCATCGCCGAACGGGTGGCCACGCTCGACCACCTGTCCAACGGTCGCGTCGAGTTCGGCACCGGCGAAGGCTCCTCCGTCGCTGAACTCGGTGGCTTCGGCATCGACCCCGCCGACAAGCGCGGCCAGTGGGAGGAGGCGCTCGAAGTGGTGATCCGGTCCATGACCGAGACGCCGTTCACCGGGTTCAAGGGCGAACACGTCGAGATGCCGGCCCGCAACGTCATCCCCAAGCCCCTGCAGAAGCCGCATCCGCCGGTCTGGGTGGCCTGTACCCGCCCGGCGTCGGTCCAGATGGCCGCCCAGAAAGCCATCGGCGCACTGAGTTTCGCCTACACCGGCCCCGGTCCGCTGGCCGACCGGGTGAAGGGCTACTACCAGGAATTCGAAGACAACGGCGTGCCCGTCACCCCGGCGATTAACCCGAACATCCTGGCCATCGGCGGCGATCTGTCGATGATGGTGGCCAAGACCGACGAGCAGGCGCTGCAGCGCCTCGGCAACGGCGGCGGGTTCTTCTCGTTCGGGATCATGCACTACTACATGACCGGGATGCACACCCCGGGCCGAACCGGCGTGTGGGACAAGTACCTCGACGAGGTGGACAAGGATCCGACGTTGGCCTACGGGCCAGGGCGCGGCGCCATCGGCTCGCCGGACACCGTCCGCGAATTCCTACGCGGCTATGAGGAGAGCGGCGTCGACGAGATCATCCTGCTGCTCAATCCGCGCAGCCACGAGGGCACCATGGAATCCATCGAGCTGATGGGCAAAGAGGTGCTACCGGAATTCATCGAGCGTGATGAGAAGGCCGTGGCCGCCAAGGCCAAGCGTCTTGCGCCGGTCATCGAGAAAGTCGAGGCGCGCCGCGAAGTGTCCAACGCCCCGCTCTTCGATGAGACCTACTCGTTCGGCGGTCTGCCGACGGGTCGCGGCGGTAAGTTCACCTCGAGCGAGATTCCCGAAGCGATGGCCGAGATCAACGAGGGCCGGGTGCAGGCCGCGCAACGGGAGAAGGACGAGCGGGCAGCAGCAGAGGCCGCGCACTGATCGTCGAAAGGGAAAGCGACGTGGGCGACCTCGACGCACTGCGGCGTTACGACGGTAAACGCGTCGTGGTCACCGGGTGCGCATCGGGCATCGGCGCGCACGTCGCAGCGCAACTGACCGAGCTGGGCGCCGAGGTCGTCGGGCTCGACGTCCGCAGGCCCGTGGCGGCGATGGCCGATTTCGTCGAGATCGACCTCGCCGAACCGGCATCGATCGAACAGGCCGTCGCCTCGCTGCCGGCCCAGATCGACGGGTTGTTCAACGTCGCGGGTGTCTCATCCGGGATCGGGAATCCGCTGCTGGTGGTCACCATCAACTTTCTCGGTACCCGGCACTTCACCGAGGCACTGGTGGATCGCCTGCCGCCGGGGTCGGCCATCGTGAACGTCTCGTCGCTGGCGGCATCGCGCTACCGCGAGCACCAGCAACAGGTGGCCGGGCTGTTGGCCACCGGCAGCATGGCCGAAGGCATCGAGTGGTGCCACGCCAATCCGAAGGCGCTGGCCGACGGGGGCTACCGGCTGTCCAAGGAGGCGATCATCCTCTACGGCATGGCGAACACGGTTGCGTTGGGCGCCAGAGGAATACGGATCAACTGCACCGGCCCCGGTGTCACCGAGACGCCGATCCTGGACCAGTTGCGGTCCGCATACGGCCAGGATTATCTGGACGGCTTCCCCAAGCCGCTGGGCCGGGTATCGGAGCCTGCCGAGCAGGCGACGGCGCTGGTCTTTCTGGGCAGCCGGGCCGCCAGTTTCATCACGGGCCAGGTGCTGTGGGTCGACGGCGGCAACGTCGCGGCCGGTATCGCCGCCGAGCTCGGCGCAGCAGAACTCACCCCGTGACAAGGAGCTCATCGTGGCCAGCCTGAACGACTTTCGCCGACTCGGCGATGACCTGCGCAACTGGGGTCGGTGGGGGGAGGACGACGAACTCGGCACCCTGAACTTCATCACCGCGGAAAAGGTGGCCCAGGCCGCCGGCCTGGTCAAGCACGGCAAGGTGTTTCCGCTCGGCGTCGACTTCGGCTCGGCGGGTCCGCAGGGCGCGTTCCAGTACCGGCAGAACCCGGTCCACGTGATGACCGTCGACGGTGGCGATGCCGACACGTTGATCAGGTACGCCCCGGAGTGGAAGCGCAACTCGGTCGCGCAACAACTGAGTGGATCGTTCGAGGGTGCGAACAATCCGTTCCGCTTCAACGACGACATGATCATCATGCCGCTGCAGGCGGCCACCCAGTGGGACGCGCTGAGCCACGTCTACTACGACGACAAGCTCTACAACGGGTTCCCGGCCAACTCGGTCACCAGCCTCGGTGCCTTCCACTGCGGTATCGACAAGGTGGACGGCAAGGGCATCACGTCGCGGGGGGTGCTGCTGGACGTGGTCAAACACCGCGGCGCCGAGGTCTTCCTCGAACTGGGTCGACCGATCACCCCGGCCGAACTCGACGACGTGGCCAACGCGCAGGGGGTCACCATCGAGCGCGGCGATATCGTGCTGGTCCGGACCGGTTGGTGGGCAAGGTTTTTGCAGAACGGTGACGGCACCGAGCCGGGCGCAGGCCTGGACTGGCGGTGCGCCTCCTGGCTGCATGACCATGAGGTCGCGGCGGTGGCGGCGGACAACCTGATGGTCGAAGACCCGGTCTCGGACGTCGACGGCACGTTCCTGCCCATGCACATGATCTGCCTGCGGGATATGGGCATGATGTTCGGCGAGTACTGGAACCTGACCGCGCTGGCGGCCGACTGCGCCGCCGACGGTGTCTACGAATTCCAGCTGATCGCCCCGCCGCTGAGTGTGGTCGGCGCGGTCGGCTCCCCGGTCAATCCCATTGCGCTCAAATAGATATGACGCGATTCGTGTTCGTCCACGGCGGTTTCCACGCCGCATGGTGCTGGGACCGCACCATCGCCGAACTGCAACGGCTCGGCCATGACGGGATCGCAGTGGACCTGCCCGGTCACGGCGCACGCCTGACCGAAGAGTCGACGCTCGTGAATCGCACCGAGGCGATTGTCTCGGTGCTGCAACCCGCCGATGTGCTGGTCGGCCATTCCGGCGGCGGGTTCGACGCCACCCTGGCCGCAGATGTGCGGCCCGACCTGATCGGCCACATCGTCTACCTTGCCGCCGCGTTACCGCGCGAGGGCAGGACCTATCCCGAGGCGATGACCATGCGCAATCGCGAGGACGGCGAATTCGACGGCGACGCCGGGGAAATGCTGGGGTACCTGCATTTCGCCGACGACGGCGCCATGACGTTCGCCGACTTCGGCGGGGCGTGGAAGTACTTCTATCACGACTGCGACGAGCAGACCGCCCGGTGGGCGTTCGACCGTCTCGGGCCCGAACGCTTCGGTGACACCACAGTGACGCCGGTGTCGGTGGAGCGATTCTGGGCGGCCGATCTGCCGCGGAGTTTCATTGTCTGCGAACAGGATCGGTCGATGCCGCGATGGCTGGCCGACAACGTCGCCGAGCGGCTCGGGGTCGAGCAGCTCAGCATCGACACCTCTCATTCGCCGTTCCTCAGTCGTCCCGGCGAACTCGCCGAGTTACTGCTGCACGCGACGACCACCACCCCCGTCGGTCCGCTGATTCCCGACTGACGCAAGGAGCTCACGTGGAAGTACACCGCCGGACCATCGCGGTCGACGGTCTGTCGACCAGCTATCTGGAGGCCGGTCAGGGCCAACCCGTCGTCCTGCTGCACGGTGGCGAATTCGGTGCCAGCGCCGAAATTGGCTGGGAGAAAACCATTTCCGCCCTGGCCGAGCACTACCGGGTGCTCGCCCCCGACATGTTGGGCTACGGCGGTTCGGCGAAGGTGCTGGACTTCGTCGACGGTCGCGGGATGCGGATCCGGCACCTGGCGCGGTTCTGTGAGGCGGTCGGTGTCGATGCCGCCTACTTCGTCGGGAACTCGATGGGGGCGATCAACCTGCTGGTCGACGCCACCTCCGATGCGCCGATCCTGCCCGCCCGCGCCCTGGTGACGATCTGCGGCGGCGGTGAGATCCAAAGCAACCGACACACTTCCGCGCTCTACGACTACGACGCCACGCTGCCTGCCATGCGCTCGATCGTGGCGGCGCTGTTCCTCGATCCCGCGTATCCGGACGATGACGACTATGTGCGACGCCGCCACGACTCGGCGACGGCGCCCGGTGCCTGGGAGGCGATCGCTGCCGCGCGGTTCCGTCGGCCCGGTGCCGAACCGCCTGCCGCGGCGTCGAGCAAGCGGGCCTACGAGATGATCGCGGTGCCGACTCTGGTGGTCGAGGGTGGCGGTGACAAGCTGCTGCCGACTGGGTGGGCCGCCGAGATGGCCGCGCAGATTCCCGGTGCGCGGTCCGTGGTGATCGCCGACGCCGGGCATTGCCCACAGATCGAGCGAGCTTCCGCCGTCAACGAGCTACTACTCGCGTTCTTCGCCGAGCAGTCCGCCGCTGTGATTTAAGCGGCTTGACTTAATTTGTGCCGCCGAGTTGACTCCTCGGCACACAACGAAAGGGTGACGTCGCTGATGACAGACAGGGCCGCAGGTCAACTGAAGGGCAGGGTGGCCGTGGTGACCGGGGGAGCATCGGGCCTGGGCGAAGGCCTGGTGCGGCGGTTCGCGGCCGAAGGCGCCCA
>JBEVHL010000743.1:0-3857 GCA_040511255.1 Mycobacterium sp. | reverse complement strand
CGTCCGGTTGGTCAGCATCAGTTCCTGGGTGCGCCGGACGCCGACCACCCTCGGCAGGTAGTAGGACGCACTGCCGTCAGGACTCAGGCCGGCCTTGGTGTAGGCCATGGTGAACGACGCCGACGTCGCGGCGAGCACCAGATCGCCACTGATCGCCAGGCTGAAGCCGGCCCCGGCCGCCACTCCGTTGACGGCGGTGATCAGTACCGCGTCCATCCGCGCGAACGTCGAGATGGCCTTGTGCAGATCTTCGGCGATACCCCGGACGAACGGTCCCGGGCCCAGGGGTGAAGCGGCCATGGCCTTGAGATCGCCACCCGCGCTGAAGAACCGGCCTGCGCCGGTGAGCACCACCACTTTGGTGGCGTCGGCATCGGCACGTGCGGCGGCATCGGCGAGTTCGGACAGCAGCGCGTCGTTCATCCCGTTCGCGGCCTTGGGCCGGTTCAGGGTGATACGGGTGATCGGGCCGGACTGCTCGAACAGGAGGTTCTGGTACTCGCTCATGCCGAGACGTTAACCGGTGCGATTTGCAGGCGTTGCGCCGTCCCCTGCCGCATCCGATCGAAGTCGCCGTCCCAGCCCAGCGTGCGCAGTGCCCCGTCGGCGATCACCCACGGCAGTTCCGGCGGCGATTCGTTGTCGTCGGAGCGACGGTTGATCGCCGATTCGACGAGCCGGAACGGCAGATCGTCGGCGTCGGCGGGACCATCGGATTCCGCGATGACCTGCCGGGCGAGATCCCGGTAGTTCGCGCGCAGGGCTTCTCGACGCAGCCGGAACTGCTCGAACCGGTCGACGCGCAGTTCGGGTAGCAGGTACAGGGCGCCGAGGTTCCAGCGCTTACCGCAAAGCTGGGTGACATCGCTGACGGTCAGGATGTGCAGGCGGGGGGCGGCGGGTCCGGCCTCGGTCAACAGGTCGCCGGCCAGCTCCAATGGCGCGTCGACGGTACCCACCAGCAGCGCGTCCAGGATGTCGTCCTTGGTGGCGAAGTGGTGATAGAGCGACGCCTGCCGCACGCCGACTGCGTCGGCGATCGCCCGGGTCGAGGTGCTGGCGTATCCCTGGTTGGTGAAAAGTTCGGCGGCGGCGTCGAGGATTTCCTCCCGCGCGGTCTTGCCGGGACGTCGGGATTGCTCCAGACGGGGTCGTCCGCGGCCGTCGGTACGCATGGTCCACATTCTTGCATTCCGGGCCGCTCGTCCCGCTGCAAATTTATCTGTCATTTGATAGAAATACTGTCAACGCAGACGTAACAGTTGAGACACCCGACCGGCATCAGGGTCTAGAAAACTTTCAGTTGACAGTTAATCGGCCGCAATCCGGCCGGACAGGGGGACACCATGACCACCGCGTCGACCGCCGGGGCCCGCTCACACGCGCGCGCCCAGGCAGCCCAGGCTGACATGCGCATCCCCACAGTGCCCACCGGCACCGACCCGTCGAAGCTGGTCTGGGCCGAATCCATTCCCGCCGGCTCTTATGCCACAAGGGTATTGGGCCGCGGCACCCGGCTGCGCCTGGTCGATCCGGAAGGCGGTGCGTGCGCGCACCTGTTGTTGTTCCGGGCCGACGCGTCGTGGGAACGCCTCAATGTCGCCGACACCATGAAGGTGCCCTGGCAGGCCTACCTCAGCGCGGGGCACCCCCTGCTGTCCGATCAGGGCCGGGTGCTGGCCACCGTCGTTTCCGACACGTCCGGCCGGCACGACATGTTGTGCGGTACGACGCCCGCCGGGCAGCAGGCGATGTTGCTTGCCGCGATCAAACATGGGATGGACGCTCGTGATGTGGCGCCGTCGGCCTCCTTCTTCCAAGGGGTCCGCGCCGATCCGGACGGCTCGTTGCATTTCACCGGCTCGGCCGGGCCCGGGGCTGCCGTCGAACTGCTGATCCACCTGCCGGTGGTGGTCGCCCTGGTCAACACCGCCCATCCCCTGGCCGCCGACGCGGAGGTCACCGCTCTGGATGTGGTGGCCTGGCGCGCCGACGACGAACTCAGCACACCCGTGAGCACCGAACCCGAATACCTTCGGGCCCTGTTCAACACCGAAAGCACTTGGGCCGCAAGCCAGAATCAGGACAACTCATGACCACCATCACCGAGCACCAGATCGTGTCCGACGCCGTGGTCGACGCCCGCGCCCCCTGGTCGGCGGTCCTGCGCGCCGGCCAGCAGTTGCAGATCATCGACCTGCACGGCAACCAGGCGGTCGACACCCTGTTCTACGGGATGCGGGACGGCCAGTGTGACCCGCTTCAGCGCTACAGCGCCCAGGCAACCGTTGCGGCACAGGCGAATATCTTCCTCACCACCGGTTCGGTGCTGCGCGCCGCGGACGGTCGCCCGCTGGTGACCATCGTCGCCGACGAGGTCGGCAACCACGACACCATCGCCGGGGCCTGCTCCAAGGAGTCGAACACGCTGCGCTACGGCCACCACACCGTGCATCAGCATGCCTGCGCAGAGAACTTTCTGGCCGAGGGCGCCAAATGGGGCCTGGGTAAACGCGACATCGTGCCGAACATCAACTTCTTCATGAACGTGCCGATCGAAGCCGACGGCACCCTGGGCATCGTCGACGGCCTCTCCGGTCCCGGCAAATCGCTGACAGTGCGCGCCGAGACCGACACCCTGGTGCTGGTGTCGAACTGCCCCCAGATCAACAATCCCTGCAACGGGTTCAACCCGACACCCGTCCGCATGGTCATCTCGTCGACGTGAGTCCCACCATCGAGGTGCTCAGCCCCGGCATGATGACCACGGTGCAGGACTGGCCCGGCCGAATCGGCTACTGGCACATCGGCGTCCCACCCTCCGGGCCGATGGATGACCTGTCCTTCCGGCTCGGGAACCGCGTTCTCGGCAACCCCGAAGGTGCCCCCGGCCTGGAGTGCACTCGCGGCGGACCGGCCCTGCGGTTTCCCGACGGCGGCCGCGTCTGCGTGACCGGTGCGCCGGTGCCGATCACCCTGGACGGCGCCACCGTGCCGCAATGGCAGTCCATCACCATCCCGGCCGGCGGCGTGCTCGAAGTCGGGATGGTCACCGGGCCGGGAATGCGGTGCTATCTGCTGGTCGCGGGCGGCCTGTCTGAGCCCGAATATCTGGGCAGCACAGCGACATTCACCATGGGCGCGTTCGGCGGACATGAGGGCAGATCCCTGCGCGCCGGCGACACACTGGCGCTGGGCGCCGATGCGGGACCGCATGAGCTACGACCGGACCGCGATGCCAGAGCGGCCATCGAAGAACAGCCGAGTATCGGCCATCGCTGGGAGCTCGCCGTCACCGAAGGTCCGCACGGCGCTCCGGAGTTCTTCACCCGCGCCGATATCGACACCCTCATCGGCACCGACTACAGCGTGCACTTCAACTCCGATCGCACCGGTGTCCGCCTCGAAGGTCCCCAACCGCAGTGGGCCCGCACCGACGGCGGCGAGGCCGGTCTGCATCCGTCGAACATCCACGACACCGCCTATTGCGTTGGCGCCCTTGATTTCACCGGCGACACACCCATTCTGCTCGGCCCCGACGGACCCAGCCTGGGTGGGTTCGTCTGCCCGGTCACGGTGGCCGTCGGGGATCGCTGGAAGCTCGGCCAGATGGCACCGGGCGATGCGGTGCGGTTCGTGCCCGTTCGCGCCGACCGGGCACCGTCGATGCGTAGCCTGGATGTCGACCGCCGCGCTTCGTTCCCGACGGTGATCTCCTCGTCGAGCGATTCCGATGACGGTGTGCTGACTCGGTATTCGGCCAAGGACGGCACCGACGTCACCCTGCGTCGGGCCGGCGACGGCGGCGTACTCGTCGAATACGGTCCGATGACACTGGATCTGGCGATGCGCGCCCG
>JBEVHL010000742.1:0-2718 GCA_040511255.1 Mycobacterium sp. | reverse complement strand
GCGAGGCCGACCAGCCAGCCCGCCACCGAACCCAGGCTGACCACCCAGGCAGCCGAGCCGTCGACCTCGCCCAACGCCTCGGTCACGTCCAGCAGAGTGCGCAGATTCGCCTGCTGGCCGCCGAATCGTTTGGGTACCAACAGACCGAAGAGTCCCGCCTCGGTCAGCGCATCGATCACCTCGTCGGGCTGGCGCCGATGCACGTCTCCATACCCGGCGTGCCTGCGTAACAGCGGCTGCAAGGCCACCGCCCGTGCCACCAAGTCTTCGGACGTCGAGACGGATTGCACGACGACGGACGTGCGAACATTCATGACAGGACCTTTCGGGTGGGACTCATAATGGGTGTGTGCTGAATTACGGTGTGAGACTTTGGTTACGCGGTACTTCCGTGCGCTGCACTTCACAGTCGGATGAAGACCGGAACCCCCGATGCCGCGTTTCCTGATCGAAAACGGCTCCACGCGGGATCCGTGGTAGCCGGACTGGGACCCAGGCGACGCACTTTCGGGTGACGGTGGGACGTGTGTCGGCGTATTGGCATGGGCCGGAAAGGTATCCACGGCGCGGTCGATTGAAACCTTGCCGGCTCGGACCCCCCGGCGGTTACCGCCGGTTCATTAGGCGCAGGCCGCCAATAGCTCGCGCTGAACGCGTTCCAGGAAGTCTGGTTTCAGGGTGAACCCGCATGCGGTTATTCGCAGCTGGCCCTCGAACGTCACCACACCTATCACGAGCTCGCCGTCGACGTGGGTTTGTACAAAGGGTCCCCATACGGCCGTCGGGCGTATCGCTGAATCCGGGATTCCTTGATACACACCGAGATTGCTGACCACCAACTCGTGAGGTACGAGGTTCGTGAAAACTCGCTCAGCGTCCTCGACCTCCGCGTCGATCGGCATCGCTTCACGCATCCCCTTCGAACTCGTCACGATTCCTCGCGGCGACCTCGCCACCGCCAATTCTGTTGTCACAGCACGCGCCTGGCGCCAGAAAGACAGCTCCGACGGCGCCACGCCGACGCAACTAGCAGTGAAGTAAACGGCGCAGTCGTCCAACACATCGATGTGCGATCGGAAGTTGATCAGGGTATCAACCCTCAAGAAATCCTTCTGGGTGTCTACGCTAAGTACACGAGACGCCGCGGTCACAATCGCTCCATGCACAGTCGTATGCTCGGTGCGACAGCGTTGCACCAACCGCACGCCGTCCAACTCGGACATGGCAAGTCCTTGAGCCAGCGTCAGCGTCTCATCGGTCTGTCTCAGCGCGCAAGGCACGGACATCCGTGCATCGGGCTCAGGAAGCTCCGAGTCACCGAACGGATCGACGCCCGCCAACACTTCGTCGATTTTTTGTTCCTGTGACGCGGGTACGACCAAGTTTGGCAGCGGTTGATCGTTCAGGGCAGCGACTATGTCGTCGAGAATGACCAGTGCCGAGATACCGTCCGCAACAGTGTGATCGAAGGTCAGAAGTACGATTGTCTGCGTTGGCCCGTAAGCCGCTACGACCCGGAACAGTGGCGCACGAGATCGGTCGAAAGGGTGGGCGAGTTCCGCACTCACCAACGGTGCCCAATCGCCGTCGCCGCAGCTGCGGACGGTCACGCCAATCGGCGCGATCGGCGTCGACCGATAGAAGCCAAGCCTCGATTCGGGATTCTCTTCGACATGCACCGAGAGCAACGGATGCCGTCGCTGCACGGTCAGCAATGACTGTTGCAAGCGCTCGGTGTTGAGACATCGGTCAAACTCTGCAACGACCGTGAACTGCATCGGGTTTCGCTCAGCATGGCGGAAGAGCCATCGTTCGAATGCCCCAATCGAGCGAACGAAAGTTGATACTTTCGTGGGACCCGACTCGGTTGACGCGCCGCTTGCCTTCACCAACGGATGATCCTCTCCCTCAGCGGTCGGACCACCGGGCCGAAAAGCCCTCAGGGTTCATCGATCTGGCGGCTCCACCCAGCTATCTGCTGAAAGAAACGGCGGTTGCCACAGAACATGTACACCTTGGGCATGTGGCACTTGTCACACCAACCATGGCGTGAATATGATGCAGCACCCCTCCAACCATCATCATCGCCATGACAAGGCTGGGCCGCCGGCCGAGTTCATAGATGTCCCAACACCTTGCGAACAGCGAGGTCGCCAGGCGTCAGTGCGGCGGACTCGGAAGTCGGGGTGGTGGCCATCATTCCCTCCTCCAGGATGGGACGGTTGAGTAACCTGCTGCGGGGCGGCGCGTCGACGTAAAACAGTTCGAAGTGCACGTTCTGGGCGGGCTTGTCGAATTCGGCCAGCACCTCGCGGGCGGCGTCGAGCTTGCGCCGCGGTCCGCCGAGCCACACGTGGTCCATCCCGGTGACGGGCATGGCGTGGGTGAACAGTGCCCGCAGCCGGTCGGCGTCGAGGCGCCCGACGAACAACTCGTCAGGAATCTCGCGGACACCCGGGGCAGGGTGCCTGCCGGCGAGCAGATGGACTAGCTGCGGATCGGTTCACAGTTCTTTCCGAGCGTCTTACCAGACGGTGCTCGTAGTCTCGCGAGCGTGCAGGATTCAGCGGTGGACGGATCCGGGTGGGGTCGGCTCCTCGACGGGCGGTTCCGCGGACTGCGGAGTCGACCGATTGGCGCCGACTGCCCCTCTGGCCGGCTCGCGCAGATCCGACTGGGTGCCGTCGATGTCTTCTCCCTGACAGGAAACGCCCAGCG
>JBEVHL010000741.1:0-4665 GCA_040511255.1 Mycobacterium sp. | reverse complement strand
GACCGCATTGGCCTCCTGGGGTGAGATCACCACCCGCGCCGAGATCGGTCTGTTGGTCACCGGGGTCGGCTACCGCAATCCGGACCTGCTGGCGGATATGGCACGCACGGTCGATCACATCAGTGGCGGCCGGGTGATCCTCGGCCTGGGCGTCGGCTGGTACGAAAAGGATTACACCTCATACGGTTACGACTTCGGCACGCTGAAATCCCGGATGGACCTGATGGACCAGGCGCTGGCCCGCATTGAGCACCGACTGCAGCACCTGGTACCGCCTCCGGTGCGCAAGATCCCGATCCTCATCGGCGGCGGCGGTCCGACCCGGACCATGCCCAATGTGGCGCGCTACGCCGACATCTGGCATGTCTACCTGCCGATCGAGCAGTTCCGGGCGGCCAGCGCACGGGTGGGTGAGCTTGCCGTGCAGGCCGGGCGCGCTGACGCCGATATCGAGCGGATGGTGCCGTGGCAGTCCGGTAGCGACGCCGATATCTTCCGCGGCGCCGGCGCCACCGTCTTCATGATCCAGATGCATTCCAGCGCTGACGGTTACGACTTCACCACACTGGAGCAGATGGTCAAGTGGCGCGACAACGGGTGATCCGGGCGCGCTTTTACGCGGTGAGCGCGACGCAGCGCGCCGAAATCACCACACCGACATCAGCGTGACGTAGGTGGCGGTGCCGACCAGGATGGACAGCAGCGCCTGGCCGCGCCACAGATGCAGCCCGGCGGTGACCACCACCCCGACCACCAGCCACGCCACGTTCAGGCCGCCGCCCTGCGCTGCGGTCCGCAGGGTGTAGATGGTCAGCATCACCATCACCCCGACGGGCATGTGCACGCTGAGGTATTTGACCACCGCACTGCCCCGCATCGGCGCCAGCGCGGCGAACGGCAGCGCCCGCAGGGCCCACGTGACGGCGGCGCTGACCCCGACGAGCACGGCGATATAGGCATTCCCGGACAGCTCAGGCACGCCCGCGCCCTTCGACTGCCCGGCGCACCAGCAGCACACCGGTGAACGCGGCGAACGCCGCAACGAGTAGCTGCCCCGGCACCACCAGCCAGGCCAGCACCGCGCACACCGCGGCGGCCAGTGCCGTCACCCGATCGGGCCGCTGCCGGTAGGCGTCGATGGCCAGCACGATGAACAGCGCCGTCAGTGCGAAGTCCAAGCCTTCGAGGCGGTCGATCGGTAGCGCCTCACCGACCAGGCCGCCGAGCCCGGCGCCGGTGACCCACAACAGCTGGAACGTCAGCTGCATGGTCAGGATCGGCCGGCTGGTCCAGGTCCGTGCCTCGGGGGCGACCCCGACCGCGTACGCCTCGTCCGACAGCGTGTAGGTGCTGTACAGCTTTCCCCAGGTGCTCTTGACCCGGTCCAGCGGGAACGACAGCGCATAGAACACGTGGCGCGAATTCACGATGAACGTGGTCAGCGCGACCGTCGCGATGGGGGCGGCCGTCGCGGCCAGGCCGACCATCAGGAATTCCAGTGACCCCGCATAGATGACGGCGGCGAAGACCGGCGCCCACCACCACGGCAGGCCCGCGTGCACCACCAGGAAGCCCAGCGCCATGCCGAGCGGGATGAACGCCAGCCCGATCGGCGCCGACAGCTCCAGCACCCGGCGCACGGAATGGTCGGGCGGCAAGGGTTCCGGCCCGGGTTCCGGTTCCTGCGGCACAGCCATGTCGACCAGTCTTCAACGACCACGTCACCGAATCGTCAGGGGGTCCCCCGGCTGCGGGCCATAGTGTGAGAAGGCGTGACAGGGCTCAGAAGACACGCAGCCCCCATCGTGGCAGTGGCGCTGGCCGTCGTGCTGGTGCTGGCGGCGTTCACCGTCAAGCGTCTTCATCTGGGGATGGTCACCCCGCTGATCAACATGAACGCCCAGCAGCTTCACGATTTCTCGGACACCGCGCCGATCTTCGGCTGGTGGGAAGCCCACGTCGGGTGGGGCACGGCGCCTGCCATCGCGATCGGCGTCGCGGCCGTGTGGTGGGGTCCCGGCCTGGCGCAACGGCTGGGCTGGCGGGCACTGACCCTGGTGGCGTGGGCGACGTCGGCAGCCTGGGCGTTCTCGCTGGCGATGGTCGACGGGTGGGAGCGCGGTTTCGCCGGCAGGCTGGTCGCCCGGCACGAATACCTGCGGCAGGTGCCGACCATCACCGACATCCCCGAGGCACTGCGGACGTTCTCCCGGCGCATCGTGGACTTCCAGCCGGACTCGTGGATCACCCACGTGTCGGGGCACCCGCCGGGTGCGCTGCTGACGTTCGTGTGGCTGGACCGCATCGGGCTGGGCGGCGGGGCCTGGGCGGGCGCGTTCGTGGTCCTGATCGGGTCCAGCGCGGCCGCGGCCATCATCGTCGCGGTGCGGGCGCTGGCCGACGAGCAGACAGCCCGACGGGCCGCCCCGTTCGTGGCGGTGGCGCCGACGGCCATCTGGATCGCGGTGTCCGCCGACGGCTACTTCGCCGGGGTGGCGGCCTGGGGTATCGCGCTGCTGGCGCTGGCGGTCAGTAGGACGGTCCGGTTCCCCGGTGTCGCAGCGGCGGCCGCGGGCCTGGTGCTGGGGTGGGCGATCTTCCTCAATTACGGCCTCGCACTGATGGCGCTGCCCGCGGTGGCGGTGCTGATCTGCGCGGCGAACTGGCGGGTGGCGCTGCGGGTGCTGGCGGTGGCCGCACCGGCCGCCCTGGTGGTGGTGGGTGTGTTCGCGCGGGCCGGATTCTGGTGGTTCGACGGCTATCAGCTTGTCCAGCAACGCTATTGGCAGGGCATCGCGTTGAACCGGCCCTTCCAGTATTGGAGCTGGGCGAACCTGGCGTCGGTGGTGTGTGCGATCGGATTCGGCAGTGTGGCGGGTATCGGCCGCGCCTTCGACATCTCCGCGATCCGGCACCGGGCCGGGCTGAATCTGCTGGTGCTGGCCGCGGGTGCGGCGATTCTGTGCGCCGATCTGTCGATGCTGAGCAAGGCGGAGACCGAACGTATCTGGCTGCCGTTCATGATCTGGCTGACTGCGGCGCCCGCGCTGCTGCCGCCCCGCTCACACCGCTGGTGGCTGGCCGTCAACGTCGTGGGCGCCTTGCTGATCAACCATCTCATCTTCACGAACTGGTAGCAGCCGCGTCGCGAGCAGATACACCGGCACGCAGGCCCAGACGATCGCCAGCGACACCCACAGCCCCACCGGGTAGTCGCGGTCCAGCACCGTCAGGTTGTCGGCGTGCGCCCCCGGCCGACCGAACACCGGAATGGCCAGCAGGCCGAGCACCACGCTGCACAGCGCCGCCACCCCAACCGGCGGCCGCCACGACCGGGGAATGACCCGCCGGCCCGCGAAGCCGAGCGCCGCGCTGACCGGTGCGAAGACGAAGTCGTGCAACACCACCCCCGCTGCGGCCCAGACCACGATCCGCACCAGGATGGCCGAAGAGTTGTCCCAGAGCAGCGTCGCTCCGTACAGGCCGAGCGCCACCCCGGCGAGCATCAGGATCCCCCGCACGGCGATCACGAGACCACCTCGATGCGGGTGAGCCATTTGGTCTGCAGCACACCGGGTCTGGTGGGTGCGATCAGCCGGCACGGATAGCCGTGGTCGATATCGAGCACCGCTCCGTTGACCTGCAGTGCGATCAGGGTCTGCGCGTCGCGGGCGTGCCGGGCCGGCAACGTGGTGCGGGAGTACGGGCCCGGCGGCTCCAGGGAGATCATCCGGACGTCGGCATCCGACGTGCCCCCCACGGCCGCGACGAGATCGGCCAGCACGATGCCGGTCCACTCGGCGTTGACGCTCCACCCCTCCACGCAGGAGATCGGCAGGGAACGGGTGGTCTGGGGCAGCGCGGCCAGCTGCGCGACGGTGAACGTCCGCGTCGTCGGGCCGTTCACCACCGTCAGCCGGTAGTCCGGCGACCGGGCGCTCTGCAGCACGCCAGCGGCGACCGCGGACCGGTTCACCGGCACCCCCTGCGGGCCGTCACCGGAGCGCGGTGCCAGCACCGAGACCTTTCGCAGCCACGGAATGGTCTGTCCCGCAGTCACTACCGTGGCCAGCCCGACCGCCAGCCAGGTGCCCCGCAGCACCGTGCGGCGACTGGGCCCACCCGCGGTCGGCAGTTCTTCGACCGGCTCACCCAGCGCCCGCCGGATCACCGGCAGCTTCACCGCGATGTGCACCGCGACGGCACCGACGGCGACGTAGGCCATCGCGTAGTGCACGGTGGTGAAGAAGAAGCCGAAGGCGTACCACTGGGCGATGTTCATCAACCCGGTCGACAGCTGAAAGATCATCGCCGCCACCAGCACCAGAATCGAGCCGCGCTCGAGCAGCCGGGTCAGGCCACCGAAGATGGGCCGTTCGAAGAGCTTGGGCCACACCGACCACAGCTTGACCACCAGCAGCGGGATCGCCGCGATGCCCGAGATGACGTGCAGGCCCTGGGTGACGCGGTAGAGCCAGACGGGATGCGTCGGCCAGACCGCGAGAAACCACGGCTGCGGGTGCTGGATGAAGTGACTGATCAAGCCGGTGGCGAAGCACACCGCCACCGCCACGCCCAGCCACACACCGACTCGGGCGGTGACGGCGGTACTGCGCAGCGGGGCGGTGGTGGTCATGTCGTGGCCAGCGACGCAATCACCCGCCC
>JBEVHL010000740.1:0-5485 GCA_040511255.1 Mycobacterium sp. | reverse complement strand
GGCCGAGCGCAATCCTGCCACCCGATCCGAACCTGTCGCCAATTGGTCCAGCGAATTTGCAGGTCATCCCGGTCCGGCCGAAGACCGGCGGCACTTGCCGTGCCGGGCCCGGCCAGCAATTGCGCCCCGCCCGAATAGCACCCCGGCCAGGGGTAGCCGCAGCTCAGAGCTGTCGCAACGCGCAGCGCACCAAGGTTGCTGCGGTACGCTCACCTGACGCCATTCGGGGAGAATGCGGGGAGAGACCATCCAGCAGTTCATGATGCGGCTGAGCAGCAACCTGCGAAGGTTCCGCTGGCTCGTCTTTGCTGCCTGGTTGCTGGCCACGGTGCCGGCCATCTGGCTGACCCTGACGCAGTCCGACAATCTCAGCGGTGGCGGCTTCGAGGTGGCGGGCTCCCAGTCACTGAATATCCAGTACCAAATCGAAGACCACTTCCCGAATGAAGGCGCCTCTCCCCTGGCGCTCGTGGCCGCACCGCGCGCGGACGCCACCTACGCCGACATGACCGCGGCCGTTGCCTCGCTCGAGCGCATGGCGGCCGAAGTCCCCAGCGTCACCATCGTGCCCAACCCCGTCCAGCCGGCTCCGCAGCCCGACCGGCCCTACGTGGTGTCGCTGAAACTGGACTTCAACAACACCGGCGCCGTCGACATCGCCAAACAGCTGCGCGAAAAAGTCGGCATCGACGGCGATCAGCCGGGTGAGCTGCAGGACGGCAAAGTCCGGACCTACGTGATCGGCCAGGGCGCCCTCGGGGCGGCGGCATCGCAGGCCACCAAACACGACATCGCCGAGGCCGAGCAGTGGAACCTGCCGATCGTCCTCATCGTGCTGCTCGCCGTCTTCGGCTCGCTGGCCGCGGCCGCGATCCCGCTGGTGCTCGGCATCACCACCGTGGTCATCACCATGGGCCTGGTCTATTTCCTGTCGATGTTCACCACCATGTCGGTGTTCGTCACGTCGACGGTGTCGATGTTCGGCATCGCGCTGGCCATCGACTATTCACTGTTCATCCTGATGCGGTTCCGCGAGGAACTACGCGCAGGCCGCGACCCGAAACAGGCGACCGACGCCGCGATGGCCACCTCCGGCCTGGCCGTCCTGCTGTCCGGGCTGACGGTGATCGCGTCGGTCACCGGTATCTATCTGATCCACACCCCGGTGCTGGCGTCGATGGCGACGGGCGCGATCCTGGCCGTCGCGGTGGCGGTACTGACCGCGACGACGTTGACGCCCGCGGTCCTGGCGACCTTCGGCCGGGCCGCCGCGAAGCGCTCCCGGTTACTGCACTGGGGACGTCGGGTGGAGACGACGCAGTCCCGGTTCTGGACCCGTTGGGTCGGGTGGGTGATGCGCAGGCCGTGGCTGTCCGCGCTCAGTGCCACGGTGTTCCTGCTGGTGTTGGCAGCCCCGGCGTTCTCCATGGTGATGGGCAACAGCATGCTGCGGCAGTTCCCGGCCTCGCACGAGATTCGGGGCGGCGTCAGCGCCGCGGCCGAGGCGCTCGGCCCGGGTGCCCTGGGACCCGTCCGGGTGATGATCACCTTCCCCGACGGCAGCGCGAACACACCGCCACACAGCCAGGTCGTCGACGACATCGCCAAGGAGATGGGCCGCGCCATCAACGTGGTGTCGGTATCGCCGCCGGAGTTCGCCGACGACAACCGCAGTGCACTGTTGAGCGGCGTGCTCTCGGTCGACCCGGAGGACCTGGCGGCCCGCAACACCGTCGACTGGTTACGCGCCCAGCTACCGAAGGTGCCCGGCGCGAATGCCGCGTCCGTGGACGTCGGCGGTCCGACCGCGCTGATCAAGGATTTCGACGATCGGGTGAGCAAGACCGAACCGCTGGTGTTCGCCTTTGTCTCGCTGATCGCGTTCGTGATGCTGCTGATCTCGGTGCGCTCGGTGTTCCTGGCCTTCAAGGGCGTCGTGATGACGGTGCTGTCGGTGGCGGCGGCCTACGGCAGCCTGGTGATGATCTTCCAGTGGGGCTGGCTGGAGGGGCTCGGCTTCGAACCGCTCAGCTCGATCGACAGCACCATTCCGCCGCTGGTCCTGGCGTTGACGTTCGGCTTGTCGATGGACTACGAGATCTTCCTGCTGACCCGCATCCGGGAACGCTTCCTGCAGTCCGGCGACACCCGCGACGCCGTGGCCTACGGGGTGTCCACCAGCGCGCGGACCATCACCAGCGCCGCGCTGATCATGATCGCGGTGTTCATCGGTTTCGCCTTCGCCGGTATGCCGCTGGTCGCCGAGCTCGGCGTCGCCTGTGCGGTGGCGATCGCGGTGGACGCCACCGTCGTCCGGCTGGTGCTGGTGCCCGCCCTGATGGCGATGTTCGACCAGTGGAACTGGTGGCTGCCGAACTGGCTGGCCCGCATCCTGCCGTCGGTCGACTTCGAGAAGCCGCTGCCGAAGGTCGACCTCGGTGACCTGGTCATCATCCCTGACGACATCTCGGCACTGGTCGCCCCCAGCGGCGATCTGCGCATGGTGGTCAAGTCCGCGGCCAAGCTCAAACACCTTGCGCCCGACGCCATCACCGTCGCCGATCCGCTGGCGTTCAGCGGCTGTGCGGGGCTCGGAGATCTGCACGGCAAGGTCAAGGGCAGCGACGATGCCAGAGCCCACAAGGCGGCGCAGGCCCGCATCGGTGCGGCGCTGACCCGCGGTACCGGCCGGTCGTCCGGCAACGGCAGCACCGGCACCAAGACCAGAAGCTCGGGCCGGGCTGCGCGACCGGTACATCCGGTGACCATGTGGCGCGGCCGGCTGTCCGTCGCGCTGGATGCGCTCAGTGCCGAGGCCGACCACGTCTCGTACTTCGGCAAGTCGGCGCTGCAACGCAGCAGCCCGATGGAAACCACCAACGTCCAGCTGCCCACCGGGGACCGCCTGCAGATCCCCACCGGCGCGGAAACTCTGCGGCTCAAGGGCTATCTCATCATGTGCCGCAACAGCAGCCGCGATTACGCCGAATTCGCCGATCTGTGCGACGCGATGGACCCGCAGACCGCCGCGGTGGTGCTGGCCGGGATGGACCGGTATTACTGTGGTCAACTATCTAACAGACAATGGGTCGCCACCCAACTGGTCCGTCGGCTTGCCGATCCAGATCCGTCCGATACGGACGAGACCCCGGAATCAGACGGGGTGGCCGACTGGGATCGGGTCAGGCAGCGGTGCCTGTCGGTGGCCGTGGCGATGCTGGAGGAGGCGAGGTGACGTTGGCTCCCAGCGAGGCTGCCCGCCACCCAGAGTTCGAGTCCGAGGGGTCCGAGGCTCGCGCCCACGACGCCGACCGCCCGGTGGAGTTCTGGCCGACGTCCGCGATCAGGTCCGCGCTGGAGACCGGCGATATCACCATCTGGCAGCGAATCGTCGTCGCGATCAAGCGTGATCCGTTCGGCCGCACCGCCCGACAGGTTGAGGAAGTCCTCGAACACGCCGAACCCCGCGGGATCTCCACCGCGCTGTCCGAAGTGCTGGTGCGCAGCAGACAGCATCTGGAGGCCAATGAACGCGCCGAGGCCGCCCGGCACGTCCGGCTGCTGTTGGACCGGTCGGGGCTGAGCGAGCAGGAATTCGCCTCCCGCATCGGGGTGCCGTCGGCTGATCTCGCCGTATATCTCGACGGCAGCGTCAGCCCGCCTGCCTCACTGATGATCCGGATGCGCCGGCTGTCGGACCGATTCGCCAAGATGCGCTCCCACCGCCCGAATACCGCGGGCTGACCCCGCCCGCTTCCGCAGATGACGGCTCGCACCTACGTCCTGATCCCCGGCGCCGGAGGTGAGGCCTGGTACTGGCACCGCGTCGTCCCGCTGCTGTCCGCGGCAGGCCACCGCGTCATCGCCGTCGACCTGCCCGCCGCCGACCCGGCCGCCGGACTGGCGGAGTACGCCGACTGTGTCTGCGCGGCGGTGCCCGATGCGACCGGCCCGCTGGTCCTGGTGGGGCAGTCGCTGGGCGCGTTTACCGCTCCCCTGGTCGCCGCGCGGCTCCCGACGAATCTGCTGGTACTGGTCAACCCGATGGTCCCGGCGCCGGGCGAATCCTTCAGCCAGTGGTGGGAGGCCACCGGCCAGAAGCCGGCCATGGTCGAACACCTGGCGGGACTCGGGCTGGGCCGCACCATCTTCGACGAGGTCGAGGACTTCTTCCACGACGTCCCTGCGCCGGTGCGGCAGGCGGCCATGGCAGCGGGTGAACCCGAACAGTCCGAGGGGCCGCTCGAGCAGCCCTGGCCGCTGGCAGGGTGGCCGGACGTCGCGACCGCGGTGATCCAGAGCAGCGACGACCGGCTGTTCCCGGTCGAGTTCCAGCGGCGGGTGGTGCGGGACAGGCTGGGGCTTGGTCTCGATGTGGTGCCGGGTGGGCATCTGGTTGCGCTGAGCCACCCGAGGGAATTGGCCGACCAGCTGTTGAGCTACCGCGTCTGAGGCCACTTTCGAATCTGCCCGCGGGTATGTGTTGACGGGGCCGCGACGCCTGCCATGCTCGTGACCCGTGACTCAACGATCCTTCGGCCTGGCCACCCGCGCGATACACGCCGGCCAGCGCCCCGACCCGCAGACCGGCGCTCGGGTCGTCCCGATCTATCAGAACGCCAGCTTCGTCTTCGAGAACACCGAGGACGCAGGCAATCTGTTCGCACTGCAGAAGTACGGCAACATCTACAGTCGGATCGCCAACCCGACCGTGGCGGCACTCGAGGAGTGCGTCGCGAGCCTGGAGGGTGGTATCGGCGCGGTGGCCGCCGCCAGCGGGCTGGCGGCCCAGTTCGCCGTCTTCGCCGCCCTGACCGGCGCCGGGGACCACATCGTCGCGGCGGGCAGCCTGTACGGCGGCACGGTCACACAGCTGGATGTGTCGCTGCGCCGGTTCGGGGTGGAGACCACGTTCGTGCCCGGCACCGACCCGGCCGACTACGCGGCGGCCATCACCGACCGCACCAAGCTGGTGTACGCCGAAGTGATCGCGAACCCGTCCGGGGAGATCGCCGATATCGCCGGACTGGCGGCCGTGGCCCACCAGGCCGGGGTGCCCCTGGTACTCGACGCCACCGTCGCCACCCCGGCGCTGTGCCGGCCGATCGAACACGGCGCCGACATCGTCGTGCACTCGGCGACGAAATTTCTCGGCGGACACGGCACGACGCTGGGCGGCATCGTCGTCGAATCTGGCAAATTCGATTGGGGCGCAGGACGTTTCCCGCAGCTGACCGACCCGGTTCCGGCGTACGGCGGGCTGAGCTGGTGGGGCAACTTCGGCGAATTTGGCTTCCTGACCAAACTCCGCAGCGAGCAGCTGCGTGATCTGGGCGCCGCGCTGGCCCCGCAGTCGGCGTTCCAGTTGCTGCAGGGCGTGCAGACGTTGCCGCAGCGGATGGCCGCGCATGTCGCCAACGCCCGCACCGTCGCCGAATGGCTCGATGCCGATCCGCGGATCGAATATGTCCGCTGGGCCGGGCTG
>JBEVHL010000739.1:0-15613 GCA_040511255.1 Mycobacterium sp. | reverse complement strand
GGGGCTGCAGAGGGGGCAGCCCCGCCGGCGCTTTCGTATCCAGCCCCGCTATCGCAAACCGGCCAGCAGATCGGTTTCCCAGCCTCGATCGTCGGTCGCGCCCGCAGTGCCACTGACCAAGATGTAGTGCTCGAGACCGGAAATCGGTAGGGCCAGATTGTTCGACAACGCACAGGCGCGGCCGGTGGGCCCAACCACCACTTGCGTCGCATGGGCGCCGAGCGCCGCGACTTTCGCGTCGAGTGCGGCCGTCGCGTCGACGACGGCGGTGACTCGAGCGTCGTCGTATCCACGTTCCTCCGCCGCGGACGCCAACTCCCAGCCGGGCAGCAGGTCGTGCTCGTCGATCCCGCGCACGGCGGCGTCGAACGCACTGGCCGCCATCACCGTCCAGTAGAACTTCGGTACGGCCCACGGCTCGCCGGGATACTCGTCGCCACCTGCGGCGCCGACGGCGGCGGTGGTGACCTGATGGGCCCGGATATGGTCCGGGTGGCCATACCCGCCGTAGGGGTCGTAGGTCACGACGACGTGCGGCCGCAAGTCCCGGATGATCTCGACCAAGGCACCCACGGCCTCATGGTCATCTGACTCGGCGAACCGTCGTGCGCCCGAACGCGGCTCAGTACCCGCCATGCCGGAGTCCCGCCAATGTCCAGCTCCCCCAAGGAAAATCGGGTCGCCGATACCCAACAGACCCAGCGCGGTGGTGAGTTCACCGATCCGGAACCCGCCTAGCTGGTCTGCGTGGTCGACGGCGAGCTGGGCCCAGCGTTCGCCGATGACCTCGCCCTCTTCGCCGAGCGTGCACGTCACCACATGTACTTCGGCGCCGTGGGCTGCGTAATGCGCAATGGTGGCGCCGTTGTTCAGACTCTCGTCGTCGGGATGGGCGTGTACGAAGAGCAGCCGGGGAGGGCCATCGAACGGCATCGGGCCACTTTACTGTTTCACCGGTTCAGACGGGCGGACCGGCAGCGCGCTTTGACCCGTCGGCGGTACGTCGGTCGCATACATTCAGCCGGTGACGCGGCGGCAGCTCGAATACGGATCTGCGGTGGTGCTGATCGGTCTACTCGCCGGCGCGGCAGGAGCGTCGACCACGGTGCTGCTGCACTGGATCGAACACCTGACTTATCACTATTCCTTCGGCACCCTGCTCGAAGGAGTTTCGGGCAGCAGTCCGGTCCGTCGTGCGCTCGGTCCGATGGTCGGCGGCGCGCTGGCCGGCTGCGGCTGGTGGGTGCTGCGACGCCGGGCGGTGGTCCCCGCTCTCACCGAGGCGATCACCTCGCCGAAACCGCTGCCCCGGTTGGTGATGACGCTCGACGCGGCATTGCAGGTGCTCATCGTCGGGTCGGGCGCTTCCCTGGGCCGCGAAGGTGCGCCGCGGCAATTCTCGGCAGCCCTTGGCGACCTTGGGATTTCGCGGTGGACCTCCATCGGCGGCGCACTGACGCCGCGCGATCGGGAGATTCTGTTGTCCTGCGCGGCCGGTGCAGGACTCGGAGCCGTCTACAGCGTCCCGGTGGGCGGGGCTCTGTTCGCCGCCCAGATCCTGCTGCACTCCTGGCATCCCCGCGTGCTGGGCACGGCGCTGATCACCTCCAGCCTCGGCGTCGCTGTCGCGTCACCGATCACCCATGACGCCACTCCCCTGGCCTGGCCCGATCCCCACTTGTCGTACCTACTCACTGTGCTCGCAATCCTGGTGGCGCCGTTGGCACTCGCTGTGGGGCTGTTGTTCAACCGGCTGATGTCTCTGGCCCGACCGGCTCAGGTCTCGACGTCGTGGCGGCTGATCCCCGCCATCGCCGCGGCGGGACTGCTGGTCGGCATCTGCTCGCACTGGTGGCCGGAGCTGCCGGGCAACGGCAAGAGCATCCTGACGGTGACGATCAACAGCGGCATGACGCTGGGCGCAGCCGCCATCATCCTGCTGCTGAAGCCACTGCTCACCGCGGCGTTCCTGCGCGCAGGCGCCGTCGGCGGATTACTCACCCCGTCGTTGGCCACCGGTGCTGCGCTGGGCACGTTGATCGCACTGTCCGTCAACGCCTGGACCGATTTGGAGGTCAGTGTGCCGGCAGTCTCGCTGGCCTGTGCGACGGGTGTCCTGACCATCACGCAGCGGGCGCCGCTGTGGGCGGCGATCTTCGTCTGGGAGCTCGCGCGCCCGCCCTGGTGGCTCCTGATCGTCTTCTTGGCTGCTGCAGGCACAGCGCACGGGCTGCGACGGCTCCTCGAGCGTCGCGACCCGGCGCAGCGAGATACCTGAGCCCACCCACTGTTGCGCCCGCGAATGAGCCTTCGCTGGACTCCGGAGACAGGAAGTTAACTGGCTGGCAGTCAATTGCCAGCATGCGACCAGCAGACTGGTAGTGAGCTACGTCAGCCGCAGACATCGGCGTAGCGCATAGCAACGTCATCGCAGTAGCACCGGCGAGCGCTATCGGTGAGCGAAGACAAGCTGTGACGGGCGGGCGAACCTCCGGGCGAGCGAGGGAGGAAAGCACCAGTCAGGGGCTTGCTGACGGGTGTGCTCGTGTTGTACCCGCAAAAGTGTCTTCAAAACCACATTGGCGGAACCGCTTCCGGTGGCGTGCCGGCCGCGCGCCCCGAGCGCCGACTGGCGACCCTTCGGATCAGTCCGTCCGCCTTGTTGCCCGCTGTCCGGCATCGGCGCCGCCAGGACGCAGTGGCGACGTCAGCTTCAGCGAAGACACAGGTAGTCCAGCAGCTGCCGCCCGCGGTATAGCTAGCGCGCCGGATGTTGGGACATCCGCAGGCCAGGTTGGCGTCTGGCGCCGAGTAAGGCGGCACACTGCCCCACCGACACGCAACCCGTCGTGCCGCGCTCACAGCTGATCGGCCTGCAACGACATGATCATCGACGCGTTCCGGCTATTTGCTTCTGCTAAGTAACGTTTGCTGTGCGCAGAATCTGGGAGAGTCTCGCAGTATGTCCACAAGGGTTGCCCAGCGGCAGTCTTGCTACTTCGTTGAAACGATTCAGCTACTTATCTGTGAATCTCCTCAGCAAACTTCTGCGAGCGCCTACGAGATCTCTGAGAAAACTTGCGTTTTCAAATTGTCACTTACGTAATTCTCAGGTACGGTTTGCTGGATCACGCTCGTCGAACCCTTGAGGGGATGTCATGGAAGTTGCTGTTAAGTCATATTTGACCGCCGGAGTCGCCGTTGTCGGGGCCACCGCGATCGCTTTGGCTCCGATTCAGGTGACGCCTCCCGACTTTCACCTCAGGGGTGACCGGATCGTCGCCGTACTCGGGGACGTCACGCTGTCCTCGGTGTCAGACGTCATCGCGGCCCTCAACGGTTTGTGGAATCCCGTCCAAGCCGGCGTCGACGCCGGTGTGACCGCAACGCAGACCGCGATCAACGAGCTGGGTACCGCACTGCAATCGGCTTTGGTGAACGGTGTGGGCGCGGGCAACACCGCCTTCCAGTCGCTCGTCGACGGCCTACTGGCCGGTGGCGGCTCGTTGGCCACCGCGGTGGACAACGCCATCGCCGCATTCCCGA
The DNA here is from genome assembly GCA_040511255.1 of Mycobacterium sp. Classification (GTDB taxonomy): domain Bacteria; phylum Actinomycetota; class Actinomycetes; order Mycobacteriales; family Mycobacteriaceae; genus Mycobacterium. The sequence continues at coordinate 12,067 of JBEVHL010000739.1, read as the reverse complement.
CTCCGGCAGCGTTCATCAACGCCCTGGTCACCGCGTTCGCGCAGATCAATGCCCCGCTGGCGGTCGCACTGCAGGTCGCCCTGCAGGCCGCGATCAATGTGAGCATCGCGCTGGACGCCACCGCCATCGGCAACGCGCTCGCCGCCGCCGGTGCCACGCTGGCCGCGACGTTCAACGCAGCGCTGGCCGCGTTTCCGACTCCTGCCGAATTCGTCACTGCCGTCACCACCGCGCTCTCCAGCGTCGTGCCCGGCTTGAGTGCTGCCGCCTCGGCGGCCCAGGCCGTGCTGACCAACCTGTCGAGTGCGCTGGCGACCACCATCAACGCCGGCCTGGCCGCAGGCAGCACCGCCTTCGAGGCACTTATCGCCGGTCTGACCAGCACCACCGGCCAGCTGGCGGCAGCTTTCCAGGCCGCATTGGCCGCGTTCCCGACACCCGCGGCGTTCGTCAACGCCCTGGTCGGAGCGTTCGCGCAGATCAGCCCCAGCCTTGCGGCGGCACTGCAGGTCGCCCTGCAGGCCGCGATCACCATCGGCGTCAACCTGAATGTCGGCGCCATCGCGACCGCACTGACCAATGCGGGCGCCGAACTGGCCGCGACGTTCAACGCCGCAATCGCCGCCTTCCCCACGCCGGCCGCCTTCGCCGCCGCCGTCACCGCCGCACTAGCCGGTTTCGTCCCCGGCCTCAACGCAGCGCTCACCACCGGCCAGGCCGTCATCGCCAACCTGACCAACGCGCTGGCCAGCACCATCAGCGCCGGCCTGGCGGCAGGAACCACTGCCTTCCAGGCGCTGATCGACGGATTGACCACCGGTACCGGCCAGCTCGCCATGGTCCTGCAGGCGGCCATCGCCGCCTTCCCGACCCCGGCAGCGTTCGTCAACGCCCTGGTCACCGCCTTCGCGCAGATCAGCCCCGCACTGTCCGCAGCGCTGCAGGTCGCCCTGCAGGCGGCAGTCACTCTGGGCGCCAACCTGAACGTCGGTGCTATCGTCACGGCACTGTCCAACGCCGGTGCCGAACTGGCCGCGACGTTCAACGCCGCGATCGCCGCCTTCCCGACACCGGCCGCCTTCGCCGCAGCCCTGTCGGGAGCGTTGTCCGCATTCGTGCCCGGACTCAGCGCAGCAGTCCAGACAGCCCAGGCGTTGATCACCAACCTGTCGACCGCACTGGCCAGCACCATCAACGCCGGCCTGGCGGCAGGGACCACCGCCTTCCAGGCCCTGATCGATGGCTTGACCACCGGCACCAGCCAGCTCGCCGCGGTCTTCCAGGCCGCCCTGGCTGCCTTCCCCACCCCGGCGGCCTTCGTCAACGCACTGATCACCGCATTCGGTCAGATCAGCCCGGCCCTCTCGGCAGCACTGCAGGTCGCCCTACAGACGGCGATCACCCTGGGCGCCAACCTGAACCTCACCGCCATCGCCACCGCGCTCTCTACCGCCGGTGCCGAACTGGCCGCGACGTTCAACGCCGCGATCGCCGCCTTCCCGACCCCGGCACAGTTCGCCGCCGCCCTCTCCGGAGCCTTGGCTGCCTTCGTCCCGGGACTCACCGCAGCGCTGTCCACCGGACAGGCCGTCATCGCCAACCTGTCGGCAGCACTGGCCAGCACCATCACCGCCGGCCTGGCCGCCGGGACCACCGCCTTCCAGGCGCTGATCAACGGATTGACCGTCGGGACCGGCCAACTCGCCGCAGTGCTGCAGGCGGCTATCGCCGCCTTCCCGACCCCGGCCGCGTTCGTCAACGCCCTGGTCGCCGCGTTCGCCCAGATCAGCCCCACGTTGTCTGCTGCACTGCAGGTCGCCCTGCAGGCGGCGATCGACCTCGGCGCGAACCTGAACGTCGGTGCCATCGCCACGGCACTGTCCAACGCCGGGGCCGCCCTGGCCGCGTCGTTCAACGCCGCAGTGGCTGCGTTCCCGACCCCGGCGGAATTCGCCGCCGCAGTCAGCACCGCACTGGCCGGCTTCCTGCCCGGACTCAACGCGGTGCTCACCACCGGCCAAGCCGTGATCGCCAATCTGACCAGCACGCTGGCCAGCGCGATCAATGCCGGTCTGGCCGCGGGCACCACTGCGTTCCAGGCGCTGATCAACGGGTTGACCACGGGGACAAGCCAGCTCGCTGCCGTGTTCCAGGCCGCCCTGGCTGCTTTCCCGACCCCGGCGGCCTTCGTCAACGCATTGATCACCGCGTTCGGCCAGATCAGCCCGGCGTTGTCGGCAGCACTGCAGGTCGCCCTGCAGGCGGCGATCACGTTGGGCGCCAACCTGAACGTGGGTGCCATCGCCACCGCACTGTCCAACGCCGGGGCCGAACTGGCCGCGACGTTCAACGCCGCGATCGCCGCGTTCCCGACCCCGGCGGAATTCGCCGCCGCCTTGTCGGGAGCCTTGGCTGCCTTCGTCCCGGGACTCAGCGCAGCGCTGTCCACCGGACAGGCCGTCATCGCCAACCTGTCGGCAGCACTGGCCAGCACCATCAACGCCGGCCTGGCCGCCGGGACCACCGCCTTCCAGGCACTGGTCAACGGATTGACCGTCGGCACGGGACAACTCGCCGCCGTCGTCGAGGCTGCCCTGGGTGCGTTCCCGACCCCGGCCGCGTTCGTCAACGCCCTGGTCGCCGCGTTCGCCCAGATCAGCCCCACGTTGTCCGCAGCACTGCAGGTCGCCCTGCAGGCGGCAGTCACCTTGGGAGCCAACCTGAACGTCGGTGCCATCGTCACGGCACTGTCCAACGCCGGTGCCGAACTGGCCGCGACGTTCAACGCCGCAGTGGCTGCCTTCCCGACCCCGGCGGAATTCGCCGCGGCGGTCAGCACCGCACTGGCCGGCTTCCTGCCCGGACTCAACGCGGCAATCACTGCCGGCGAGACCGTCGCGACGAACCTGACCAGTGCGTTGGCCGGGGGCATCAACGCCGGTCTGGCCCTGGGCACCACCGCGTTCCAGGCCGCGCTCACCGGACTGCTCACGGGCGCCGGCGAGCTGGGCACCGCGTTGCAGACCGTTCTTGCCGGGTTCCCGACGCCTCAGGCGTTCGTCCACGCCCTGGTCACCGCGTTCGCGGGGCTTGAGCCGGTGCTCGCCGATCTGGGCGCGTCACTGCAGGCCGGTCTGGCCACCACGATCAACCTCGGCGGTGCCGCTCTGACCACCTTGGCGGATCTCGCCGCTCATGCCAGCGCTGACCTCAGTGCTGCCATCAGCGTCACCATCAAGGGCATCCCGACGCCGGCCGACGTGGTCGCTGCGGCTCAGATCGCCACGGCGGCACTGGGTGTGGCGGCCAACGATCTGAATGGCATCGCTGTCACGGCCGTGACCGAGTTCAGCAAGGCCTTCCACGACACGATCGTCACTGCCATCACCAACGGCAGCAGCGCGGTGCAGGCCATCACCACCGGTCTGTTGGCCGCTGCTGCCAGGCTGGCGGCCGGCGGTTCGATCACCGTCGGCGGCGGGGTCAGCGGTGGGGTCACCACCCTGGCGGCCAGCACGGCGACCACCGCGGTCACCAGCACGAAGGTGCCGTCCGCTGATCAGACGGTCACCGTCAGCACCGACACGTCCGCGAAGGTCGCCGCGCCGAAGAAGACCCGGCTCTCCGTCGTCGCGGACACCGACACCGAGACCACGGCAACGACAGCGCCGGTCAAGGCCACGCCGAAGCAGCCGCTGAAGACGGCGGTCGACACCGCAGGCGATCAGCTCACCAACGGGTTGAAGGACATCAACAAGGGCCTCACCGGTGCAGCCGCGGGCATCCAGAAGTCCGTCGACAACACCGTGAAGGCCCTGTCGCCCAAGCCGGCCAAGAAGCCCGCCACGAAGACGGCGAGCGACAAGTCCAGCGAGAAGTCCACCGGTACTGACGGCTAACAGCGTTATCGCACAACAGAAGCGGCCCTGCATCCACGATGCGGGGCCGCTTCAGTTGTCCTGAGCTACTGCGGTGCCTTCGCCCAGTCCCCCGCATCGCCGACGATGCCGACGGGCACGGCGCCGGTGAGGCTGACGTTCTGGACCGACGGTCCGGCGGCCACGATCGTGGTGTCCTGCAGGATCGGCAGCACCGTCGACATGTTCCACAGCCGCGGTTCAACCGCGGTGATGACGTCGTTGATGTCCTTCGAACCATCCAGTGCCGCATCGATATTCGACTGGATGCTGCGATCGCAGATCCCGGTCAGGTTCGACGGCGCCTGGACGAGTTCGCCGGACTCCGGCGCAGGCGCCGGAGCCGTGGTCGTGTCGGTGGTTGTGGTGGTCGTCGGCGCGGGTGAGGAGGACGGGGTCCCCGTGGAACCCGGCCCGGGCGCCGGTGTCACCGACGTCGCCTCCAGCGCCGGGCAGCCGTACCGCGATTCCAACAGCGTCGCCAGATCGCCACCGGCGCGGTGCCAGCCGACAATCGCGTCAACCCGGTTGTTGGCCAGCGCATCCCCGTACAGCACCACAGGATCCAGCGCCGACACCGACGCCGCGATACCGACATTGCGTAACTGGTCGGCGGCGGTGTTGGCCACCGCCACCGCGGTCGGATCGTTGGAGGCCACCCCTATCACCAGAGACAGCTGCTCGCCGTCCTTGCTGATCCGACCGCGCGTCACCTCGGGTGGTGGCGTGGGCGTTGTCGACGTCCGCGACCCGGCCGAGGGTGCGGGCGAGGAGGACATGGATGTTTGGGGGGGTTCCCGCTCGATCACATAACCCGAGTCCGCCAACAGTGCCAGCGCGGCGTCCTGGGTCATCGCCGGCGGCGATGTCGGCACATAGCCGGGATCCGAGGGCGACCGGACCTGAGCTTGCGCCAGGGTGACCGTGTTGTCACTACCGGCGCCCACCGCGGCCAGCAGGTCGACGTCGAGCAGACCCAGAAGTGCTTTGCGCACTTGGGAATCCTCGAGTTGGGGCTGCTGGGCCCGGAGCAACAACTGCATCAGGCGCGGCGTCACGATGCGCGCGGTCCGGACATCGGGAATGGCCGAGAGTTGCGCGAAAGCGGCTGCGCCGCCGTGTACCTGGGCTACCTGGGTGTCACCGTTGCGGATGGAATCGGCCAGTGCGGCCGGCGCGCCGGCGCGGCGGAACAGGACCTGGTCGGGCTCGGCCGGCTTGCCCCAGAAGCGGTCGTTGCGGGCCAGCAGGATCTCATCGCGCTGCGGGTCGATGCTCTCCACCCGGAACTGCCCGCCGGTGACCGGCATCGCGCGGGCCAGTCCGGCCAGGAATCCGCCGGGCACGTCCTTGACGATGTGTGCGGGCACGATGTCGTTGAACAGCTCGCGCCAGGCCGGGTAGGGCTGGGAGAACGTGACGACGGCGGTCTTACCGCCATCGATCGACTGCACACCGGTGATCATGTCGTAGCCGGCCGGGTCGACCACCCCGGGCTGACTGACCATCTGCCGCCACAGATACCAGAAGTCGTCGGCGGCGATCGGGGCGTTGTCGGTCCACTGCGCCTCGGGCCGGATCTTGTAGGTGACGGTGAAGGGGGCCTCGCTGGTGACCTCGGCCGAGTCGAGCAGCGTGGTGTCCAGCTCCCACCGCGACCCCGTCGGGCTGGCCGGATCGGGCACCGGCCGGAACGACGACGGCAACACCAGCGCACTGATCGCCGCATTCACCGGCGACTGATCGGACAGCAGATGTGGGTTGAATCCGGCACCGATGGCGTCGATGCCCATGATGATCTGCGTGGCCTTGGCCGGCGGCGGAGGCGTGCTCTGGGTGGTCTCCGTACTCTGCGGCGCCGGCGGTGGGCTGACCGTGCAACTGCCCAGGACCAGCACCGATAACACCGCGCCTGTGGTGAGCAAGCAGCGGGATCCGGTCGGCACGCCCTTCAGGGTAACGACCGAGTTAACTGCGGGTCTTCTCGCGCGACTTCGTCCGGGCGCGGGTGGTCGCACTGAGCTCCGCCTTGCGCACGCGGACGAACTCGGGCGTCACCTCGACGCATTCGTCGTTCGCGCAGAACTCCATGGCCTGTTCCAGGTCGAACTCCAGCGGCCGATCGAGCGTGACGAACACATCGGCGGTCGCCGAGCGCATGTTCGTCAGCTTCTTCTCGCGGGTCACGTTGACGTCGAGGTCCTCGGCGCGCGGATTGATGCCGACGACCTGGCCCTCGTAGGTGTCCTGACCGGGCTCGACGAAGAACTGGCCACGATCGGACAGCTGGATCATCGCGAACGGGGTCACCGTGCCGGTGCGGTCCGAGACCAGCGATCCGGTGTGCCTGGCGCGGATCTCGCCGGCCCACGGGCGGTAACCGTCGAACACCGCGTTGGCGATGCCGGTGCCGCGGGTCAGCGTCAGGAAGTCGGTGCGGAAGCCGATCAGGCCACGGCTGGGCACGATGAAGTCCATCCGGACCCAGCCCGCCGCATGGTTGGCCATCTCTTCCATCCGGCCCTTACGGCCGGCCATCAGCTGGGTGATGGCGCCGACGAACTCGTCGGGACAGTCGATGGTCATGGCCTCATACGGCTCGTGCAGCTTGCCGTCGATGGTCTTGGTGACCACCTGCGGCTTGCCGACCGTCAGCTCGAAACCTTCGCGGCGCATCTGCTCGACGAGTACGGCCAGGGCCAGCTCGCCTCGGCCCTGCACCTCCCAGGCGTCCGGCCGGTCGATGTCGACGACCTTGATCGAGACGTTGCCGATCAGTTCGGAGTCCAACCGGGACTTGACCATTCGCGCGGTCAGCTTGTGACCGGACACCTTGCCGGCCAGCGGCGAGGTGTTGGTGCCGATGACCACCGAGATCGCGGGCTCGTCGACGTGGATCCGGGGCAGCGCGTGGGCGTGCTCGGGATCGGCCAGCGTGTCGCCGATCATGATCTCGGGCATGCCAGCGACGGCGACGATGTCCCCGGCCACGGCCTCGTCGGTGGGGCGGCGGTCGACGCCCTCGGTGGCCAGCAGTTCGGTGATCTTGGCGTTGGTGACGACGGGCAGGCCGTCAACCTCGCGCATCCAGGCCACGGTCTGGCCCTTGCGCAGCTTGCCCTTGTAAATCCGGATCAGTGCCAACCGGCCGAGGAACGCCGAGGCGTCGAGGTTGGTGACCAAGGCCTGCAGCGGGGCCTCGGGATCGCCTGCGGGCGGCGGGATGTGCTCCATCAGCACGTCGAAGAGCGGGTCGAGATTCTCGCCGTCAGGATTCTCGCCGTTGGCGGGTTCGGTCAAGCTGGCGATGCCTGCGCGGCCGGACGCGTACAGCGTCGGCAGCCCCAAGGCGTGCTCGGCGGCCTTCTGGGCGTCGGCGTCCAGATCGGAGGCGACGTCGAGCAGCAGGTCGTGGCTTTCCTCGACCACCTCGGCGATGCGGGCGTCGGGCCGGTCGGTCTTGTTGACCATCAGCAGCACCGGCAGATGCGCGGCCAGGGCCTTGCGCAGCACGAACCGGGTCTGGGGCAGCGGACCTTCAGAGGCGTCGACCAGCAACAGCACACCGTCGACCATGGACAGTCCGCGCTCCACCTCGCCACCGAAGTCGGCGTGGCCGGGGGTGTCGATGACGTTGATCACCGTCATCGTGCCGTCGGCGTTGTGCCGGTGCACGGAGGTGTTCTTGGCCAGGATGGTGATGCCCTTTTCCTTTTCCAGGTCACCGGAGTCCATCAAACGCTCGACGGAGTCATCACCACGATGGGTCAATGCGCCAGACTGCCGAAGCATGGCGTCTACCAGGGTTGTCTTGCCGTGGTCGACGTGAGCGACGATGGCGACATTGCGAAAATCCACGTCAACCATTGTCGCAGTGCGAGTACCCGATCACGAAAACGACGAGGGAACAGGTGTGAAGCCGACCGATCTGACCAACCTCAAGCCGAAGAAGAAGTGCTGCCGCAGCAAGCCGAGGTGTAAACGCTGTCCACTGGTGCTGCACAAGGTGCACAAAGCCGAGCTGACCGGCATCCGCGGCAAGGAGTTGGAGAAGGTCTTCAAGCGCGCCAGAAAGGCGTGATGACCTCGGATGATGCCCTTCCTTCCCGACCGAGGGGCGCGTACCGTTGGGTCATCCGTCACGCATGGTTGGAGGTCCGATCATGACGGTTTACGAGGTGCTCACGGTCGCTCTGATCGTCGTGCTCGGGATGGCCGCAACTGTCGCGATCTACCTGGGATTGCTGAACTGGGTGGGTGGAGTGTTCGTCGTCCGGTGTGCTGCGTGTCACCATCTGACGGTCTCTTCTGCGCATCAACCTGCGCATTCCTGCCCGCATTGTCGACACCCGGTCCTGCTGCATCCGTTCTACTCGGCGCATCATTCCGGGCAGCCGACGCACGTTCGAGTGGTCGGTGACCGGCTGAAGTTCTGACCTACTGCCGAGGCGAGCGGTATTCACTGGCGGCGCGCCCCGTCCAGCGGCGGAACGCGTGCGAAAAGCTGGTCGTGTCGCTGTAGCCGAGTCGTCGCGCCACCTCGGTGACGGACAGCCCCACCACGCTGAGCAGTTCGACGGCCAGGGTTTTGGACACGTCGGTGCGCAACTCCCGGTAGGACGTGTGCTCCTGGTCGAGCTGGCGCCGCAACGTCCGGGTGCTCATGTGCAGCTCACCCGCCAACTCCTCGATGCTCGGGATGGCGCCCGGGGTCTTGGCGAACCGCGACCGGATGGTGGCCCGCAGTGTCGACCCCTGGGTGCGGTCGTGCACCAGCCGCTCGCATTCCCGGGCACATGCGTCCCGGGTGACGGCATCGGCACTGGGCAGTGCGAAGTCCAACCCGTCGGCGGGCAAGCGGATGCGGTGTTGCGGCGCACCGAATTCCACCTGGATCGGAGTCAGCGCAGCACTGAGTTCGTCACCTGCGGCACCGACGAAACGCGTGTCGACGGTCAGCCGCGCCGCCTCCAGACCCGCGGTGCGCATCAGCAACGGCAGCGCAGACAGATCGCGGCCGGCGTAGAAGTCGCGCACGTCGACCGGCAGGTGTTCATCACGCAGCACGACGACGACCTCGTCGCCGGACCGAATGTGTTGTGGCCGAAACAAAGTCGGCGACAGACTGATGTAGGCCAACGCGACCGCCACCGCCTCGTTCCCGGTGGCGCTGGTGATCAAGGCATAACCCCAGATGCCGAGGTCACCCACCGTCATCAGCGACCCGACGTCGATGCCGGCCCGAACCGGGTTGCCGAGCTCGCGCACCAGATTCGCGGTCATGGCGAATTCCGCGTCCTGATCGATGACGTAGCCGACCGCCAGTAGCTCGTCCTCGCTGAGCCCGGTGCCCGCCAGCAGCCGCCGGATGGGAATGCCGGCGCGCCTGGCGACTGTCACGGCGTGCCGGATCCCGGCGGGATATCGGGTGGCCACCATCTGCCCGATCCTGGCACGGGCGGCTGCTTCGACCATGTGGATGGCCGAAACAGACACATGGATGTCCGCGACAATCATGTTCATCGCCCGGATTCCGCGCGATTGTCGTGACATGGCTTCCTCATCGATGGCAGCAACGGTGGACATCGCCCGCGATGTCGGCCGGATGATCGGCCAGGGCGCCCTGCGCGATCTGCGCCGCACTCCCGCCCGCCGCGCCGCGCGCAACGTCGCCCGCACCACGTTCGACCCGACGACTCCGGCCGCGATCGCTGATCCGTACCCCGCGCTGACCCGGCTGCGGGCGCACCCCGTGCATGTCAACGAAAAGCTCAACGTCTGGATGTTGGCCCGGCACGCCGATGTCACCGCGGCGGCGCGCGCCCATCACGTGTTGTCGTCCGGTTCGGGGATCCTGCTGCGGTCGGCTCCGTTACCGACCGTCGTCACCACGGACGGTGCCGACCATGAGCGGTTGCGCAGGATCATCGCGCCGTCCTTCACTCCGTCGGCGATCCGCCGGCTGGCGGCCGCGCTCGACGAGTTCGTCACGCCAGGGGTGGATGCGTTGGTGCGCGGCGACGTGGTGGACGCAGTGCCTGCATTGACGGTGCCGCTGCCGGTCTCGGCGATCGCGTTGATGCTCGGCGTCGACGAGGCGCGCTGGCAGGACTTCCGCGTGTGGTCCCAAGACGTCACGTCGCTGTTCGCGGTGCGGTCGCCGGCCGATCTGGCCCTGACCACCGGCCGGGCCCTGCCGGGCATGCTCGCACTGCGCGGGCTGATCGTCGGTGAGATGCGTCGCCGCCACCACACCGACAGCGACGACATCCTGGGCCGGCTCAGCCGGTCCGTCACGCACGGTGAGATGACGCTGCTGGAGGCGGTCAGCGCCGCACTGCTGCTGTTGGTGGCGGGCAACGAGACGACCACCAATCTGCTCGGCACCCTGCTTGTCGTGTTGGCCCGGGACCCGAATCTGTATGCGCGACTTCGGGATCAACGTGAGCTGATTCCGGCGGCCATCGAGGAGACGCTGCGGTGGGGCTCACCGGTGCAGTGGGTGGGCCGCAGCACGCTGGCCCCGTACCCGGTGGGCGACACGGTCATTCCGGCGCGTTCACGGGTGGTGCTGTTCTATGCGGGTGCCAACCGCGACCCGCAGCGGTTCGACGATCCGGACCGCTTCGATGTCGACCGTAAACCTTACGGCCACACCGGCTTTGGACATGGCACGCATTTCTGCATGGGCGCTCACCTGGCGCGCCTGGAGGTGACGGTGGCACTCAACCAGCTCTTGGACCGCGTCGCCCACCTGGAGCTGGCCGGCCCGGTCTCCTGGACCACCACCCCTTCCCTGTCCGGACCGACATCAGTACCGCTGCGCGCAAAGCCGGCTATCTAGCCGAGTAGGGCGGCGGCCAGGTGCGGCAACCATGCGGTGTCCGCGGGCACCCAGGGCAGGCCGTGCAGTTCCTCGGGGCGCAGCCAGCGCAGCGCCCGATGTTCCAGGGGATGCAGCGTTCCGCCGGTCTGCGTGACGAGATATGCCCGCAGCGTCATGGCCGACGTCAGCGCGACGTCCTCGCCGATCCGTGCTCCGACCGCCACTTCGACGCCCAGTTCCTCGCGGAGCTCGCGGGCGAGTGCGTCACCGTCGGTCTCACCGGCGGCGACCTTGCCGCCGGGCAGTTCCCACAGTCCGGCCAAGGCCGGCGGAGTCGCGCGTTGCGCCACCAGCAGAGCGCCTCCGGAGATCAACGCCCCCGCGACGACGATCTGGATCGGCATGCGCAGTGACGGTACCGTCGGAGTCATGGCTGTGCTAACCGATGACCAAGTGGACGCCGCCGCGAAAGACCTGAACGGCTGGGAGCGCTCTGATGGTGCGCTGCGGCGGTCGATCAAATTTCCCGCCTTCCTGGCCGGCATCGACGCCGTGCGCCGGGTGGGCGAACACGCGGAAGCCGAAGATCATCATCCGGATATCGATATCCGTTGGCGGACTGTGACTTTCGCTCTGGTGACGCATTCCGAGGGCGGTATCACGGAGAAGGATGTTCAGATGGCGAAGGATATCGACGGGATCGTCGGTCAGCCGGAGACCTGAGCGGCGCCGACGCGATCCAGCCCAGGGTGCCGAGCGTCGCCACCAGGTAGATCAACCCGGCCCAGGCCAGATACCACGGCCGGGAGATCTGCCAGATGGTCGGCTGGGCGAAGCTCAGCAGCCACGGCACGCCGATCAGCGTCAGCACCAGCCAGCCCCAGCCCAGCACCCGCGCGCCGAGCAGCTCGCGGTAGGGCCCCTGGACGAGCCAGATCATCAAGGGCACCAGCCACACCCAGTGATGTGTCCAGGAGATCGGCGAGAGCAACAGTCCGAAGAGTTGCACGATGACGATCGAGCCCAGCCGGTCTGGCCCGGACCGGTTGACCGCGCGCCACGCCAGGACCGCCAGCACGGCCGTGACCGCGACCCCGAGCAACACCACCGGGCCGTAGCCGGCATCGTGGCCCAGGATGCGGGAGATTCCGCCGCGCCACGACTGGTTGAACGAGGTGCCGATGGGCCCGATCCGACTGGCGTCGCCGAGTAGGTCGGTGAAGTAATACCGGGCCTGCTGGCCCACCACGAGCACCGACAGCCCGACGGTCGCCAGGAACACCACCGCCGAGAACACCGCCGCCCCCCAACGGCGCGCGCCGAG
>JBEVHL010000738.1:0-4697 GCA_040511255.1 Mycobacterium sp. | reverse complement strand
TCCCGAACCCGGAAGCTAAGCCTGGAAGCGCCGATGATACTACCCTTTCGGGTGGAAAAGTAGGACACCGCCGAACACACATTAGAAACACCCCCCACCACACGGTGGGGGGCGTTTCTATTTGCACAGCATTTATTCGGAAATGGCGTTCGAATTCTGAATTGATAATGCTGAATTGTCGGTAAAACACATGTGCCCGTATCCTTGTCCTGAGGATGCAGGGCGAAAGGTACCAGTGGTCGAGAACAGGCACGGAAGCAAGGACGGCAACTGGGGCGGTGGTGGCGACGATCGACGGCCGCCACGGACGGGCCGCGACAGTGGTCCCCGTCGTAGTGGTCAACCCCCGACCAGGTCGGGTTCGGATCGGCCTCGGCCCAATCAGTCCCGCCCCAACTATCAGGACCGTGAGCAGGGTGGCGGTTCGACCGCGCCGCCCATTCCGCCGAGTATCGAAGCCAATCAATTGGCCCCGGACATCCGGCGTGAGCTGAGCACGCTGGACCGCACTACCGCTGACAACATCGCCCGCCACTTGGTGGCCGCCGGCGAGCTGCTCGATGACGATCCGGAAGCCGCACTCGCACATGCCAAGGCGGCGCGTACGCGCTCAGGCCGTATCGCCGCGGTGCGGGAAGCTGTCGGGATCGCCGCTTATCGCTGCGGCGACTGGGCGCAGGCGTTGGCCGAATTGCGTGCTGCCCGCCGAATGGGCAGCAAGTCGGCGCTGCTGGCACTGATCGCGGATTGTGAACGGGGAGTTGGCCGTCCGGAACGCGCCATCGAACTGGGGCGCAGCCCCGAAGCCGAAGCGCTACAAGGTGATGACGCCGACGAGTTGCGCATCGTGGTCGCCGGCGCTCGAGCGGATATGGGTCAGATGGAGCAGGCATTGGCCGTGCTGACGTCGCCGCCGCTGGATCCGAAACGGGTGGGCTCGACTGCGGCCCGGCTGTTCTATGCCCATGCTGACGCGCTATTGGCCCTCGACCGCAAAGCCGAGGCGCTGCAATGGTTCTTGAATGCCGCCCGCTCCGATGTCGACGGCCTGACCGACGCCGAAGAGCGCATCGGCGAGCTCTCCTGATATGACGACTTTTGTGCAGCAATTTGATTGCCTGCTGCTTGACTTGGACGGCACGGTCTTCCGCGGCCACGAGCCGACCGAGGGCGCCGTCGAGGCATTGGCCGACACATCGGTCCGCACGCTGTTCGTCACCAACAATGCCTCGCGAAGTGCCACCGAGGTCGCGGCTCATCTGGTGGAGCTCGGCTTCACCGCTGACGGCGACGACGTGGTCACCAGTGCTCAGAGCGCCGCGCATCTGCTGGCACAGCAGTTGCCGTCGGGGGCGAAGGTGCTGATCGTTGGAACCGACTCCCTGGCCGCCGAGATCAGCACCGTGGGTCTGGTGCCGGTCCGCAGTTTCGACGACAAACCCGATGCCGTGGTCCAAGGCCATTCTCCCACCACCGGCTGGGCTGAACTGGCCGAGGCGGTCCTCGCCATCGATGCGGGTGCGGTGTGGGTCGCGACGAATGTCGACAAGACATTGCCCTCAGAGCGCGGCCTGCTGCCGGGGAATGGCTCCATGGTCGCTGCCGTGCACACCGCCACCGAGGTCGAACCGCAGGTGGCGGGTAAGCCGGCACCGACGCTGATGAAAGATGCGTTGGCCCGCGGCGAGTTTCACCAGCCGCTGGTGGTCGGGGACCGGTTGGACACCGATATCGCCGGCGCCATCGCGTCTGAGCTGCCCAGCCTGATGGTGCTCACCGGAGTGAACTCGGCACGCGACGCCGTGCACGCGGTGCCGGCCGAGCGCCCCACCTATATCGCGCACGACCTGCGCTCCCTGCACACCAGTGCCGATGAGGCGGCAGTCGCCGCCCACCCGGCCTGGCGGGTGGAGATCGACGGCACCACGGTCACCGTCAGCGCGACCGGCGACGATGCCGGTCAGGACGGACTTTCCGTCGTGCGGGCGACGGCCAAAGCCGTCTGGGATGGCGACCTCGACGGAAGTTCGTTCGAGGTCGTTGCCGGCGATGACACGGCCAAGGCAGCGCTGGAACAGTGGTCCCTGCTGAGCAAGCCCCATCAGCTAGCGTGAGTGCCGCTATGTCTACCGAACCCGAACAGATCCGCGCCCAGGTCGATGCGTTGCTCGCCGAGCTCCCCGACACCTCCGCCGGTGGCTTGCACGGAGTGGACATCGAAGAGGTCGCACGTCGGCTCGACGAGGCCCACGACGTGCTGGTCCAGGCGTTGGAGTCGGTGGAGAAGGGCTGAGCACACCGTGACACGCCGGGCGCGGGTGGACGCCGAGCTGGTCCGGCGTGGCCTGGCCCGGTCGCGCCAGCAAGCCGCTGAACTGATCGATGCCGGTCGGGTCAGCATCGACGGGATGCCGGCGTCGAAACCGGCCACCTCGATCGCCGTGACCGCTGCACTCATCGTGGCCGATGACGGCGAGCGATCCTGGGTATCGCGGGGTGCCCACAAACTGATCGGTGCCCTCGACACGTTCGGCATCGACGTCACGGGCCGTCGCTGCCTGGATGCGGGCGCGTCGACCGGTGGATTCACCGAGGTGCTCCTGGATCGCGGCGCCACCGAGGTGGTGGGCGTCGACGTCGGTTACGGGCAGCTGGCCTGGTCGTTGCGCTCGGATCCGCGGGTGGTCGTCATCGAGCGGACCAACGTGCGGGAACTGACCCCAGAAGCCATCGGCGGACAGGTCGACGCGGTCGTCGCGGACCTCTCGTTCATCTCGCTGGCAACGGTGCTCCCGGCACTGACCGCGTGCGCGTCACCCCACGCCGATATCGTTCCTATGGTGAAGCCGCAGTTTGAGGTGGGCAGACGCCTGGTTGGCGCAGGCGGGGTGGTGCAGGACCCCGAGCTGCGGGCCTCCGCCGTGCTGGCGGTCGCCGGCCGCGCCGCGGAGCTGAACTGGCATACCGTGGGTGTGACAGCCAGCCCACTGCCTGGTCCGTCGGGCAATGTCGAGTTCTTTCTCTGGCTGCGCGCGAACACCGAAAATCCACTCAGCGGCGAGCTCTTGCGCGCCGCGGTACACCGAGCTATCGACGAGGGCCCTCAGTGACCGACGAACGCACTGTCCTGCTGGTCGTACACACCGGCCGTGAAGAAGCCACCGAAGTCGCCCGCCGAGTAGAAAAAGTGTTGGGCGACAACCATATTGCCCTGCGCGTGCTGTCCGCGGAGGCCGTTGACCGCGGCTCGCTGCATCTGGCGCCGGACGATATTCGTGCCCTCGGGGTCGAGATCGAGGTCGTCGACGCCGACGAGAACGCCGCCGAAGGCTGTGAGCTCGTCATGGTGCTCGGTGGTGACGGCACATTCCTTCGTGCCGCGGAACTGGCCCGCAATGCCGGCATCCCGGTCCTCGGTGTCAACCTCGGACGCATCGGCTTCCTCGCCGAAGCCGAGGCCGACGCCATCGACTCCGTGCTCGAGCACGTCATCAAGGGGCACTACCGGGTGGAGACCCGGATGACCCTGGACGTGGTGGTTCGCACCGACGACGGAGAAATCACCGATCGCGGTTGGGCGTTGAACGAAGCCAGCCTGGAAAAGGGCCCGCGGCTCGGCGTGCTGGGGGTGGTGCTGGAGATCGACGGTCGCCCGGTCTCGGAGTTCGGGTGCGACGGTGTGCTGGTCTCGACGCCCACCGGATCCACCGCCTATGCGTTCTCGTCCGGCGGCCCGGTGGTGTGGCCCGACCTGGAGGCCATCCTGGTGGTGCCCAACAACGCGCACGCGCTGTTCGCCCGCCCGATGGTCACCAACCCCAGCGCCACCATCGCCATCGAGATCGAACACAACGGGCATGACGCGCTGGTGTTCTGTGACGGCCGCCGCGAGATGGTGGTGCCCGCGGGCGGCCGCATCGAGGTCACCCGCTGCGGTACACCGGTGAAATGGGTGCGCCTCGACAGTGCCCCGTTCACCGACCGGCTGGTACGTAAATTCCGGCTCCCGGTCACCGGCTGGCGCGGGCAGTAACGGTGCTGTCGGAAATCCGAATCGAGTCGCTGGGCGCGATCAGCGCGGCGAACGCCGAATTCGACCGCGGCCTGACCGTCCTCACCGGTGAGACCGGTACCGGCAAGACCATGGTCGTCACGGGTCTGCACCTGCTGGGTGGCGCCCGCGCCGACGCCAACCGGGTGCGCTCAGGTGCCGATCGCGCGGTGGTCGAAGGCCGCTTCACCACAACCGAACTCGACGACGCGGCGTCGGCGCCCATCGACGACATCCTGGACTCCTCCGGCGCCGACCGTGACGACGACGGCAGCGTCATCGCGTTGCGTTCGGTCAGCAAGGACGGGCCGTCGCGGGCCTATCTCGGCGGTCGCAGCGTGCCGGCGAAACTGTTGAGCACCTTCACCAATCAGCTGCTGACGTTGCACGGCCAGAACGATCAGCTGCGCCTGATGCGGCCCGACGAACAGCGGGCCGCGCTGGACCGGTTCGCCGCGGTGGGGGACAAGCTCAAGCGCTACCGGGCGTTGCGCGACGAATGGCAGCTCGCCCGTCGGGACCTGATCGACCGGACCAACCGGGCCCGCGAGCTGGCGCAGGAAGCGGATCGGCTCAAGTTCGCGCTCGACGAGATCGACACCGTCGACCCGCGTGACGGCGAAGACGACGCCCTGGTCGCCGACAT
>JBEVHL010000737.1:0-11898 GCA_040511255.1 Mycobacterium sp. | reverse complement strand
TGCGCTCCGATGATGACCGTGTACGCACCGATGCCCACCGCCCAGGTGAGCGCAAAGAACATGATCACCCCGCGGAATCGGTAGGGCGTGACGATCAACGTGGCGAACAGCAGCGACATCGCCGCCGTGGTGTGACCACTGGGCAGCGTGTTCTCCGTGTGCGCGCCATGAATCAGGTCCGGTCGCGTCAGCAGGTGGTACTTCAACACCTGGGTGACCGCCTGGCTACCGAAGATCACCGCCATTCCCGCGACCGCCAGCCACAGTTGCCTGCGCAGCAGGCCGATGAGTCCGACGATCACCGCCGCGGCCACCTGCGAGGTCACCGTGATGGTGTGGAACTGCCGCAGGGCCAGGCGATGCACTTTCGGATTGACCTGGTCGGCACCGCGCAGGGCCGCATCCTCCAGGGCCTGGCCCAGACCAGTCCGCACGGCCAGCAGATAGATGACGGTCCCGAGGACCAGCGCAGCCACCATGACCACCGTCCAGCGCGTGCGCGCCCGAACCACTCGGCGGTTGTCCCCGAGCACGCCATGATTCCCAGCGCTCACCACGGCGAAGCCCCTCTTCGAACCGGATCGACGCGGCCAGACTAGCAGCGAATTCGCCCGGTCAGATGACTGCATTCGAACATATGATCGAACGATGGGAAAGCTGCCGTCCATCGGATACAACGGGCAGCCCCTGCGGGAGCCGTTCCGGGTGGTGCGCCCTCCCATCACCGTGCTGGTCGACCTCACGGTGCTCTTTCCCCGCGCGCCGCACCGCACCGGGCAGTACCACCCCCATGGCCTGCAGATGCACAAGGTGGTCGAGGGTCAGCTGAGCTGCTGGGGCATCTGCGAGCAGGGCGACTGGTGGGGTCTGGTCACCTATGAGATCGCCTACGGCTCGCTGCGCAAAGAGGTCACCCACTGGGTGCCGGCCTGGACGCTGAGACGCAAACCGCGCTAGGGCTTGCCGTCCAGTACGTCCCCGAGCCGGGCCGCGGTATGCACCCAGCCCCGGCCCATGGCCACCCTGACTCGCTGCTCCTCTTCGTCGTCAGGATCAAATCCCTTGTGCCGCAGGATGACCCGAGTTCCTCTGCCTTCCGGATGAAGCAGCCAGGTCACCACCCAGCCACCCGGCCGGTCAGCTCCGGCGTCGGCCCAGGTGATCGAGAGCAACTCCCCGGTCCGGACCGCGATGACCTCACAGGTCACCTCGCCGGTGAACCCGGTATCGGCGATGGGCTCCGCATCGAAGGTGAACCTGGTCCCCACCACCGGCCGGAACCCAGTGGGTTCGAGCAGCCAGCGCGCCATCAACTCCGGGGTGGTCAGCGCCGCCCACACCCGCTCGGGCGGATACTCGTAGAACTGTTCGACGTCGACGATGTGCGGATCCGCGGCGAACTCGCTCATCGGGGAAAGTCCCAGTACTGCAACCATTTCACCGTGGCGAACACCACCAGCGTCAGGGCGTAGCCGGCCACGATCACCCCGGCGCCGATCAGGCTGATCCGGACACCGGCGCCGTCGACGGGATCCAGCCACCTTCGGAACGGTTTCGAGATCGACGGCATCAGCCACCACTGCAGGGCCGAGACGCTGACGACGTTGCTCAGCCACACCACCAGCCAGGGTTCCGCCCCCCAGTCGTCCAGGACCGGTCCCATGAACCGGGACAGGATCATCACGATCGGATAGAGCACCAACAACACCACCATCGCGGACTTCCAGTCCGGCGTCATCAGGGTCCTGCCGTTCTCGGTGCGGACCGTGGTGGCGAACGGCGTCGTCGACGACACCCGGGCGAATTCGCCTGCGAGACTTGACCGCAACTCCCCCAGCACCGCACGGCGCTGGGCCGAGTACAACCAGCCGGACAGTTGTGCGGGGGTGCGGAACCGTACCACCGAGAGCCACTGCTCGCCCGCGCCCGGCGGGAACAGCGCTGTGCCCTCATAACCCGGGAAATCGCCACTGGCGTCGATCAATTCGGCCTGGGTGGCGTGAAAGTCCGCTTCCCGGCCGGACACCACGCTGTGCTGAAACGCGCTGACCCCTGGCGGCGGCTCCGACCCGTCGACGATCACCAGATCGGTGGTGCTGCGCCAGAACCCGCGACTTTCCCCCTCGGTCAGAATGCGGCCGCGGTCCGGACTGTCGAGCCAGGCGTGGAGCGCATCCTCGGAGCCGAAAGTCACTGCCAAGGCCCAGTCGAAGCGTGGCTGATCGTGCACCGAGGCCGCGGCGGCGACGAATCCCTGCGCGGCGCGCGCCGATGCCACCACGCCTGTCAGCCACCCGTCGAAGCCCGGCCCGTCGTGCGCCGGGTGGAACACGGTGGTGGCGGTGGCCGTCCCTTTCTGTGTGCTCATGGCCCGCGGCCTAGGACACCGTTGCGCGACGGCCCTGCACGTAGACCTGCGCGATCGACGATTCGCGGATTCCCATCAACAGTGCGAAAAGTGCCTGGTCGCGGGCCAACCCGGGCTCAGCCGACCGAACCCCTTTGCTCAGGGTGTCGGCCAGCTGCGGGGTGCCTGCCGGGTCGATGACGACGAAGTCGGCCTCCTTGCCCACGTCGAAGTTGCCGAACCTGTTCTCCATGTCCAGCGCACGGGCACCGGCCAGGGTGCCGAGGAACAGCATCTCGGCGGGATGCAGGGATACTCCAGCGGCACCGTCCTCACTGATGTGCTGCTTGAAGGCGTCGCCGAGTACCCGCGGGATCAGCCACTCGTCGCCGCCACCCATGTCTGTGCCCGCGGCGATGTTCACCCCCGAGGCCACCGTCCGCTTCCACGGCATGGTGCCCGAGCCCAGGAACAGCTGCGAGATGGGGCAGTGCGAGATCGACGTCCCGGTCTCGGCCATCCGCGCCAGCTCGACGTCCTGGCAGTGCACGCTGTGGGCGAGGATGGTCCGCTTGCCCAGCAGGCTCTTTCCACCGACGGCCGAGCCGGGCAGGAATTTGCCGTCGTAGGTGTCGAGATATGAATTCACTTGGTACGCCTGCTTGGTGGAGTCCACCTCGCCGGTGCCCGGACGGTTGTTCTCGTTGAGGTGGCTGTGCACGTACACCCCGCGACTGCGCACCTCGTCGTAGAGCTCGCCGAGGCTCTTCAACGTCTCGGTGGTCACCGACAGGGAGAACCGCGGGATGATCGCTACGTGCAGCAGCGCGGTGTCGACATCACCGGTGTCGGCGGCGTGCCACTTTTCGATCTCCTCACGGGTGAGCCGGATCGCCTCCTCTTCAGAGGTGATCAGCGGGCCCGCACTCTCCGGTCCGACCGTCTGGATGCCCCGGCCGCTGACGATCCGGAGGTTGGCCTTCTGGGACTCACTGAACAGCGAATCCTGGGCGTGCGGGAAGGCAGAACCGAAAGCCATTGCGGCGGTGGTGCCTGCGGCCACCCGCCGCTTGCAGAAGTCCACCGCGGCCTGTTGCGCGAAGTCCGGGTCGGCGAATTTGCTCTCCGACGGGAACATACAGAGGTTGAGCCATTCCAACAGTTGGCCACCGCCGTAGGAGTCGCCTGCGTAGGTCTGCGGGAAATGGATGTGCGTGTCGACGAATCCGGGCAGCAGATAGCCGGGTCGGTGATCGTGCACCGCGGCGGACGAATAGTCGGCCGGGATGTCGTCACGCTCGCCGCAGAACACGATCTTCCCGGCGTCGTCGATCACCAACGCGCCGTCGGGGATCGACTCCAGGGCGTCGGACGCCTCGGTCACGGTGGGACTTCCCGCAACGTGGAACACGTGCCCCAAATGAACCTGGCCTGCCATCTCGAGCTCCTCTGATCGGTTGTTCTTCAGGTCAAACGGTGTGAGCGGCTGGGCGTCGGTGCGACGTCGCCCAACCGAGCAAGACGAATGCGACCAGGCCGCACCCCACGTACATCCAGCCGAGCGGCGCCTGCGAACGGTCCGGCAACACCCCGACGACGGCCATCGCCGCGCTGACGATCAGATAGCAGCCCGCGCTGATCACCCCGCCGACCAGGCCGAGATTACGGCTGAACAAGCCCAGCGCCAGGCCATACATCTGCGGACACAACACCCCGCAGCCGGCCAGGGCCACCGCGGCGCCGATGCCGATCGCCCACGCGTTCACCCCGAAGACGGCGGCCGACCCCACCAGCACGACGGCGCCGATCATGAACAGGGCCAACGCCGACATCGACAGCACCCTGGTGGACAGCCGCACCGCCAACGCCCCGCAGGCCAGTTCACCGGACAGGTTCGCGGCCCCTACGACCAGCGCGATCAGCCCGTACGCTCCGGGGCTGAAGTCGAGCGCGTCCTGATAGAGGAACGGACCGATCACACCGAACGCCAGCTGCGCCGAGGCCAGCAGACCGAACACCACCACGAAGGCCAGGAACACGCGGTTGCGCAGTGCACCGGCGGCGAACCGCCAGGTGGCTCCCGGGTCGATCGGCGAACGATCAGCCACCGCAAGGGTTTCCGGCAATCCCACGGCGACCACCACCGCCGCAGCCGCGGCCAGCACGGCGATGGTCACGAACACCAGGCGCCACGAGACGAACTGCACCATCAGGCCGCCGACCGCCGGGGCCAGCAGCGGCGCACTCCCCCAGGCCGCACCGAGAATGCCCGATACCGAGGTCAGTCGCTTACCCGTGAAACAGTCGGCGGCCACCGCGTACGACAGCACCATGCAGGCGCACGCCGCGGCACCCTGGACGAAGCGCACCCCGAGCAACACACCCACGTTCGTCGCGATCGCGCACAGCAGGCTCGTCGCGACCACGATGCCCAGGCAGCTCAACAGCACCCGCTTGCGCCCCCAGGTGTCGGCGAGCACGCCGATCGGGATGAACGCCAGGCTCATTCCCAGCATGTATGCCGTCACCGTGTTCTGCATGGCAGTCGACGTCGAGTGCAGATCCAGCACCATCTGCGGCAGCGCCGGGGTGTAGATGTCCATCGGGATCTGACTGAGCGGGATGACCAACAGGAGAATGATCACAATGCGCCGCTGCGACGCCGGATTGGTGGCGGGGGGGCCGGTCTGCGTCACGGCACCTCAGAGCGGGTAGTCGATGAGCGCACCGGCCGGGTCATAGGTTCTTCGGAGCGCACGCAGCCGAGACAGGTTGTCTCCGTAAGCCATTTCGATCTCCTTGGTCGTCTCGGGAAACCCGGGCCGGACCTCGACGCTGTAAACACCCATGGTGTCCGCGGCAAGGACACCCAGTGTCTCGCGTGCCCATTCGTAGCACGCATCGGCCTGATCGGCAGCGGACCAGATTGCGTTGAGTGGAATGTTCCACTCACCGCCGCGGCCCCAGAAGGCGGTGGCACCGTCCTCGACGTCGGCGAGCGCTCCTCCGGTGTGCTGGAAGTCGATTCGGCAGGCCCGGGTGGGAGCGGCCCGGATCGCGCCGGCCAATCCGTCGGCGGCATCGCGGTCGAGGGTCGGTCCGGTGAATACCGACTTACCGTAGAACCAGCCGCGGTCGGCGTCGGGTGCAGGCAGCCGGATCGGGTCCGGTTCCGCGCCGTCGGCGCCCGGAATGCCGAACTCGGGCAGTCCATCCAGATAGCGACCACTGGTTTCCGCCCGAAAACGCGGGGCGGACGCTGACGCCGCGGCAACCGCAGACACCGCCGACCGCGCTGTCGCGATGGCCGCGTCATCCTGACTGCGGCACGCTGCGTAGACGAACAGCACCGGTCCGTCCGTCGAGCCCGGCGCGTAGCCCAGCACCGCGCCCATGGTGGTGTCGCGGGGCAGCTCGGGAGCCGTCGCGAAGTAGGTCGGCAGTGCGTCCAGACCCGTCACCAGCCGGTCGACGAACACCGGCCCCTGCTCATGGGTACGGAGTAGCGCGGAGGTGACCGCGCCGACGCAGGGGGCCGCCCCGCGCACCGCCCACCACAGCTCGGCCTCGTCGCCGACGCTGCGCTCGGACAGCTGCACGACCTCACCCGACGGCAGCGCCAGTTCGACCTCGACCAGATGGTCGAGGGTGAGGCCGACGCTGCGCGTCAGGTAGCCCACGCCGCCCCGGGTGACGAGCCCGAAACCGGCCAGCCCGACGATGCCGACCGGGATGACGCGGCCAGTCGGCGCCAGCGCCGCCAACGCGGATCCGACGGTGGACCCGCCCCCGACGCGCACGTGATCGCCCACCACAGAAGCACCGCCCAGATGCACCGACAGGTCGATCATCACCGCGTCGTCCGCCACGCAGTTGGAGCTCAACCCGCCACCGCGAACTGTCACCCGGCCACCGGTGTCCTGGGCGATCCTCATCGTCGCCGCCACCTCTGCGGCTGTGCGCGGGTGCACCACGCAGGCGGGCCGCCGCCTGGCGGCGTCCGGAAAGAACACCCGGGTCAGGGAATCGCGATAGCCCTGGGACCCGGGTGGGTGCACCCGGTCACCCAACTCGGCGACCAATCGCTGCGACGTATCGCCGTCAGACCCCATGGATGAACCTTTCTGGCAAACACCGAACCCGCCGGGGCCAGGCTATCTGACGAACCTGTCCGGCGACCGGAACAACCCAAGAACTGCTTGATGCCACCGGTATCGAATACAAAACGGCTCGACCGAGGCAGCGGTGGACGCTCCGCAGGTCAGCCAGGGTGGTGTCGGTTGGGCAAACGCTGCGGCGTGCTTTAGAGTCAGCGTGTCGAGAAGGGCGCCAAATGGATATCACCACCATCACCGACGTCGTTCGGCGACCGTCGGACCCGCCAGGGCCCCTGTGGCGCCCCGGCGACGCCTGGCTGGCCGGTGGCACGTGGTTGTATTCCGATCGGCAACCTGAGCTGCGTCGTCTCATCGATCTGATGCCGTTGGGCTGGAACGCGCTGGTGGCCGGCGACGCGGGCCTGGAGATGGGCGCCATGTGCACCATCCACGACCTCTACGAACTGGCGAAACACCTTGTGCTGACATCGGATTGGCAAGCCGCGCCGCTGCTTGCCACCAGCTGCGAAGCGTTCCTGGCGTCATTTAAGGTCTGGAACTCCGCGACCGTGGGCGGCAACATCTGCATGTCCCTGCCCGCGGGCCCGATGATCACCTTGACGGTCGCGCTCGAGTCGACCTACACGCTGCTGTCCACCGATGGCGCCGAACGGACCGTTGACGCAGTTGAATTCGTCACCGGGAACCACGAAAACATCCTGCAGCCCGGCGAGATATTGCGCCGGATCGACATCCCGGTCAGCGCGCTGCGCAAACGGCACGCTCACCGTCGCTTCACCCTGACGCACCTGGGTCGATCGACGATCTTCATGATCGCCACCCAGAGCCCAGGATCCGGTGACATGTTGCTCACGATCACCGCGGGCACCACCCACCCGGTCCGCTTGGCGTTCGACACCCTGCCCGACGCCGACGATCTGCAGGACCGCATCGACGGCATCGCCGACGACGTGTGGTTCGACGACCCGAACGGTACGCCCGATCACCGGCGCCACCTTGCCAAGTACTTCGCCGAGCAGATCCGCGTCGAACTCAGCACGGTCAACGCGACATGACCTACACGGTGAACGGGGAGTCCTTCGACGCCGAGCCCGATCCCGGCCAGTGCCTGCGGACCTTTGTCCGGTCACTGGGCTGCCACGGGGTCAAAAAGGGTTGCGACTCAGGCGATTGCGGTGCCTGCACGGTCTGGCTGGACGGCGCCCCCGTGCACAGTTGCATCACGCCCGCGTTCCGCGCCGACGGCCACGAGGTCACCACCATCGAGGGGCTCGGCACACCGGACAAACTGCACCCGATGCAATGTCAGTTCCGCGATGCGCCAGGCTTCCAGTGCGGTTTCTGCACCGCGGGGATGATCATGACCTCGGCGACGTTCACCGCGGAGCAGAAGCAGAACCTGCCGCGGGCACTGAAGGGAAACCTGTGCCGCTGCACGGGTTATCGCGCCATCGAGGATGCCATCAACGGTGTGGCCGCCATCGAAGAGGCGAAGCCGGGCCAGGCGGTGGGCACCAGCGTGGGCGCACCCGCTGCCGTCGGTGTCGTCAGCGGGACCGCCGAGTTCACCATGGACACCGAGATGGCAGGCATGCTGCACCTGAAGGTGCTGCATTCCCCGCACGCGCATGCCCGCATCGTGTCGATCGACAAGACCGCTGCGCTGGCCGTGCCCGGGGTGCAGCGGGTGTACACCTGGCAGGACGTGCCCAGGAAGCTGTTCACCACCGCGCTCCACACCGACCATCTGGTGGACCCCGACGACACCTTCATCCTGGACAACGTGGTGCGATTCGTCGGTCAGCGGGTGGTCGCCGTGCTGGCCGATTCAGTCCGTGCCGCCGAAGAAGGTTGTCGCGCAGTCACAGTCGAGTATGAGTTGCTGCCCGCGGTTTTCGAACCCGAAGCGGCCATGGCGGACGGCGCCCCGCAACTGCACGGTAATGACGATCCATTCGTCCAGGACCCCGTGCACAACATCCTGCTCGAGATCCACGGCCACGTCGGCGACGTCGACGCCGGTTTCGCCGAGGCCGACGTCGTCCACGAGGGCACCTACTTCTCGCCGCGAATTCAGCACGCACATCTGGAGACCCACGGTTCCATCGCCTGGATGCACGAGGGTCGACTGAACGTCCGCACCAGCTCGCAGTCACCGTCGATCGCCAAGGGCAAGCTCTGTCACCTCTTCGACCTACGGCCCGATCAGGTCCGGGTGTTCTGCATGCGGGTCGGTGGCGGCTTCGGTGGTAAGCAGGAGCTGATCACCGAGGATCTGGTCTCGCTGGCCACCATGGACACCGGGCGGCCGGTATCGCTGGAGTTCACCCGCGAGGAAGAGTTCACCACCGCCTCGCCGCGGCACCCGATGCGACTGGCGATCAAACTGGGCGCCAAGGCAGACGGCACCCTGACGGCGATCTCGGTGCGCAACGTGTCCAACACCGGCGCGTATGGAAACCACGGCGGGGAAACGCTTTTCGCCGGCGGTGCCGCCGTCATGCTCTACCGCTGCGCCAACAAGAGGTACGACGCCTACTCCGTCTACACCAATACGGTGCCCAGCGGAGGATTGCGCGGATACGGCATGACCCAGCCCGCGTTCGCGGTGGAGTCCGCGATCACCGAGTTGGCGATCAAGCTCGATATCGATCCGCTGGAACTGCGCCGCCGCAACGTGGTCAAGCCCGGCGATTCGCTGATCGCGTGGGACGAGCATCCCGACGATGTGGCGTTCACCGAAGACGGGTTGGCCCAGTGCATCAACCTGGTCGACGAGGCCCTGCAGCGTCACGATCACGGCGACGGGCTGGGCGCCGACTGGCTGATCGGTGTCGGAACCGCCAGCTCACTGCACGAAACCGCCCCGCCCACCGAACACGTCTCCGAATGCTGGGCCACCCTGCTCCCCGACGGCAGTTACCAGATTGCCGTCGGTACAGTCGAATTCGGCGAGGGCACCTCCACGGCGCACGTCCAGATCGCGGCGACGCAGCTCGGCACCGTCCCGGCACGGATCCACCTGGTGCAATCCGACACCGACCGCACCGGGTTCGATACCGGCGCATTCGCCAGCGCAGGCCTGTTCGTCGCGGGCCATGCCGTGCAGAAGGCCTCGACCGCGCTGCGCGACCGCATCCTCGGGTTCGCCGCCTCGCACACCGGTGTTGACGTCGCTGACTGCGCGCTGGATGACGACGGGGTGGTGTGCGGTGACCGGCGTCTGTCGCTCACCGACCTCATCGCAGCGGGCCACCAGCGCGGGATCCGCTTCGCCGAAGCGCGTAAGGCCTACGGCTCACCCCGCGGCGTCACGTCCAACACCCACGGCTTCAAGGTTGCGGTGCACCAGATCACCGGCGAGATCCGCATCCTCTACAGCGTGCAGGCCGCCGATCCCGGGGTCGTGATCAACCCGGCGCAGGTGCGAGGACAGATCGAAGGTGGCGTCGCGCAGGGCATCGGCTTCGTCCTGACCGAGAACTACCACGTCGACGCGGACGGCACGATGATCAACCCCAGCCTGCGCAACTACCGTATCCCCACCTACGCGGACATCCCCCGTACCGAAGTGTTACTCATCGAGACGCACGACTCGGTCGGCCCGATGCGGTCCAAGGGGATGGCCGAGTGTTGCATCAACCCGGTGGCGCCCGCACTGGCCAACGCGGTGGAGAATGCCACCGGGGTCCGCTACCGCGAGTTGCCATTGACACCGGAACGCATCTACCGCCGACTCCTGTCGAACCAACTCGTCCCAACCACCTGAGATGGCTTACTGAGATGACACTGCAACCCGATACCGCCGCAACAGTCATCATCGGCCAGCGCGTCCGGCCCGGCTCTGAGGAGCCGTACGTCACCTGGCAGCACTCGCTGAATGAAATCGCCTCGCACTATCCGGGTTTCATCGGTGCCGAGGTGACCGCGCCGACAGACGTCCAGCCCGACTGGGTGGTGGTCTACCGATTCGACTCCGTGGCCAACGTGCAGGCGTGGCTCAACAGCGCGACCCGTCAGGAGCGGTTGGCCGAGGGCCGCGACTATCTCGACGGCCCGCCCACCCAGCAGGTGATCGGCGGGGCGGCCAAGCCCGCCGACCAGCTGGTGACGGTGGTGGTCAGCCATCGGGTCGGTGCGGAGCAGGTCGATGACTTCCTGGCCTGGCAGGAGCGACTTCGGCTGGCGGAGAGCAAGTTCGACGGCTTCCGCGGCACCGAGCTGTTTCGGCCCATCGAAGGCGTTCAGGACGAGTGGACGGCGCTGTACCGCTATTCCAACGCCGACGAACTGGACAAGTGGCTGATCTCCGACACGCGCCGGGAACTGCTCGCCGAGGGCTCGAAGTTCTCCGACTTCCAATCCCGGACCATCGACAACTCGTTCGGCAGCTGGTTCGCCTTCGACGAGAAGGGTTCCGAGGCTCCGCCCCCGTCGGACACCAAGACGTCGATCGCGGTCTGGGTGGGGTTGTATCCCACCGTCGTCCTGTTGACGTTGTTGACCTGGCCGCTCAAGCTGCCGCTCTGGCTGGGCATGCTGGTGGGCAACCTGCTGTCCAGCTTCGTGATGAGCTTCGTGACGATGCCGTACTACGTCAACCCGCTACTGAAGCGCTGGCTGCGGCCACCGCCGGATGTGCCTGCGGCCAAGACCAATTGGCGTGGCCTGGGCATCGTGGTGGCGGTGATGGCGTTCTGGGTGGTGGTGTTCTATCTGGTCACCAGGGTGTTCTGGCACATCGGTTAGCGTCCGCCCAGCGGCAGTGGACCGGTCATCCCCGGCACCGCGGGCAGCATGGTGAGCAGCGTCGGCACCAGCGCGGTGACCTCCGGTGCGGCGCGGCCCAGGCTGTACTTGCGGACCTCCGCTGCGCCCTGCGCTGTTCCGCTCACCAGGAGATCGGCACCGGAGGTGGTGCTGGTGGTCGCGACCGTCAGGCCGGGGGTGGCGCCGGCGAACGGGGCGAACGACGCGGTCTGGGCGAACGTCACGGTCTCCTCGTGGTGATTCGCGCTCTGTAGATACATCGCCGGCTGCCCGTCCAGGATCGAACCCGACGACCACACCCGCACCGTGCCATCCCCCGCGAGCTGACCGGTGACGATGCTCTTCGCACCGCCCTCGGCGCCCGCCACCCAGCCCGTCGAAAGTGCCACGCCGCCAGTGTATTTCTCGTCGTAGGCCAGGAATTCCGAGGTCATCCTCGGCTCGTTGGGTTTGTGCGCGTGCTCGGCGACCTTGCCCGTGGCCAGTGAGCGGGCGGTCGGGGTGTACAGGTCGTAGCGCCAGGTCCGCACACGTGCCGAGTCGCCGGCCCCTGGCGCGGTGACGATGGTCTCCCGACCCGAGCCCGCGTCCACCATGCCGGTCGCCACAGTCACCCCGGACTCTGATCCCGGATAGGGCGTGAAGGCCGAGAACACCTCGGGC
>JBEVHL010000736.1:0-5642 GCA_040511255.1 Mycobacterium sp. | reverse complement strand
CTACCTCAACGAGGTGCGCGGCTGAGTGCGGGTGGGGTGGCACCGAGCCACCACTGCGGATCGGCGCTGTTCTCCGTTGCGCTGCCGTCTTCGCACATGAAGTGCCGTTCGTCGCGTCCCGGTTGATCGAAGTCGCCGTTCACGGCCCGGATGATCCATTCGGCACCGAAGGCGAACACTTCGGCGGCGTACTTGCCCAAGGGGTGAAAATCGTTTTCGTAGACCCGCATCTCCTTGGGTGCGGTGATGCGCTCGTAGGTCGCCAATGCGTTCTGCACCGGGGTCAGCTCGTCGAATTCGCCGATACCCATCAGGACCGGGCGGGTGATGTGGGTGACCAGATCGCCAAGGGGCATCCGGGTTTTCAGGTCGCGGTCGAACGCCTCTTCGTCCGTGTAACCCGCCATGTACATGTAGTTGTTCTTGAAACTGGGTTGGGCGGCCTCGAAGATGGTTTCGAAGTCTCCCGAGACCGCCTCGAAGGTGGCTGCCGCCCGGAGCTTGGTGTCTGGGTCGGCCAACGCGCGCAGGGCCCAGTAGCCGCTCATGCTGATACCGAACATCCCGATCCTGTCCGGATCCACCTGAGGCAACTCGGCCAGATAAGCGGCATAGGTCTCGATGGCCCGCTCGTAGTTGTCGAGTCCGACAGTCATTCCCTCTGCACGGGTTTCGCCTTGACCAGGGCCTTCGATCGACAGCGCCACCACACCGCGGGACGTGTAATAGCGCTGCGCGGCGTAGATGTAGTCCTCTTTGATCATGTCCATGCCGGGGCCGAGGATCACTGCCGGAGCGTTGACCACATCCCCGGTCGGCAGGTGCAGCAGCGCAAAAATTCTTCCGCCGTCGAACTCCAACTCCACGCGCCGCACGGTGTTGTCCCTCAGGTCGCACAGCCGGTCGACGCAGTGATCGCAGCGTTGCCGCAGCGCGGCCTTGCGGGCGTCTGCAGCGTCGAAGATCGAGTACTGCGCCCGGCCGTACATCACTGCGGCCCGCAGGTAGAGATCCGACGCCGTGTGCGCGAAGCCGTGCTGTTCATGGTGACGTGCCCGCGCCTCGGCCTGGGCGGCAATCACCGACCACGCCTTCGGCAGCATCGCGCCGCTCTTGACCTGCGCGAAAACCCTGTCGAAGTCGGTGGTGTCGTGCCCGAGCTGCTCCAAGGTGGCCTTGCCACCGGGATGTAGGGCATTGAAGCCGCCCTCGGCGAGAGCGATGTCGAGGGACCAATTCTGTCCGGTAGAGCGAGTTGTCACGATGACCTCCTCAGTAATGATAAGTACTTATTGATTAAGTACTTATGTACAGTAGAGCGATCGACTGCGTGGTGGCAATGCCTGGTAGCGGGAAAAGTCGCCTGGCGGCTAGGAGGCAGAATGAACGACGTGAGTTCGTCCCCGGCGCGTGGCACGGCACCTCGGCACAAGGCGGCGTTGGACGAGCTCGCCAGGGCGGCCTACAAACTCAGCGCAGCCGATTCCAGGCTGCGGGGCCGGGCCACGCGCGAGCCCGGCGCTCTCTCGCTGACGCATGCCAGGGCTTTGAAAAGCCTTGCCGATTCGGGCCCGATGACCATCGGCGCGCTCGCCGAGCGGGTGGAAACCACCAGCGCCGCGGTGACCCAATTGGTCACCGGTTTGGAAAAGGCCGGGTTGGTCACCCGCGAGCGTTCCGTGACGGGGGACCGCCGGATCGCCACCGTCGCACTGACCGCCGCCGGCCGCGCCCGGCACCAAGAACGTCAGACGCACCTCGAACGCTCGCTCGACAAAGCGCTGGCTGACCTTGATGCCGCTCAGGTGGAATCGGTGTCCGCCGTCCTGCTGCGACTTGCCGATCTCTACGACACGCTCTGAAGCGGCAACTGGTCTCGTCTCCCCGGTTGCGGGCCAGATGGAGGCGGGTTAGCTTTGGCCGGCAACGCAAAGCGCTTTGCACGAGGAGCCGATGAGTCCATCGATCGCCGAGGTAGCGCGCCTGGCCGGCGTCAGCACCACCACGGTGTCGCACGCACTGAGCGGCCAGCGGCCGGTGTCGGCGGCGACTCGCAGGCGGGTGCAAGAAGCGATGGACGCCGTGGGGTACAGCCCACGCCGGGCGGCGCAGAACTTGGCGACGGGCAGCACGCGTCTGCTGGGCCTGATCGTGCCGGATATCTCCAACAGCTTCTTCGCCGAACTTGCCAAAGGGGTCGAGGAAGCGGCGATTGACGCCGGCTACAACGTGGTCCTCTGCAATTCGGCGTTCAACCACGAGCGCGAACTTCTCTATCTGGAGACCATCCGGTCCCGTGCGGTCGACGGCGTTGTCTACGCGGCGGGATCACCGACCAGCCACCGCGAAATGGTGGACTCGCTGGGCAACATCCCGGTGGTCCTCGTGGACGAAGACGTGCTGGGGTCGAGCACCTGCTCCTTCGTGTCGGACAACGCCGAGGGCGGTCGCCTGGCGGCCGAGCACCTGATCGCGCTGGGGCACCAGCACGCGATCGTCGTATCGACAATCGGGCTGGGTAGCTCCGACGACCGCGCGGACGGCTTCGTCGCCGCGTGGGAAGCGCACGGACTGTCCCGCCCCGTCGTCGTCGACGGTGACTTCACCCTCGACGGTGGATATGCGGCCATGACTGATGCTCTCGGGCTGCACTTCTCAGCCGTCTTCGCCACCAACGACTTGATGGCGCTCGGTGCGATCAATCGGCTAATGGAAGCCGAACTGACAGTGCCGGAGGACATTTCGGTCATCGGGTTCGACGATATCGCGATCGCCAACATCACTCGTCCCGGCCTCACCACCGTCAAACAGGACGTGCGGCAACTCGGGATGCGCGCGGCGGGTGCGCTGATCGCAGCGCTGGGTTCGGCCACGTCACCGCCGTCTGTGCGACATGTACAACCAGTGGAACTGATTGTCCGGGGCACCACTGCTCACCACGTTCGGGAAAGTTGATATCGTGTCGTTGGAAATCCACCACATTGTCACCGGCGAGCTCGAAAGTTCGCTTGCCGTATCGATTCTCAACAGCGGTATCCACCCGGACATCCCGGATAACAAGGCGCTCCTCTACGGATTCCGCGACGACATCGTCCGACTGGACGGTTCGGTACACGAAGGTGTGATGGTGCCGGTGCCGGTGTGGCTGATCACCGGCGGAGACAAGACCATCTTGATCGACACCGGGCTCGGGGACGTCGAGGAAGTGGCGTCCATGCAACACCGCTACGGCGTCGACTTCGTCGCATCCCGCGGTCCGGAACAGCAGCTGGTCGCAGGCCTGGCGAGGTACGGGGTCAAACCAGCGGACATCGACATCGTCGTCCTGACCCACCTGCATTTCGACCATGTCGGTAACAACGAACTGTTTCCCAACGCCACGTTCGTCGTGCAGAAAGACGAGCTGCCACAGGCCACCACCCCGCCGCATTTCTGCATGTTCTACTACCCCGAATACTCTTACAAGGTCAAAGAAGTGGAAGACAAGCTTCTGGTGATCGACGGCGATTACGACCTTGCCGACGGCATTCGGCTCCTGAAAATAGGTGGCCACACCCCGGGGTGCATGGTGGTGCTGGTCGAGACCAACTCGGGTGTGGTCTGCCTGACCAGCGACGTGATGTACAACTACGTCAACCTCGAACTCAATTGGCCGATGGGCTCGTTCTGGAATCTTCCTGAGCTGATGGCCGGCTATGACCGAATCCGCCAATCGGCGAAAATTATTGTGCCCGAACATGACTGGAAGTTCCTTCAACTATTCCCGTCCGGCACCATCGCCTAACAGAATGGACCCTGCCATGCCTAGTTTGCTGCTCTTGGGTGAGTCGTGGATGACCCACATGATTCACCAAAAAGGATTCGATTCCTTTACCACCACCGAATACGTCGAGGGCGGTGCAGAATTCGTCGCTGCGCTGCGTGACGGCGGCTGGGACGTCACGCACATTCCGTCCCACCGCATCGACACCGAATGCCCCCGCTCGACGGAGGAGTTCGCCGCCTACGACGTCGTCGTCCTCAGCGATGTCGGGGCCAACACGTTTCTGCTCACCCAGGCCGTGTTCAAACACAGCCGTTCCGAACCCAACCGGCTCAAAGCCCTCCGGCAATACGTCGAAGGGGGCGGGGGACTGGCCATGATCGGCGGCTACCTCTCCTTCTCCGGCATCGAGGGCCGAGCCAACTACGCCAACAGCCCGATCGGCGACATCCTGGCGGTGCAACCGCTGCTGACAGACGACCGCGCCGAAATCCCCGAGGGCGCCATCCCGGACATCACCGCCCCCGGACATCCCGCACTCGGCGCGACCGATCAGAACTGGCCGGCGCTGCTCGGCTACAACCGGACCACGCCCTATCCCGACACTGAGGTCCTGGTCGAAATCAACGGCTCACCGTTGATCGCGGTCCGCACCGTCGCGGCCGGGCGATCGGTCGTCTTCACGTCCGATTTGGCCCCACATTGGGCACCGCCGCCGTTCCTGGCCTGGGACGGTTATCCCGCACTCTGGTTGGGTCTGATGGCGTGGGCCGCCGGGCAATGACGCCCACCACATTGCGACTGGAATGGCCGCAATGGCAGGGCGGCGAACCGCAGGGCGTCGAGCACTACACACCGGGGCTCAGCGTGCCGGAGAGTCGGACGGTGTACGGGCTGGGTGGTCAGCTGACCGCGGTGCTGGCACCGCAGCACCACGGTCCGACCGCCCGGGTTGGGGTGCCCGAGTACTGCGAGGACCTGCCTGTGGTCGACGGGATCGTCGGTAAGGACGAGGTGATGCGGCAACATCGCGACGCGCTGTCGCTCATCCGCGCGGCCGACGCCGATCGCATCGTCACGTTGGGTGGCACCTGTGCCGTCAGCCTGACGCCGTTCTCGTACCTCGCTGCGCGCTACCCCGATGACTTCGTGGTGATCTGGCTCGACAGTCACGCCGATTGCAACCTGCCGGGTGGCCCGAACCAAGGCTTCAACACCATGGTGGTCACCCATCTCTGCGGTCGCGGTGACGCTGACGTTCTCTCGAGCTTGCCTGCGACGCTGCCTGCACAGCGCGTCCTGCTGGCCGGGGTGCACGGCTGGGACGACCAGGACAGCCACACCCACGAGTCGTGGGGACTGCAGTTGGTGCCTCCTGCAGCGACGTACGAATTCCGTGCCGAAGTCCTGCGCTGGATCCGCGGCACCGGGGCGCGCCATGTTGCCATCCACTTCGACCTCGACGTCATCGATAGTGATGAACACGCGTTCGGGATGGCTTGGGAAAAGAACGGGATCTCCAAGGCGACGGCAATGGCCACCATCGCAGCCATCGCGGAGGAGTTCGAGCTGGTCGGGTTGACCGTGGCTGAGTTCGTGCCGCGGGAAGCGGTCGCCTTGCGAACGATGCTGAGCAGCCTGCCGCTGATGTAGATGTCCTGAGACATCACCCGTCCATTATGTCGGTGGGTGGTCTTAGAATCGCACACATGTTCGAATTGTTGTTGGACGTCGATCCCGCCGCCGATCAGGCCACCATGCTCGAGCGCATTGAGGCGCTGGAGACGCTCAAAGCCGCGGCCGCGGCCGGGCAGGCCCGGCTGACCGCCGCGTTCGCCGCGTCCCGGCGGGCGCAAGAGGCCGCCGCCGGCATGCCCGC
>JBEVHL010000735.1:0-3294 GCA_040511255.1 Mycobacterium sp. | reverse complement strand
GCCTACATCATGAAGGCCGACCACGGGCTGGCGCTGCCGCGCCGGTTGCAGATCGAGTTCAGCCAGGCCATCCAAAAAATCACCGACGGTGAGGGTGGCGAGGTGTCACCCAAGGAGATGTGGGACGCGTTCGCCGAGGAGTATCTGGCGCCGATTCGGCCGTTGGAGCGGATGCGTCAGCGCGTCGACGCCGCCGAGGAGGACGGCGGGACCGACGCCATCAACGCGGTGGTGAAAGTCAACGGCGAAGAGACCGAGATCAACGGGCGGGGCAACGGTCCGTTGGCCGCGTTCGTCGATGCTCTGTCCACCGTCGGGTTCAACGTCAACGTGCTGGATTACTCCGAGCACGCGATGTCGTCCGGGGAAGAAGCGCAGGCCGCGGCCTATGTCGAGGCGTCCGTCGGCGGCAAGACCGTCTGGGGTGTCGGCATCGCGACGTCGATCACGACGGCCTCGCTGCGCGCCGTTGTGTCCGCGGTCAACCGCGCCGCTCGGGGTTAGCAGACGGCGAGGACGCTCCCCTGGCTCCGGCTCTAATCAGAACAACGCGAACTGGTCGCCGTCGACGGTGGCATCGGTGAAGTCCTCGATGCCGGTGCCACCGATGACGCCGGTGACGTGGTCCATGAATTCGGAGTCGGGAACCACCGGCACACCCAGCTCGCGCGCCAGATATCCCTTGCCCTGTTCGGGGGCGGGCTCATTGCAGATCACCAGAGACGTTTCGGGATCGACACTGTCGCAGTAGGCGAGGCCGGCGTGCAGGATGCGTTCGACGAGTTCCTCGTGGGTGCGGGTGCACTCCGTCGACAGGGCGACCCGCATGCCCTGCACGAGCGGGCGGCCGCGGACATACCGGCCGGGATTGAGATACGCACACGGCATCCGCGACGCCAGCATTTTCAGCGGGCGCAGTTCTTCATGCGTCACGCGACCGTTCGGCCAACGCCTACGGGTGACCGGTCGGATGGGCAACCAGACATCATGATCCGCTGCACGTTTGAGCGTCGGCGTCAGCAGACGGGAAAGCACCAGCGCGTCATCGAACGCATCGTGCGGGCGGAGCTGCCCGACACCCCAGTGCTTGGCGAGTGTCTCCAGTTTCAGATTCTCCAGACCCAGTTCGAGCCGGCGACTGAGTTCCACCGTGCACATCACCGTGTCGATCGGCAGTTCCACCCCCGCCAACTCCGCTTCGGCCGCCAGGAACGAATAGTCGAACCCCACGTTGTGCGCGACGAGGGTGCGGCCCTTCAGCAGCGCGATGACATCGGGTGCGATCTGGTCGAACGTCGGCTGGTCTTCGAGCATCGAACTGGTGAGGCCGTGCACATGGGTGGGGCCGGGATCGACGCCGGGATTGAGCAGGCTGACCACCGACTCTTCGACCCGCCCGTCAGCGTCCAGCGCCAGTGCGGCCAGGCTGATCACCCGCGCATGGCCGGGGTGAAAACCCGACGTCTCAAGATCGATCACCGCCCAGCCGTCACCCGGCTCTGCGGAAGGCCGGCCCCAGAAGTGGCTCACAAACTCAGGATGGCACGGGGCCCCGACAATCCCCGGGCTTCGCTGCGCTGTCGGCTGGCGTGTCGAACTAAACTGCCCCAGTGATCACCGCCCGGGGACGTCTCGCGCTCGCCGCAGGGGCGGGTGCACGGTGGGCGTCGCGGGTCACCGGGCGCGGCGCGGGCGCGATGATCGGCGGTCTGGTGTCGATGACGCTGGACAAATCGATCCTCGGCCAGCTCGGCAGTGGCCGCCGTTCCGTCGTCGTGACCGGCACGAACGGCAAGTCCACCACCACCAGGATGACGGCCTCTGCCCTGGCGACCATCGGCCCCGTCGCCACCAACGCCGAAGGCGCGAACATGGACGCCGGCCTGATCGCCGCGCTGGCCGGCGCGCGCACCGCCGACCTGGCCGCGCTGGAAGTCGACGAGATGCACGTGCCGCACGTGGCAGACGCCATCGACCCCAGCGTCATCGTGCTGCTCAACCTGTCCCGCGATCAGCTGGACCGCGTCGGTGAGATCAACCACATCGAACGCACCCTGCGGACCGGCCTGGCGCGACACCCGCGCGCCGTCATCGTCGCCAACTGCGACGACGTACTGATGACGTCGGCGGCCTACGACAGCCCGCACGTGGTGTGGGTGGCCGCGGGTGGCGGCTGGGCCGCGGATTCGGTGAGCTGCCCGCGCAGCGGGGAGATCATCGTCCGCGAGGGCGACCACTGGTATTCGACGGGTACCGATTTCAAGCGGCAGAGCCCGCAGTGGTGGTTCGACGACGACAACCTCTACGGACCCGACGGGCTCACGCTGCCGATGCAACTGTCCCTGCCGGGCACGGTGAACCGCGGCAACGCCGCCCAGGCGGTGGCCGCCGCCGTCGCGCTCGGTGCCGACCCGGCCGCCGCGGTGGCCGCGGTCTCTGCGGTGGCCGAGGTGGCCGGTCGCTACCGGACCGTACAGCTCGGTCCGCACAGCGTGCGAATCCTGTTGGCCAAGAACCCCGCCGGCTGGCAGGAGGCGCTGTCGATGGTCGACAAGAACGCCGACGGGGTGGTGATCGCCGCCAACGGTCAGGTGCCCGACGGGGAAGATCTGTCGTGGCTGTGGGATGTGAAGTTCGAACACTTCGAAGACACGTCGGTGGTGGCTGCCGGCGAGCGCGGCACCGACCTGGGCGTGCGACTGGGCTACGCAGGCGTCGAGCACACCCTGATCCACAACACCGTCGCCGCCATCGCGTCCTGTCCGCCCGGCCACGTCGAAGTCGTCGCCAACTACACCGCCTTCCTGGCGTTGAACCGCGTGTTGGAGCGGCAGTCGTGACGGTGCAGATCGGGTTGGTGCTGCCCGACGTGATGGGCACCTACGGCGACGGCGGAAACGCGCTGGTGTTGCGACAACGGTTGCGGCTGCGCGGGATTGACGCCGAGATCGTCGAGATCACGCTGGCTGATCCGGTGCCCTCCGAGTTGGATCTGTACACCCTGGGCGGGGCCGAGGATTACGCGCAGCGGCTGGCCACCAAACATCTGCTGCGCTATCCGGGCCTGCAGCAGGCCGCCGCGCGAGGTGCCCCGGTACTGGCGATCTGCGCCGCGATTCAGGTGCTCGGCCACTGGTATGAAACCTCGGCGGGAGAGCGGGTGGAAGGTGTCGGAATGCTCGACGTCACCACCTCCCCGCAACAATCCCGGACTATCGGCGAGGTGGCGGCCAATCCGTTGATCGACGGGCTGACGGCGCCGCTGACCGGGTTCGAAAACCACCGCGGCGGAAC
>JBEVHL010000734.1:0-4712 GCA_040511255.1 Mycobacterium sp. | reverse complement strand
TTTGAGGTCAACATCACCGATGCCGAGATCGCGGATCTGCGTGACCGGCTGCGACGGACGCGATGGCCTGAGCCAGAGCCGGTGGACGACTGGTCGCAGGGGGTGCCGCTGGCCTATGCGCAGGAGCTCTGCCGCAGCTGGGCCGAGGACTATGACTTCGGGTTTGCCAAGCGGCTCAACGCTTTCCCGCAGTACCGCGACACCGTCGACGGGTTGGGCATTCACTTCGTGCACGTCCGCTCGCCGGAACCCGACGCGTTCCCGCTGGTGCTCACGCACGGTTGGCCGGGTTCGGTATTGGAGTTCCTGGAGATCCTCGGTCCGCTGACCGACCCGCGTGCGCACGGTGGCGACCCGGCGGACGCGTTCCACGTGGTGGCGCCGTCGTTGCCCGGCT
This sequence comes from Mycobacterium sp., assembly GCA_040511255.1. Lineage (GTDB taxonomy): Bacteria > Actinomycetota > Actinomycetes > Mycobacteriales > Mycobacteriaceae > Mycobacterium. The sequence goes on along the minus strand of JBEVHL010000734.1, from coordinate 4,315 downwards.
ACGGCTGGAGCGACAAGCCATCGTCGACCGGGTGGGGCATCACTCGCATCGCGCGGACCTGGGACACATTGATGGTGTCGCTGGGTTATCAGCGCTACGGCGCACAGGGCGGCGATTGGGGTTCGGCAGTATCCGGTGCGCTGGGCGAGGTGGCGCCCGAGCGGGTCGCAGGCGTACACCTGAACATGGCCGCAGTGGCAATCGGTACATTCGATGACCCAACGCCCGCAGAGCAGGCAAATCTGAGGGCCGCCAACGAATTCGGCCGCACCGGCCGGGGGTACTCGGCGCAGCAGGCGACGCGCCCGCAAACGCTCGGCTATGGCCTGACGGATTCCCCGGCAGGCCAGGCTGCCTGGATCGCCGAGAAATTCTGGGCCTGGACGGACAACGACGGCCAGCCCGAGGATGCGGTGTCGCGGCAGAAGATCCTCGACGAGATCTCGGTCTATTGGTTCACCGCATCGGCGACATCGTCGGCACGCCTGTACTGGGAGAGCTTCGGCAGCTTCCGAGACCAGGTCACCGCGCCGTCCGGGCTGTCGGTTTACCCGCGCGACATCACCCGCCCGTCGCGGCGGGAGGCTGAGCAGCGGTTCACCGACCTGCGCTGGTTTGAGGAGCTGCCGCGCGGTGGCCATTTCGCCGCACTCGAGCAGCCGGAGTCACTGGTGGAGCAGGTACGCGGCTTCTTCCGCCTCGTCCGCTGACGTGCGTCACCCGGCAACTACGGCTGCGCTTTGGAGGTTGCCGCCGCGGAGCAGCCCACGGTTGGTCAGGAGCACGACGGCCAGGCCCACCAGGCCAACCACCGCAGACGCAAGCATTGCGCGTTGGGCGCCGAGCAGGCTCACGGTGACGCCGAGTGCCACCATGCCGATCGGCACTGCCAGGCCGATCGCGGTGGTCAGTAGTCCCAACGCATCCGCACGGTCCTGCGGTTCGACCACTTCGACCGTCAGGGTCGCCTGTGTCGAGCCAAGCAGACCTTGCCCCAACCCGGCCAGCCCCAGCGCAGCCAGTGCGACACCGACTGCCGGCGCGTAGGCCAGCATCCCCAGAGCAGACAGTGCCATCGCCACTCCGCCTGCATAGCCGGTGAACAGGCGTCGCACCGGCCGGATGGCCACCGATGTGGAGACGACGAGTTGCGCCAATCCGGGCATCGCCCCGAGCACACCTGCCATCGCTGCGCCGGTCCCGAGGTGCTCGGCGATGACCGGGATCAGCGGCGTAAAGGCGAAGTAGAACAGATCGAAGATCAGTGTCAACAGCATGATCAGCCCGAGAGCCGGTGTGCGCCACAGCGGTCGCCGGTCGGGGCGGTCGGCAGAGACAATCGGGGTGCTTGGCGGCATCGTCGCCCCGAACTCAGTGGACATCCCGCGTATCGAGCCCCAGAACAGCAGCACCGAGAAGGCCAGCAGCACTGCCGGAACGGCGAACGCGACACTGAGCCCACATGCTCCGATGGTGATCCCGGCGACCAACGGCCCCAGCATCATTGCGCTGGCGCCGCTGGCTATTTCGATGTTGAGCACTCGCGTTGCGCGCGACGGTCCCGCGACCCGCAGCAACAGCTCACGCTGGGCGGTCATGCTGACCATCAGACCGAAACCAAAAGCGAATTCGAATACGTAGACGGCCCAGATCTGCGCGGCGCCGCACACCACCAGGATGTCCATTGCGATCGAGACCGGTAGCAAGACCAGTTCCGTGACCAACACCAGCTTCCTGGGTCCGCCGCTATTGCGGAAAACCCTGCCCGCGTACGCACCTAGCAACATGGGTGCGAACAGCAGGACACCGACGAACTGGTTCGCGATCGGCGGGGCACCCACCGCGGTGACGAAGTAGGTCCCCAGGAACAGGCCGTACCAGCGGGTGAGGTGCCACATCCAGGAACTGATCAGTAGCCACGGCAACGATCCGCGCACCGCGAGCATTCGCACGACTGTTACTGAACGGCACGGCCTTTACGGCGCAGCACCGATGCCATTGCGATGCCATTGCGCCGACGGCACATCACCGCCATCGGTGCCGCGTGAAATGTGCTGGGTCTGTTTGATTTCGGCAGCGACCCCGACGCTCGAACCAGCCGATCAAGTTTCGTCTGGGGTGGGGGAGGAGTCGTAGTTTGTGGCCAGGTGGTTCAAGATTCGTTCGTTGAGGTCGGCGAGCAGGTCGAGTTCGGCCGGGGTGAGCAGATCGATGAAGTTTCTGCGGACGTCCGCAACGTGCCCGGGCGCCGCCTTCTCGATGGCGGCGCGGCCAGCCGGGAGCAGGCAGACCAAGGTGCTGCGGGCGTCGGCCGGGTTGGGCTCGCGGGTGATCAGCCCGTCCTTCTGCATGCGCCGCAGTTGATGGGACAGACGGCTCTTCTCCCAACCCAATGCGTTGCACAGCTCCTGGGATGGCATGCGGTCACCGGCGTGGACCGACAGCAACGCCAGGACCTCGTAGTCGGCTCCGGTCAGGCCCGACCCCTGCAGGCCTCTGTTCAGGTGTACGCCGACCTGATGACGCGCATCGACGAAGGCCCGCCAGGCGCGGTGTTCACGAGGGCTCAGCCAGTTCGGTTCCATTAGTCGCCATGTTACCCCGTTGGTTGACTCCTCATCCATTTCTTTATATGGTTGAGTCATCAACCTTTTGTCCATCAACTGGGAGGGCACACCTCGTGAGCAGCATCAGCATCATCGGCCTGGGGAGTATGGCCAGCACCTTGGCCGGCCGGGCACTTGCCGGCGGCAACGCAGTGGAGCTCATCGGCCGCGACCCGGCCAAAGCCAACGACCTGGCCGCCACGCTCCCCGGCGCCACGGTCGGGACGGTCGGCACCGCCCCCGCGGGGGACATCGTCATCATCGCTGTCCCGTACGCCGGCGCGGCGGCGATGGTGGGGGAGTACGGCGACGCACTGGACGGCAAGGTCCTCGTCGACATCACCAACCCCGTCAACGGCGATGCCACGGGCTTTGTCACTCCGGACGGCAGTTCCGGCGCGCAGGAGATCGCGAAAGTCGCTGCCGCGGGAGCTCATGTCGTCAAGGCGTTCAACACCCTGTTTGCGGGTGTGCTGGCGGCCGGCTCTGCCGAGGGTCGCCCATTGGACGTGTTCATTGCAGGCGATGACACGCAGGCAAAAGCACAGGTGTCGACGTTCATCGAAAGCCTGGGGCTGCGCCCGCTGGACGTAGGTCCACTGCCCATGGCGCAAGCGATCGAGAACGTCGCCCTCCTGCAGCTGGGCCTTGCCGCCCACTCCATCAAGCACACCAACTTCGTGCTCGGCGTCAGCACTCTCGGCTGAGCACCCTCTACCTTGAAAAGGAAAGCAACATGCGCGTTTTCGTCACTGGCGGGACCGGCCATGCCGGTTCGTACATCATCCCGGAGCTCGTCGCTGCCGGCCACGAGGTCATTGGCCTGGCCCGGTCGGATACGGCCGCGGCGGCCCTGATCGCCCAAGGCGCTCAGGTTCGGGTCGGCGACCTCGAGGACCTCGACGGGCTCAAGGAGGCGGCCGCGGACTCCGACGGTGTCATCCACGTCGCGCACAGGCAAGACCTGCTTCCCTCCGGCGGGATGAACGCCGTGGCCGCCGCGGAGCTGCCGATCATGCTTGCCTACGGCGAGGCACTGGAAGGGACCGGAAAGCCGTTGGTCGCAGCGGGCAGTATCGGCTCGGCCGGAAACCTGACCCGGCCGGCCACCGAGGAAGATCCCGCCCTTCCCGTCGGCGACGAGCACAAGGGCACCCTGCGTGTTCGTAACGTCGTGGAACAGGCCGTAATTGGCCTCGCCGAGCGGGGAGTGCGGTCGTCGATTGTGCGGCTTCCGCTCATCGCGCACAGCACGACCGATAGCGCCGGCTTTCTCCCCGGGCTGATCGCGCTCGCACAGGACAAAGGCTTCGCCGGCTACCCCGGAGACGGCATGAACAGGTGGAACGCCGTACACATCCGCGACGTCGCCTCCGTGTTCCGCCTGGCCTTGGAGAAGGGTCCGGCTGGTAGCTATTGGCACGCGGTTCAGGAGGGTGCCATCCCGTTCCGCGAAATCGCCGAGGCCATTGGCAGTCGTCTGGGCTTGCCCGCCGTCACCGTTCCCGTGGATGTATTGATGCTGCCGGGATATTTCGGGATGTTCACCAGCCTGGTCACGCTGGACCTCCCGGCGTCCAACCTCATCACGCGCCAGACCCTGGGCTGGGAACCCGCCCACCCCACCCTGCTCGCCGATATGGACAACGGTCACTACTTCCAGGAGACAACATGACCGCGTTCGCCCCGCACCGCGACACCCTGGAGTC
>JBEVHL010000733.1:0-2857 GCA_040511255.1 Mycobacterium sp. | reverse complement strand
CACAAGAAGGACTCCCTGGAGCGCTGGCTGTCGAAGCTGACCCTGGCCCAGACCTGGTACGGCCATTTCTATATCGAGCACAACCGCGGCCACCACGTGCGGGTCGCCACCCCGGAGGATCCCGCGTCGTCGCGGTTCGGCGAGACGTTCTGGGAGTTCCTGCCGCGTAGCGTCTGGGGCAGCCTGCGGTCGTCGTGGCAGCTGGAGGCGCAGCGGATGCGTAGGCAGCACAAGAACGTCCTGCACCCGCAGAACGACGTGCTGAACGCCTGGGCGATGTCGGTGGTGTTTTGGGGTGTGCTGATCGCCATTTTCGGCCCGGCGCTGATCCCGTTCATGATCATCTCGGCCGTCTACGGCTTCACCCTGCTGGAGACCGTCAACTACCTTGAGCACTACGGTCTGCTGCGGCAGCGGACGGCCAACGGCCGCTACGAGCGCTGCACACCCGAACACAGTTGGAACTCAGATCATTTGGTGACCAACCTGTTCCTCTACCATCTGCAGCGCCACAGTGACCACCACGCCAACCCGACCCGCCGCTATCAGACCCTGCGCAGCATGTCCGAGGCGCCGAGCCTGCCGAGCGGCTACGCCTCGATGATCGGGCTGACCTATTTCCCGCCGCTGTGGCGAAAAGTCATGGACCACAGGGTGCTTGCGCACTACAACGGCGACATCACCCGGGCGAACATCTGCCCCCGCCGGCGCACCAAGATCCTGGCCCGGTACGGAGTCTCGGCATGACCGCCTACCGCTGCCCGGTCTGCGACTACCTCTATGACGAAGCCAAAGGTGCGGCCCGGGAAGGGTTTCCGCCGGGAACGCCGTGGGACCAGGTACCCGACGACTGGTGCTGCCCCGACTGCGGGGTCCGCGAAAAGATCGATTTCGAATTGCAAGGAGCTACCTCGTGAATGACTACAGACTGTTCCGCTGCTTCCAGTGCGGCTTCGAATACGACGAGGCGCTCGGCTGGCCGGAGGACGGCATCACCCCCGGCACCCGCTGGGACGACATCCCCGACGATTGGAGCTGCCCGGACTGCGGCGCCGCCAAAGCCGATTTCGAGATGATCGAAGTCGCCAGGCCGTGACGGGCCTGTCCTGTTGACGCGTGGATGCGTTGCTGTCAGTGTCGCCCATGTGGCAATCGCCCGCAGTGGCAGAACTGGCAGCGAGGGGAAGCCCGTCCGGGTTCCCTACGCCGAGGCGTCGCGCGTGCTGCTGCGCGATCTGGTGCTCGACGCCATGCGCGACCTGCTGGGCAGCAAAGACTGGTCGTCGATCACCCTGGCGGACGTCGCGAAGGTGGCCGGGATCAGCCGGCAGACCATCTACAACGAATTCGGGTCGCGCCAAGGACTGGCCCAGGGCTACGCCCTGCGACTGGCCGATCGCCTGGTCGATGCCGTGGACCTGGCCATCAACGCAAATGTCGGCGACATCGATGCGGCCTTCCTGCAGGGCTTTCGCGCGTTTTTCACCGAGTCGGCATCGGACCCGTTGGTCATCTCGCTGCTGACCGGGGTGGCAAAGCCCGACTTGCTGCAGATCATCACCACCGACAGCGCGCCGATCATCGCCAGGGCCTCGACGCGGCTGACGGAGTCGTTCATGGACAGCTGGGTGCAGGCCAGCGATGAGGATGCCGGCGTGCTGGCCAGGGCCATCGTCCGGCTGGCCATGAGTTATGTCTCCATGCCGCCCGAGGCTGACCACGACGTCGCACGCGACCTGGCCAGATTGATGACTCCGTTCGCCGAACGCTACGGTGTAATAGAGACCCCGTAGCTGTCAGTGCGCCAGGCGCCTGTCCCGCGAGCCCGCAGGCTACGGGTCTGCATGGGTGTCCGCTGCGCGCACATCTGTGCCTTCCTGGGCAAATACGAATGAAAAGGGGCTCTATATGACTGAGCTGAAGGCTGACGTTGTCAATGGCATCGATTTCAAGGTTGCCGACCTGGCACTGGCCGAATTCGGCCGCAAAGAGATCCGGCTGGCCGAGCACGAGATGCCGGGTCTGATGACGCTGCGGCGCGAATACGCCGAGGTGGCACCGCTTAAGGGCGCCCGGGTTTCCGGTTCGCTGCACATGACCATCCAGACCGCCGTGCTGATCGAGACGCTGGTTTCGCTGGGCGCCGAGGTGCGCTGGGCGTCGTGCAACATCTTCTCCACCCAGGATCACGCCGCCGCGGCCGTCGTCGTCGGCCCGCACGGAACCGTCGAAGAGCCCAAGGGCGTCCCGGTGTTCGCGTGGAAGGGCGAGAGCCTGGAGGATTACTGGTGGGCCGCCGAGCAGATGCTGACCTGGCCGAACGAGCCGGCCAACATGATCCTCGACGACGGTGGCGACGCCACCATGCTGGTGCTGCGCGGCGCGCAGTTCGAAAAGGCCGGCGTCGTGCCGCCCACCGAAGAGGACGCTTCCGACGAGTACAAGGTTTTCCTGGCACTCATCCGCGAGCGCTTCGAGACCGACAAGACCAAGTGGAGCAAGATCGCCGAGTCGGTCCAGGGTGTCACCGAGGAGACCACCACCGGTGTGCTGCGGCTGTATCAGTTCGCCGCCGCCGGTGAGCTGTCGTTCCCGGCCATCAACGTCAACGACTCGGTCACCAAGAGCAAGTTCGACAACAAATACGGCACCCGGCACTCGCTGATCGACGGCATCAACCGCGGCACCGACGTCCTCATCGGCGGCAAGGCCGCGCTGGTCTGTGGCTACGGCGACGTCGGCAAGGGCTGCGCCGAGGCACTCAAGGCCCAGGGCGCCCGCGTCGCGGTCACCGAGATCGACCCCATCAACGCCCTGCAGGCGCTGATGGACGGCTTCGAGGTCAAGACGGTCGAAG
>JBEVHL010000732.1:0-4233 GCA_040511255.1 Mycobacterium sp. | reverse complement strand
TGCTGTCACGGGTGGTGGGCGAGCTTCCGCCGCTTGAACTTTCGGAAGTCGAGCTGCTTCGGCGCGAGCGATTGACCGCCCCGCGCCGAGTGTGAGCCATCCCTAGTCGGCGTACATCGCCGGGTTGATGTCGGCGAGGCTTTCGAAAGACGGCTTCGCGATGTAGTAGCCCTGAAAAAGGTGTACGCCGATATCCTGGAGGCAACACAATTCATCTCGCCGTTCCACCCCCTCGGCGATGACCACCACCCCCAGTTCGCGACTCATTTCCACGATGCCTTTGCAGATGATCCTGCGCGCCTTGTCATGATCGATATCTCGAATCAGGCCCATATCGAGCTTGATCAAGTCCGGCTGAAAATCCGCCAGCAGACCCAGTCCCGCAAAACCGGCCCCGAAATCGTCGATCGCAACGATGAAGCCCCGTTTCCGATAATCGGTCAAAATGGCCCGCAGGTGAGTGAGATCGGTGATCTGCTCGCCCTCGGTGACCTCGAACACGATGCGATCGATCGGAAAGTTGTAGGTCTGCGCCGCTTCCAGCGTTGTCCGTATGCACAGTTCTGGGCGGTAGACGGCATTGGGCATGAAATTGACGTTCAGCCGGGTCGAAATGCCCAATTCCGACGCCAATTTGATCGCCTTGACTCGGCACGTCTGGTCGAAACGGTACATGTTGTGGTCACCGACCTGGGCGAATACTTCTGACGCCGGCTCGTTGTCGGCGCCACGAACCAAGGCTTCATGCGAGTAAATCTGGTGAGCATCGGTGTCAAAAATCGGCTGAAACGCCATGGATATGTCGAAGCCAAGAGCGGCGCCGTCTGCACAGGCCCGGCAGTTCAGAGCAACGAAATCGCTAGGCCTCCCCATATGCATGAATGTATACGAGAAAAGCGCCTAGACCATTTGGCGGCGGCCGGACAGCGCGCGGCCCAGCGTCAGCTCGTCGGCGAATTCCAGGTCACCACCCATCGGCAGGCCGGAGGCAATCCGGGTGACGGTCAATCCGGGGATATCCCGCAGCATCCGCACCAGATACGTCGCGGTGGCCTCGCCCTCGGTGTTGGGGTCGGTGGCGATGATGACCTCGGCGATGTCCACGCCGTCCACCCGCTCGCCGATCCGGTTGAGCAGTTCCCGAATGCGCAGCTGTTCAGGCCCGACTCCGGACAACGGGTCCAGCGCGCCGCCCAGCACGTGATAGCGACCCCGGAACTCCCGGGTGCGTTCGACGGCCTGGACATCTTTTGGCTCTTCGACAACGCACACCTGGGTGCCGTCGCGGCGCGGGTCGTTGCAGATCCGGCAGCGCTCGTCGTCGGAGACGTTGCCGCACACCGCGCAGAACGTCACACCGTCCCGCACCCGGCTCAACACCGCGGTCAGCCTGTCGATGTCCGGCGGCTCCACCGACAGCAGATGAAACGCGATGCGCTGTGCGCTTTTAGGACCGATGCCCGGCAACTTACCCAGTTCGTCGATCAGATCCTGAACCGGGCCTTCAAACACTCAGAACCCCGGGATACCCAGCGAGTCGCCCATGCCGCCGGCCAACGGTCCGAGCTTCGACTGCGCCAGGATCGTCACCTGTTTGGCGGCATCGGCGATCGCGCCGACGATGAGGTCCTGCAGCGTCTCAGGATCGGACGGGTCGATCACCTTGGGATCGATGTTCACGGCGACCACGTCACCGCTGCCTTTCACCGTCACCTGCACCAGCCCACCGCCGGCCTGTCCGTGCACTTCGGTGTTGGCGAGTTGCTCCTGGGCTTGCATCAACTGCTGCTGCATCTGCTGGGCCTGCGCCAGGAGGGCCGACATGTCGGGTTGGTCGGGTTGCATGACAGTCCCCTTGCGTATTGGTCTCGACTTGGTTGCGCATCGGCATTTCCCCGCGCTCTTGGTTTCAAGCCTAGTCGTGACCGGGCTACGGTGACGCCGTGCACGTACCAGCCTGCCTGCGTGTCGGCGCGCAAATCGCCGTCGGCATGCTCATCGCCGCCTCGACCGCGTTCTCCCCCGTGATCAGCCCGACGGCGTACGGCGCTCCGGCCAACATCGCCGGCATGATCGTCTTCCTCGATCCCGGCCATAACGGTTCCAACGACGGATCGATCGGCAGGCAGGTGCCGACCGGTCGCGGCGGCACGAAGGACTGCCAGGCCAGCGGGACCACCACCGACGACGGCTTCCCCGAGCACACCTTCAACTGGGACACCGTGCTGCGTATCCGCCAGGAACTGTCAGCCCTCGGGGTGCGAACCGCGATGTCCCGCGGCGACGACACCGGACTGGGCCCGTGCGTCGACGAACGCGCCGCGATGGCCAATGCGTTGCAGCCCAATGCCATCGTGTCGATCCACGCCGACGGCGGCCCGGCCACCGGGCGCGGGTTCCACGTCAACTATTCGAGCCCGCCGCTGAACAACGCCCAGGCTGGCCCGTCGCTGCAGTTCGCCCAGATCATGCGGGATCAGCTGGCCGCGTCCGGCATTCCGGCGGCCAACTACATCGGCTCCAACGGGCTCTACGGGCGATCCGATCTGACAGGTCTGAATCTGGCGCAGTACCCGTCGATCCTGGTCGAGATGGGCAATATGAAGAACCCTGCCGACTCGGCCTTGATGAAGACGGCCGAAGGCCAGCAGAAGTACGCCGATGCCGTGGTCAAGGGGATCGCCGGTTTCCTGGCGACTCAGCCGCCCCGGACGGCCTAGGACCCTTCGGCGGCCCTTTTGATCGCGGCCAACGTGATCGGGATACCCGTCGCGGCCGCGTCCCGGCGGGCCTGGATTTCCTCGTCCGCCGCCTCGCCGTACCGCTCGCCGAAGCCGGCCAGCCCCTTTGGGTGGAACACCCAGGACTCGGTGAGCCGGGTGCCGTCGCCATCGGGCTCCAGCGTGTAGCCCCAGCGCACCCAGCCGTTGTTGACCTCCCAGGCGAACTCCCGCCCGGGCTCGGCCGCCACCACCTGCGATCGCGTCTGCCAGGTGCGCTCCGCGGTCTCGTTGCGGCCGGTGAACCAGGATCCGACCTGCCCGACGGCGCCCTCGTCCCACCAACACGCCTTGCAGATCGGGCTCCACTCGCCGGTTCGGGTCACATCCGAGACCAGGGCGTACAGCTCATCGGGCGGTCGCGCGATGGCAATTGATTCCGAGATCTGCATTGGCGTCAGGCTTGCGCTGATTGGCTGACTCAGCCTTCGACCTGCTTCTTCAGGTTCTCCAGCACCTCGCCCTGGATCTTGCGCAGGCCCAGCGGCGCGAACGTCTTCTCGAAGAAGCCTCCGATGCCGCCTGCGCCCTGCCAAGAGGTCTTGACGGTGACGCTGGAGCCCGGGCCCGCGGGCGCGACGGTCCAGTTGGTCACCATGGTGGAGTTGGCGTCCTTCTCGATCACGGTGTGCCCGGCGATGTCCACCGTGGACTGCACCTCACGGCTGCGGGACTTGGTGGCCTGCAGCTTCCATTTGACGACGGTCCCGGCGCCCTGGCCGCCTTGGAGCACCTGGTACTCGCTGTACTGCGGCGACAGGATCTTCGGCCGCACCACGTCGTAATCGGCCACGGCGGCGAGCACCGCGTCGGGCTCCGCGTTGATCAGAACCGTGCTTGACGCGCTGACCTGTCCCATTGGGAAAAACTCCTTGCTCAAGATGTCCGCGGCGCACCGCCGCGGTGTGATTCTGCAGCCGTGCGGTCGCATCGGCTGCTGCTGCGGACTAGCGTATATCCGTGTCTGTTCCAGCAACCGACGCACTGGCAGCTCACGCCGCTGGCGTCGAGCGACTACTTGCTAGTTACCGCGCCATCCCGTCGAACGCCACCGTGCGCCTCGCCAAGCCCACGTCCAATCTGTTCCGTGCCCGGGCCAAAGCGGACGCCCCCGGTCTCGACGTCTCCGGGCTGACCGGCGTCATTTCGGTGGACCCCGACGCGCGCACCGCCGACGTCGCGGGCATGTGCACCTACGAGGACCTGGTCGCCGCGACCCTGCCCTTCGGCCTGTCGCCACTGGTGGTGCCGCAGCTGAAAACCATCACCCTCGGTGGCGCCGTCACGGGCCTCGGTATCGAGTCGGCGTCGTTCCGCAACGGGCTGCCCCACGAGTCGGTGCTTGAGATGGACATCCTCACCGGTACCGGCGAGGTCATCACCGCGTCCGCCGACCAGCATCCCGATCTGTTTCGCGCGTTCCCGAATTCCTATGGCACGCTGGGCTATTCGG
>JBEVHL010000731.1:0-18620 GCA_040511255.1 Mycobacterium sp. | reverse complement strand
CGAGATGACCGCGACACCGTTCTTGCGGGCCGCTTTGCGCAGCCGCAGGAAGACGATGGGCGATTCCTCTTCGGGTTCGAATCCGGCCAGCACCACCACCGGGGCGGTCTCCAGGTCGGCGTAGGTGACCGTCATCGGCCGGCCCGCGATCTGCCCGGCCAGGAAGTCGGCTTCCTCCTGCGAATGCTGCCGCGCTCGCATGTCGATATCGTTGGTGCCGAGCACCATTCGGGCAAACTTCGCATACGCGTAGGCGTCTTCGACGGTGACCCGGCCGCCGACCAGCACCCCGGCCCGGCCCATCGCGGCGCGCAAACCCGCCGCGGCCACGCCGATGGCCTCCGGCCAGGAGGCGGACCGCAGCTTGCCGTCGTCGTCGCGCACCAGCGGGGTGGTGATCCGGTCACCCACCGTCGGGTATTTGAAGGCCCACCGGCCCTTGTCGCAATTCCATTCCTCGTTGACCTGGGGGTCGTCGCCGGCCAGTCGGCGCAGCACCGTCCCGCGGCGGTGATCGGTGCGCTGCGCGCAGCCCGAGGCGCAGTGCTCGCAGACGCTGGGGCTGGACACCAGGTCGAAGGGCCGGGCCCGGAACCGGTAGGCCGTCCCGGTGAGCGCCCCGACCGGGCAGATCTGCACGGTGTTGCCGGAGAAGTAGGAGTCGAACGGTTCACCGGTGGCGATGCCGACCTGTTGCAGCGCACCGCGTTCCAGCAGTTCGATGAACGGATCCCCGGCGATCTGGTTGGAGAACCGGGTGCAGCGGGCGCACAGCACACAGCGTTCGCGGTCCAGCAGCACCTGCGCCGACAGGTTGATCGGTTTGGGGAAGGTGCGTTTGACGTCCTCGAAGCGGGTCTCGACCCGGCCGTTGGACATCGCCTGGTTCTGCAGCGGGCACTCGCCGCCCTTGTCGCAGACCGGGCAGTCCAGGGGATGGTTGATCAGCAGCAGTTCCATCACGCCGTGCTGGGCCTTGTCCGCCGACGCCGAGGTGTACTGCGTGCGCACCACCATGTCCGGGGTGGCGGTGATGGTGCACGACGCCATCGGCTTGCGCTGGCCCTCCACCTCGACCAGGCATTGTCGGCACGCGCCCACCGGTTCCAGCAGCGGGTGGTCGCAGAACCGCGGGATCTGCACGCCGATCAGCTCGGCGGCCCGGATCACCAAGGTGCCCTTAGGTACTGACACCGCGACGTCGTCGATGGTGAGGTTGACCATCTCGACATCGGTGGCTGCTTTTTGCTCGGACGTCGTCATCAGACCCCCACCCTTTTCTCGCCGAGCAGACACAAGCGCCCCTCGACACGCCGACGAAAAGGGGTCAGTTGCGTCTGCTCGGCACAGTTCACGACAGCACCCCTTCTGGCGCGGCGAGCATGGCGGCGTGCGGGTCGAACGGGCAGCCGCCGTCCAGATGCGCCTCATATTCGGCGCGGAAGAACTTGATCGACGAGATGACGGGGGAGGCCGCACCATCGCCCAACGCGCAGAAGGACTTTCCGAATATCGTGTCGGAGATGTCGAGCAGCTTGTCGATATCGGCTTCGGTACCGGCCCCGGTCTCCAACCGCTCGTAGATCTGGGCCAGCCAGTAGGTGCCCTCCCGGCACGGGGTGCACTTGCCGCAGGACTCGTGGGCATAGAACTGCGTCCACCGGCGGACCGCGCGCACCACACAGGTGGTCTCGTCGAAGATCTGCAACGCCTTGGTGCCCAGCATCGATCCGACCGACGCCATCCCCTCGTAATCCAGTGGCACATCGAGGTGTTCACCGGTCAGCAGCGGGGTGGAGGATCCGCCCGGCGTCCAGAACTTCAACTCGTGGCCGGCGCGCACGCCGCCGGCGTACTCCAGCAGTTCGCGTAGCGTGATCCCCAGCGGCGCCTCGTACTGGCCCGGGGTGGTGACATGGCCCGACAGCGAGTACAGCGTGAAGCCCGGTGACTTGTCGGAGCCCATCGACTTGAACCAATCCACCCCGTTGGTCAGGATCGGCGGCACCGAGGCGATCGACTCCACGTTGTTCACCACGGTGGGGCAGGCGTAGAGGCCCGCGACGGCCGGAAACGGCGGCCGGAGCCGGGGCTGGCCGCGGCGGCCCTCCAGAGAATCCAGCAGCGCGGTCTCTTCACCGCAGATGTAGGCGCCCGCCCCCGCGTGCACGATCAGGTCCAGATCGAAGCCACTGCCCAGGATGTCGGTGCCCAGATAGCCGGCGTCATACGCCTCGGCGACCGCGGCCTGCAGACGCCGCAGCACCGGCACCACCTCACCGCGCACATAGATGAACGCGTGATGGGCCCTGATCGCATAGGCGGCGATGATCGCGCCTTCGACCAGGAAATGCGGCGTGTTCAGCATCAGCGGCATGTCTTTGCAGGTCCCCGGTTCCGACTCGTCGGCGTTGATCACCAGGTAATGCGGTTTGGCGCCCGCACCCTCGTCGCCCTGGGGGATGAACGACCACTTGGTGCCCGTCGGGAAGCCCGCGCCGCCGCGGCCGCGCAGGCCCGAATCCTTCACCAGCGCAATGACATCGTCGGGCGGCATGCGCAGCGCGTTGGTCAGCGCCTGATAGCCGTCGTGGCTGCGATAAGTCTCCAGTGACCAGGGCTCGTCGGCGTCCCAGAACCGGCTCAGCACGGGGGTCAGCGGTGTGTTCGGCATTCAGTTCCCCGAATCCGGTGTCGCGGTGTCTGTCTCAGATGGGTCGGTCTCCGCGGTGGCCGACTCAGCCGGCACCGTCGCCGACGGGCCGGGTGCCGGCTGCTCCTTGGTCGAGTCGACGGCGGCCTCTTCGGTGCCCCCGGTATCGGACTGCGAGTCGGTGGGCGTTTCGGGCACCTCAGGCGCGGACATGTCCAAGGCGTGCGCCACCCGCAAACCGGCGAGGGTCGCTGCACCGGCCTGCTGCGTGCCGGATACCGGTCCCGGGTCGGCCAGCCCGGCCAAGATGCGGGCGGTCTCCGCGAAGGTGCACAGGGGAGCGCCGCGGGTGGGGGCGACGGTGGTCCCGGCCTGCAGGGCGTCGACGAGATCCTTGGCTGCGGTGGGGGTTTGGTTGTCGAAGAACTCCCAGTTGACCATCACCACGGGGGCGTAGTCGCAGGCGGCGTTGCATTCGATGTGTTCGAGCGTGACGGCGCCGTCCGCAGTGGTCTCGCCGGCCTGGATGCCCAAGTGGTCTTCCAGCGATTCCAGGATGGCGTCACCGCCCATGATCGCGCAGAGCGTGTTGGTGCAGACGCCCACCAGATAGGAGCCCGTCGGGGTGCGCCGGTACATCGAGTAGAAGGTGGCCACCGCGGTGACCTCGGCGTCGGTCAGGCCGAGTTGCGTTGCGCAGAAACCGATTCCGGCGGCCGTCAGATAGCCGTCCTCGGCCTGCATGAGATGCAGCAGCGGGAGCAGCGCCGACCGGGGATGCGGATAGCGCGCGATGATGCGTTGCGCGTCGGCGGCCAGGCGGGTCTCGACGTCGCTGGGGTAGGCCTTCGGTCCACCGATGGGCGGGCCCGCTTCATCGGGGCGGGGCCCCAACACCAGGTCGATGCTCATCTATCCACCCCTCCCATCACCGGGTCGATGCTGGCCACGGCCGAGATGACGTCGGCGACCATGCCGCCTTCGCACATCGCCGCCACCGCTTGCAGATTCGTGAACGACGGGTCGCGGTAGTGCACCCGGTAGGGCCGGGTGCCGCCGTCGGAGACCATGTGCACGCCCAACTCCCCGCGGGGGGATTCGACGGCGACGTAAACCTGGCCGGCCGGCACCCGGAAGCCCTCGGTGACCAGCTTGAAGTGGTGGATCAGGCCTTCCATCGAGGTGCCCATGATTTTGGCGATGTGCTCGGGGGAGTTACCCAGACCGTCGGGACCGAGCTTCAGATCGGCAGGCCAGGCCAGCTTCTTGTCGTCGATCATCACCGGACCCGGTTCGAGCCGATCCAGGCACTGCTGAACGATTTTCAGCGATTCCTTCATCTCGTTGACCCGGATCACGTAGCGGCCGTAGCAGTCCGAACCGGTCGCGGTCATCACGTCGAAGTCGTACGTCTCGTAACCGCAATAGGGTTGGGATTTGCGTAGATCGTGGGGGAGACCCGTTGAGCGCAGCACGGGCCCGGTGATGCCCAGTGCCATACAGCCCGTCAGGTCCAGATAGCCGATGTCGACAGTGCGGGCTTTCCAGATGGAATTGTTGCGCAGCAGGTCTTCCAGCTGAGCCAGGTTGCCCGGCAATACCTTCAGCAGCTCGCGAACTCGGTCCTCGCCGTCGTCGGGCAGGTCGGCCGCCAGCCCGCCGGGGCGGATGTAGGCGTGGTTCATCCGAAGCCCGGTGATGGCCTCGAACACCGTCAGGATGAGTTCGCGTTCCCGGAAGCCGAAGAACATCGCCGACATCGCGCCGAGTTCCATGCCGCCGGTGGCCAACGCGACCAGGTGGCTGGAGATCCGGTTGAGCTCCATCAGCAGGACGCGGATCACCGAGGCCCGCTGCGGGATCTCGTCGGTGATGCCCAGCAGTTTCTCCACGCCCAGGCAGTACGCGGTCTCGTTGAAAAACGGCGACAGATAGTCCATCCGGGTGACGAAGGTGACGCCCTGGGTCCAGTTGCGGTATTCAAGGTTCTTCTCGATACCGGTGTGCAGATATCCGATCCCGCAGCGCGCTTCGGTGACGGTCTCGCCTTCGATCTCCAGGATCAGGCGCAGCACGCCGTGGGTGGACGGATGCTGCGGGCCCATGTTGACCACGATGCGTTCGCCCGATGCGGCCCCGGCCTGTGCGGCTTCGACGATCTGATCCCAGTCGGAGCCGCCGAGGGTGATCATCTTCTCGTCAATGTCGGTCATCGGTACGCCCTGCGCTCGTCGGGTGGCGGAATCTTCGCGCCGTGATACTCGACCGGAATGCCGCCCAGTGGATAGTCCTTGCGTTGCGGATGTCCCACCCAGTCATCGGGCATCTCGATGCGGGTCAGGCCGGGATGGCCGTCGAATACGATGCCGAAGAAGTCGTAGGTTTCCCGCTCGTGCCAGTCGGTGGTCGGGTAGACCGAAAACAGCGATGGCACATGCGGATCGTCATCCGGACAGGTGACCTCCACCATCAGGCGGTGGTTGTGGGTGATCGACATCAGCGGATACATCGCATGCAGTTCGCGGCCGGTGTCGTCAGGGTAGTGCACTCCCGAGACGCCGCAACACAATTCGAACCGCAGCGCATCGTCGTCGCGCAGCACTTGTGCGGTGGGGACCAGGTGCTCGCGACGGATCTCCAGGGTCAGCTGGTCACGGTGCACGACGACGCGTTCGACCGCAGCGGCGAATGTCTCTGCGCCGAGCGCTGTTTCCAGCCGGTCGACGACGTCGTCGAAATAGCCGCCGTAGGGTCGCGCTGACCCGCCCGGCAATTCGATCTCGCGGACCAGCCTGCCGTACCCGGACGTGTCGCCGGTGCCCTGCACGCCGAACATGCCGCGGCGCACACCGATTACCTCCGGAGTCTCGGCGCTCACCGCAGTAGGCCCTTCAGCTCGAGGGTGGTCGGGGCGCCCAGCGCGGCCTTCTCGGCGGCCGCCACCACCTCGTCGCGATGCACGCCCAGCGGCATTTCGGCGATCTTCTCGTGCAGCTTGAGGATGGCGTTCAACAACATCTCCGGCCGCGGCGGACAGCCGGGCAGATAGATGTCCACGGGCACGATGTGGTCGACACCCTGAACGATCGCGTAGTTGTTGAACATGCCGCCCGACGATGCGCAGACGCCCATCGACAGCACCCACTTCGGTTCGGCCATCTGGTCATAGACCTGGCGCAGGACGGGCGCCATTTTTTGCGACACCCGACCGGCGACGATCATCAGATCGGCCTGGCGCGGCGTCGCCGAGAACCGCTCCATTCCGAACCGGGCGATGTCGAATCGCGGCCCCGCGGTGGCCATCATCTCGATGGCGCAACACGCCAAACCGAAGGTGGCCGGCCACAACGAGCCCTTGCGGACGAAGCCCGCCACCTTCTCCACCGTCGACAGCAGAATTCCGCCTGGCAGCTGCTCTTCTAATCCCATGACTAATCCCAGTCCAGCCCGCCACGTCGCCAGACGTAGGCATATGCCACGAAGACCGTGGCCATGAACAACCCCATCTCGACCAGTGCGAACGTGCCCAGCTGGTCGAACGTCACCGCCCACGGGTAGAGGAAGACGATCTCGATGTCGAAGACGATGAACAGCATTGCCGTCAGGTAGAACTTGATCGGGAATCGGCCCGTCCCCACCGGCTGGACCGCGGGTTCGATCCCGCATTCGTAGGCTTCCAGCTTGGCCCGGTTGTACCGGCGTGGGCCGATCACCAGTGCGATTCCCACCGAGCCGACGGCGAACGCAGCGGCGATGGCACCGAGTACCAGGATGGGTAGGTAGAGGTTCATACGGGGCGCTCCCTCGCTTGGGCTGTCGATGTGAGCTACGACACAGCCTAGCGATCTTGTGGGTTGACCCGGTGCATTTTCGTTAGGATCGGATCAAGATCGGGTCCCGTCCGCGAGTTTCGCGAAGTTGTAAGGGCCCCTGTGCTTTTCGCGGTTCAGCTGGGATCTCACGCTGACGCGCGCAACAGTCCGACCACAGCGTCTGCCAGTCGGATGGGGTCGATCGGGTGCGGCACAGCGGCCTCGGCCCGGGACCAGTTGGCCAGCCAGGCATCATCCGCACGACCGGTCAGCACCAGGATCGGCGGGCAGTCGGTGATCTCGTCCTTGAGCTGCTTGGCAATCCCCATGCCGCCGACGGGAGTGGCCTCACCGTCGAGGATGGCCAGGTCGATACCGCCCGCATCCAGCTGGGCGATCACAACCGGCGCGGTGGCCACCTCCAGGTAGCTCAGCTCCGGCAGTTCGGGGTGGATGCGTTTACCGAGCGCCCGCATCACCTGCTCACGGGTGCCCGCGTTATCGCTGTACACCAGGACGCGCACGGCTTCCTGGGAGTTATCGGGCACACCGGAGATGCTCACGTGGCGATGCTAAGGCCACTTACGTTCCGGCTGCTGCTGTTTCGCGGGCTCGGTGGGCAGCCGAGACGTCAGACCTCGGCGCGGGCGAACACCAGATCTGCGGTCAGGGTGGCGGTCCGCAGCACCATGCCGAGCAGATTGCCGGTGACATCCCATTCGGTGCGATCGATTTTGGTCTTGGCCGAAATCCGCACCGTGTCCGCATCGATACCGGTGATGGTGGCGGGAAGTTCCAGTGGTTTCGTGGTGCCTTTGACCGTCAGGGTGGCCCGTAGGTCCGCGGTATCGCCGGTGGTCGGCTGCAGTGCGGTGACGACGACGCTGATGTCCGGGAAGCGTTCGACGTCGAAGAAATCCGGCGAGCGCAAATGGTCGTCGCGTTTGCCGATACCGGTCGCCAGCGACGCGGCCCGGATGTCGAGCCTGCCGAATACGGCGCCCTGCCGGGTGATCTGACCGTCACCGCTGAAATCGGTGAACGTGCCTTTGACCCGCATCGCACCCCACAGCGATCGGTTGGTGAAGGTGATCTTCGAGCCGGCCGGGTCGAGATTCCATACCCCCGCGGTCGAAGGTTCGCTCAGTAGTGTGTCCAGGTTGGTCATTTGCCATCCTCACTGGTCGGGGATTTCAGGGCAGCAACGCTGCCATATCGGCCGGATCGAAATACTCGTCGATACGGGTGATCAGGCCTGTGCTGCTCACCTTGATCACGATGCACGCGCAACGAGATCACCGCGCCGGTTGTTCCCGTGGCGCGCAGGATGTGCTGCTGCACGAAGCCGCCCTCGAACAACTGCCGATCCAGGATCTCGTAGTTCCGCTCGGTGGTCGAGCCGATGAACCACTCGATCACCTGCAGAGCGCGGGGCCGATCGTTGTCCCGCCGGTCGCCGGCGTGCCAGACCGCGACGTCGTCGTCGAACAACGCGGCGATCGCCGCGGTATCGCTATGTTCGATCGCGCCGAACAGGGCGTCGCCGACCTGGTCGACGGTGGAGGTCTCGCTGCTGGGCATCTGCTCTACTCCCTGCTATTCGTGTTCGTACCCGGGGTGGGCGGCAGCTAATCGATGGCTGACGATCGCCCGCAGGACGGAGGTCAGTTCCTCGCCGCGGTGGTCCATGGCACCGGCGCGGATCGCCTGGGCCAGGGCGGCTTCGTCGGGAACGCCGAGGCGGTTCAGCGCGGCGGTGACCTCGACGGGTTGCGGCGCCTCCAGCTCCCGTTCCACCATCCGCAGGGCGTTGGCGGCCACGCGGGCGTGGAAGTTGACCGACCCGGTGACCGCGTCCCTGACCTCGTGGTCGAGGAAGTCCGCGACGGCGGCCACCAGTTCGGCGGCCGTCGGGCGGCCGTGCAGATCGGTCATGACGCGTCCTGCAGCAGGGTGAGCAGATCCCATTCGGTTTCACAGACCCGGCGTCCGATGGTGGCGAGTTCGACCGAGGGAGTCTCGCCGGAGAGGTGGCGGTGCGCCTGATAGCGGCAGATCACTCCCCACCGCAGGGTGGCCTGGATCAGCCACCAGCGGAAATCGGCCCGGTCGACGGCCACGCCGCTGGCCTCCTCATAGGCGCGCAACAGATCCTCGATACTGCCGAGGCCACCCGCGCCGCGCGCCTTGGGTGCCCCGAACCGCCAGGCCCGGATGCTGAACCAGGCCAGGTCTTCACAGGCGTCCCCGGCGTGCACCAGTTCCCAGTCCAGCACGGCTGCCAAGTGTGAACCATCGATGATCAGGTTGCCCATCCGGAAGTCGCCGTGCACCAACGTCGGCGTCGACGCTGCCGGCCGGTTCTTTTCCAGCCAGCGGAACGCCCACTCGAATGTTGCTGTGGTATCGCCGATCTCGTCGAGCTGGGTGCGCCACAGTGCAATCTGATCGCCCTCGACCAGTTGCGCCTCGGTGGGGTCGGCGCGGTGGATGGCCGCCAGCGCGGTGGCGCACTGGTGCAACAGTGCGGCCCGGCCGGTGTCGTCGAGGGCGCGCTGGATCTTGCGGACGATCGTCTCACCGGCGATCTCATTGCAGATCAGATAGGGGTTGCCCAGTGCCACCGGCGAATCGGAGGCCACCAGGATCTGCGGCACCGGCGCTCCGGCGGCCCCGGCGATCTGCTGGGCGCGCGCTTCGAGTTCCATGCCGGCGTGCACTTCGTCGGGGGAGCCGGTGCGCAGGATCAGCGGCAACGAGGTGTCGCCGGTTCGGGCGGTGAAGGCCCAGGTGATGCGGCTGGCGCCACCGGTCAGTGCCCGCAGGTTGTCGACGGACACCTCGCCGAGGACCGGACGCAGCACCTCCCCGAGTTGGCCGACGAGGGCGGTGGTATCCACCTCAGTTCTTTCCTTTGGGCATCCTTGAGCCAAATTTGAACATGCGCTGTGCGACGCGCCGGATCTGAATCTCCTCTGCCCCTTCGGTGATGCGGTAGCGACGGTGGTGTCGGTAGATGTGTTCGAACGGCTCGTGGCGGCTGTAGCCGATCCCGCCGTGCACCTGCATGGCCCGGTCGGCGGCCTCACAGACCAGGCGGTTCGCCCGGTAGTTGGCCATCGACACCTTGTCCGACACCTCCATGTGGTGGTCGCGATCGAGATGCCAGGCCGCGTAGTACACCAGCAGGCGCACCATCTGAGCTTCGGTCTGCAGTTCGACCAGGGGCCATTGGATCGCCTGGTTGGTCGACAGCGGCTTACCGAAGACCACGCGTTCACTGGCGTATTCCGCGGCCCGGTCGATACAGTACTGGGCGGCGCCCAGGCTGCTGGCGGCTTGCCGAATTCTGTTCTCGTGCAGGAAGGTCTGGCCGACTTCCAGGCCGTGGTCCACCTCGCCGAGTACCGCGTCGGCCGGTATCCGCACATCGCGCAGCTCCACCTCGGCGTGGTCGGAGGGCATGTTGAACGTCCACCAGTAATAGGGCACTTCGAAACCGGGGGTGTCGGTGGGCACCAGGAACGCGGTGATGCCGGTGGCCTGCCCGGGCTGGCCTGACGTCCTGGCGAACACCAGATCGTGGGTGGCGCGGTGCACGCCGGTGTTCCACCGCTTGGCGCCGTTGATCACCCAGCTATCGCCGTCGCGCACGGCAGTGGTCTCTAGCCAGGTCGCATCGGAACCGTGCCCCGGTTCGGTCAAGCCGAACGCCATCGACCGCTCACCGGTCAACAACGCTTCTCCCCATTCCTTCTTCTGCGCCTCGGTGCCGAAGTTGTCCATCATGATCACCTGCGGGAAGTTGCCGACGATCGACGACTCGTCCTGAAGGTCGTTGTGCAGGCCAAGGCCCTTGTGCGCCAGGTGTTCGCGGATGACGGCCATATCGAGGTTGGTGCCGTCACGCCCGCCGAACCGGGACGGCAGCCCGTAGCGCAGCCAGCCGGCTTTGTCGGCGCGCCTGCGCATTTCGTCTAGCAGGTCCTCCCAGGCCCGCTGCGGGATGCCACCGTTCTCCAGATCGGTTCTGGCGAATTCCCGCCGCCGGTCGAAGTACTGCATGTTCTCGCGTTCCAGCGGTTTGATCTCGGCTTCGATGAACGCGTCCATCTCGGCAAGTAGCCCGGGGAGGTGGTCCGGCAGGGTGAAATCCACGTTGACAGTTCCCTTTTCAGATCGGTTCAGTGGCCGTCGGTCGACGATGCGGGGCGAGGTACGAGCCCAGCTGAGGAGCCGGCGAATCGGGCCCCGTACAGGGTGCGCTTCCAGATGGTCGCCAGGGTTCGCACCGCCTGCTCGTCGGTGGTTGGCACGCCCAGTGCACCGGCGTCGGGCCGGAGGTACACGGTGGTGAACTGCTCGAACAGCAAGGCGATGGCCAGCGCGATGTGTTCGGGGTCGAGGTCGTCTGCGTATCCCTGTTCTCGGGCCCGCAGCACCGATGCTCGCACGATATCCATGCCGAAGCGGCGGAATTCGTTCTGCACCTCGGCGAACCGCTGCTGGGTGGCGCCCAGTTGCGCCACCGCCACCATGATCCCGACATTCTGTTTGAAGATGTTCCAGTAGCCGGTGACCACCGAGGTGAAGAAGTCGTCGTCCTGCGGTGACTCCGGGAGCCGGACGGTCAGATCGGACAACACGTCATGCAGGAACGATTCGGCCAGATCCGCCAGCAGATCCTCTTTGTCGTCGAAATACCGGTAGAAGACCGCCGACGATTTACCCGCCGCCGAGGTGATGTCGGCCAACGTGGTGCCGTGAAAGCCACGCTCGGCGAACAGTTTCCGGGCGGCCTGTTCGATGGCCTCCCTGGTCTGTCGACCTTTGGCGGTCCGGTCCCGGACCCGCACCGGTACGTTATCGGCCACGACTCAGCGGTCCAGGATGCGGTCACCGGCTCGCAGCAGCGCGCTGGGCAGTTCATGACCGACCAGCCGCTGCGCCAGTGCGGCGGCGGCGATAGCGGCCTGCAGATCGACGTCGACGGCGATATCGCTGTCCCGCAACAGATACACCAGGTCCTCGGTGGCGATGTTGCCGCTCGCGCCCGGTGCGAACGGGCAGCCGCCGAGACCGCCGACCGACGCGTCTAGCCGGGTCACCCCGGCAGTGATCGCCGCGTACGCGCACGCCAGTCCAGCGCCCCTGGTGTTGTGGAAATGCGCGCCCAGCGGGGTTTCACCGACCAGCGGACGCAGCAGCTCGATCAGAGTGGTCACCCGTCGCGGCGTGGCGGTACCGATGGTGTCGGCGATCGCGAGCCGATCCACGCCCGCGGTCTGCGCAGCGGCGACCACGTCCAGCACTCGCTGCGCCGGTGTCGGTCCGTCGAACGGACAGTCCCACGCGGTGGCCACGATGACCTCGACGCTGACCCCGCTGTCGCGGGCGACCGCGACGATCTCGGCGATCTGGGCGGTGGCTTCGGCGGTGCCGCGCCCGACGTTGGCCCTGCTGTGCCCGTCCGCCGCGGACACCACGTATTCGATCGAGCCCAGTCCCGACGCGATGGCGCGCTTGGCGCCGTTGGGACTGGCCACCAGCGCGGAGAACTCGATGCCGGGAAACCGCTTGAGCTCGGCGGCCAGTTCAGGCGCATCGGCCAGGGCGGGCACCTTGGACGGGGACACGAAGGCGGTGGCCTCGATCTCCGTCACGCCGGTGGCGACGATCGCTTCGAGCAGTTCGACCTTGGCGGACAACGGGATCGGTGCCTCGATCTGCAGCCCGTCGCGCAGCGCCACTTCGCGGATGGTGACGTGCGTGGGCAACGGAGTCATAACACCCCCTCGGCGTGCAGCTGCTCGAGCTGCGCGGCGGTCTTGCCCAGCAGACCGGAGTAGACGTCCTCGTTGTGTTGGCCCGGCCGCGCGGAACCGGCGAATCGGATGGTGCCCGGCGATTCCGACAGCACCGGCACCACGCCGGGGCCCAACACGTTGCGGCCGATGCGTTCATCCCAGTGCTCGGCCAGCATCCCGCGGGAGCGCAGCTGCGGATCGCCGACCACCTCGGCGACGGTGTTGATCGGCCCGGAGATCACCCCGGCCTGCGAAAGCGTCTCGATGATCTCGGCGGGTTGGCGCTGGGCGGCCCAGTCGGCTATGATCTTGTCGATCTGGTCCTGATTACGGCCGCGCGCAACATGATTGGCAAAGCGTTCGTCGTTGGCCAGTTCGGGTTGCGCCATGGCGGCGCACAGCCTGCGGAACACGGTGTCCTGGTTGGCGGCGATCACCACCCAGCTGCCGTCGGCGGTGGGGTAGATGTTGGACGGCGCAATACCTTCCAGCCGGGTGCCCGACGGCCCGCGGACCACGCCGCCCACGTCGTAGTCGGGGATGGTGGATTCTTGGATGGCCAAACAGGATTCGGTCAGTGCGGCGTCGACCACCTGGCCTTCGCCGGTGACGGTGCGCCGGTACAGCGCCGCCAGGGCACCCTGGGCGGCGAACATCCCGGCCAGGCTGTCGCCGAGCGACAGGGCCAGTCGCGGCGGCGGCCCACCGGCAAATCCGTTCATGTGCCGCAGGCCGCTGGCCGCCTCGGCGACCGAGGCGTAACCGGCTTTGTGTGCTTCCGGACCGGTCTGCCCGTACCCGGACACGCGCACCAGGATGATGCCCCGATTGCGTTCGCGCAGCACGTCATAACCCAGGTTCCACTTCTCCAGCGTGCCGGGCCGGAAGTTCTCCACGATGATGTCGGAGTGCTCGACCAGCTCGAGGAACAGCTCGCGACCCTGCTCTTCACGCAGGTTCAGCGTGGCGGCCTTCTTGTTGCGGGCGTGCACCGTCCAGAAGAAGTGGTGCCCGTCCAGTTCGGCCTGACCCCAGGTGCGCAGCGGGTCGGGGGAGCCGGGCGGCTCGATCTTGATGACTTCGGCGCCCATATCGCCCAGCAGCCGACCGGCGAACGGACCCGAGATCAGCGTGCCGACCTCGATGACGCGGATCCCGTCGAGCGGCCCGCTGCTCACAGGACCGGTTGCTGTGGCTCCACCTCCCGCTCGTACCTCGCGGGCATCGTCGCTCACAGGGAAAACCCGTGCCGGTGCAGCCAATCCGTGCAGACACCGACCGCCTGGCGCAACGTGCCCCGCTGATCGGGACCGGCGTAGTAGTGGTTGGCGCCCGGGATCTCGTGCATCTCCTTGTCGGGATCACCGATCGCCTCGAAGAGCCTGCGGGTGTGGCTGGGGGTGCAGGCGTCGTCGGCGAGGTTGCCGATCACCAGCGCGGGCACCGCGATGTCCGGGCCACACTGCACGGCGTCACCGTTGGCGTCGTCGTAGCTCCACTGCGACAGCCAGCTGCGCAGCGTGCAGAACCGGGCCAGGCCGACGGGCGAGTTGTTCACCACCTCAGGGTCGCCTAGATAGCAGGTTCCCGGGGCGCGATCGTTGGGATCGACCGTCGGGTCCAGCCAGCGCGGGTCGGCCATGGTGCCGTGCACGACGAAGCCAAACTCGTCCTCCGGGCGGCCCGCCGCCTTGAGGTCTGCAAGCTTTTCCTTGACCCACTTGGTGATTCGCCGGTTCCGGGCGACCTGCGCCGCCCGGTACCGGTCGAGGAACTCCTCGGTGTACGGCGGCTGGTTCGGGTTGTCCGGGTTGTAGATATCCAGCTCCGGATCGCGCTTGCTCGGGTCGGACTCGTCGAGGATCGACGCATCCAGCCACTCCGTCATGGTGCCGTGCCTGCTGATGTGTGCGGCCAGCAGCATGATGCCGTCGGCGGGAATCAACCCGAGTGTGGTCAGGTCTGGTCCGTCGCCGGACGGGCTGGCGGTGACCGTCGGATGCTGGGCCTGCTGCTGGTAGAAGACGGACAGCGATCCGCCGCCGCTCCATCCGGCCAGCACCACCTTGGCGTAGCCGAGCCGGTTCTTGGCGTCCTTGATGCATTCGCCGAGATCCTCGACGACCTTCTCCATCAGCAGCGCGGAGTCCGTCCCGCGGAACCGGCTGTTGCAGTAGATGACGTGATGGCCGGCCCTGGCCAGGGCGTTGATCATCGGCAGGTAGGCACCGCCGCCGATGGGGTGCATGAACACCAGCACGGTGTCACTCGGCTTTTTCGGCCGCAGCAGATAGCTCTCCAGCACCACCAGTTCGGCTACCCCGCCGTACACATCGCGCACGGCCGAGGTGTTCTGGTAGGCAACGAGATACGGCACCCGGTCGTATTCGTGTTTCACCGGAGCCTCTTGGGTCTGCGTCATCAGTGCTGCCCCAGATCATTCGCCAGCACCTCGGCCGACGGGATCAACCGCTTCCGGGTGTCGATGGCGATCACCTGCCAGTCGACGTGGGTGAAGTCGTCGAACTTGCGCCGGGCGCGTTCCCTGGCCTTTTCCGGTGCGCCGTGGTGCACGCCCTGCGGGGCGTGCGAGATCAGGCCGGGTGGCATCGCTATGCCGTACAGCGAACCGCCGTGAAAGAACGCGATCTCGTCGAAGTCGACGTTGCGGTGATACCAGGGGGTGCGTTCGGTACCTGCCACGCTCTCGGCTGGTTTGGGCAGGAAGTTCATCACGTACACGCCGGTGGCCTGCATGAACAGATGCACCGTCGGCGGCAGGTGGACGCTGTCGGAGGTGATCACGTTGTAGTCGTCGATATTGAACGTGAAGGCGAAGTTGTCACCCCGCCAGCCTTCGACGTCCAGCGGATTGTGTTGGTAGAACAGCGTTGTCGGGCCACCCTCGTGGACCAGTCGCACTTCGTACTCTCCGTTTATTTGCGGGCCATCGCCCGTTTCGATCGGTGCAGGTTCCGGGATGGTGGCCTGCGACGGGTCGAACGGGAAGTGCCTGCCGAGTTGGCCGGGAGGGGGAACGCGGAACTCGTCAGTGGCTTCGATCAGCAGCAGCGTGGTCTCGCCGGTGGGCACGTGGCGCCACGTACACGCTTTCGGCAGGTAGACCCAGTCGCCGGGCCGGTAGGACAGCGCGCCGAACTCGGTCTCCAGCTCACCGGTGCCGCTGTGCACGAAACACAACAGGTCGCCGTCGACGTGCCGGGCGAAATACGACATCGGCTCGGTCCGCCGCGACAGGTAGACCCGGCAGTCGTCGTTGGAGAACAGCAGCATCGGGCCGCCGTGGGCATCGGTGGCGTCGCTGGGTTTGAGCTCAGAGGACAGCACGTCCACCGGCCGCAGCGGGCCGACGGAGCGGAAGACCGTGGGGTCGTTGCGGCGGTACATGTTGGCCGTGCGACCGGTGAACCCGCCGCGGCCGAGTTCGTCGTCTTTCAGCCCGTCGAGATCGGCGTGCAGTCGGCGCGGGGTCTTGCCTTTGCGCAGGTGGACGAAGGATTCCATCGTTGGCTCCTGACCAGGTACGAGCAAAAACTAAAGGTGATGTTAGTTTCGCTTTATCGCAGCTGTCAACGGGTCTAGTCGAAGTCGACCCGCACCGTCAGCAGGTTGGTGCCGAACGTGCGTACACCAAAGGCGTTGAGCTGGGGCTGATCTCGCAGCCGCGCGTGCGGATCGTCGTCGGGCAGTAGATGAGCGGTGCCGCTGTGCCATTGCCCGCGCAGTCGCACCCGAACCCGTGGATCAGCCTGGATATTGCGGATGTACTGCGAGTTGTCCCCGAACTCCGAGACGAACCAGAACTCTTTGCCGACCAGCTTGCCGCCCAGCGGGGTGCGGCGCGGCTGGCCGGACTTGCGGCCGGTGGTCTCCAGCAGGGTCTGGAAGGGGATACGGCGCATCAGGGGATTGGCGATGCGTTTCTGAAAGAAGCTGGTCACGGAAGCAGACGGCATACCGCCATTTCACACCATCGCCGTCGCGGTCAGAAGACGAGTCCGACGACGATCGCGAAGGCGACGCCGACCAGCGGCGGCACCCGCACCAGCAGCATCACCGTGCCGACCACCAACACGACGATGGCGAGCGGACTGGTGGCGGCGTGCTTGATCAACGTCCAGTCCGTCACCACCAGCAGCGCCACCACGGCCAGCGCCAGCGAGCGCAACATCGCCCGAAACCACGGCAGATGGATCAGCCGTTGTCGCGCCCGTTCGACTCCGACCACCAGAAACGGCGGGATGGTCACCGCGACGCAGGCCACCAGGCTGCCCTTGATGCCGCCGATGAAATAGCTGGCGGCAATGAGATACAGCCCGTTGGGCCCCGGGCTGATGTTGCCGACCGCCAGCGCGGGCAGTACCACGGCGTCGGGCGCAATCCCATTGGCCTGCAACTGACTTTGCAGCACCGGCAGCGAGCCGAGGCCGCCGAAGCTG
This sequence comes from Mycobacterium sp., assembly GCA_040511255.1. GTDB lineage: Bacteria > Actinomycetota > Actinomycetes > Mycobacteriales > Mycobacteriaceae > Mycobacterium. Next base: position 1,888 of record JBEVHL010000731.1, on the reverse strand, counting down.
AACACGCTGGCGATCATGATCACCAGAAAGAGTTGGCTAATCGACATCGGGCACCGTTTCGCCGTCGTCCTTGGCGACGAACAACCTGGGCGCCACCAGGCCCGCGATCACCGCGGCGCCGAGGATCAGAACCGGGTTCGGCAGCACCGCGCCCAATCCGACATACGCCAGGAAGGCGGCAGGCCCGCGCCAGTGCTTGTCGACGACGAGGGTGTCTTTCAGAAGGAGCAGGGCCAGCGCCACCGCGAAGCCGGCGGCCATCGCCGCGACCATCTCCAGCGGATGCTTGGACCACGGCTTGTCCTGCAGCGCAACGTAAAGCCGCGCCAGCAGGATGGTGATGGTAACCGACGGCGCCAGCATGCCGAGCACCCCGGCGACGGCGCCGCGAATACCGTCGACGGCTTTCCCGATCAGGATGACCTGCGCCAGGATGGTGATGCCGGGGGTGACCCGGCTCAGCACCACCGTCTCGAGGAACTCCTCTTCGGTGAGCCAGTGTTTGCGCAGCGACAGTTGCCGCATCGCCACAATCGTCGCACTGCCGCCCCCGAATGCCGTGGCACCGATGCGCAGCATGCCGAGGAATACGCGAAACCACTTGTGGCCGGAGCGATGTCCGTCAGATTCGGGATTCGCTCCGGCCACCAGATCGCGCTTCTCTCTTACTTAGTACTTCCAGCTACGGTCGGGGGTGGCGACGTCGATTTCGACCCCGTCGAGGTCGAGGAACTTGAAGAACCGCGGCGGCCACTGTTCCTTGTCCTCACCATAGATCTCGATGCCGTAACCCTTCAGGGCCTCCGCGCAACCCGCGGTGTCCTCGATCGTGACGCCGATGTGGTTGGGGCCCAAGGTGCCCTGGGTCCACGGGGAGGTCTCGACGCGTTCGTCGGGGCACAGCAGCGAGTAATTCACCTCGCCGTCGGACAGATCGATCGCCTTGCCGGGGTAGTGACCGGGGGTCCGAATCGGGCCGAGACGCTTGAAGCCGAATACCTTCTCGTAGAACTCGGCGGACCGCTCGAGGTCCGCGGTCACGATGCCTAGGTGGCGTATCCGCATCTGTGTCCTCCTGATTGTTCTGCTAGTCAGACGGTCTGTCTGCAACACAGAAGCTATGTCCGCACCATGGAAGAAGTCAAGACCCATTTCCGGTGGTCAGCCGAATGTGCTGGACAAAGTTCCTCTGTGCCGACAGTATTTCTGTCATGCAGACATATCCAGTCTCCGAGGACGGTGCTGAACCGGCGTACCCCATCACCTCGGTGGACAACGCGTTGCGGCTGATCCGGTTGTTCAACGACCGGGATTCCCTGCGGCTCACCGACGCCTGTAGTTATCTCGGGGTGGCGCACTCCACGGCACACCGCCTGCTGGCCATGCTCATCCATCACGGTTTCGTGCAGCAGGATCCCCAATCCCGCACGTACCGCCCCGGACCGACCTTGCTGGAGATCGGCCTGGCGGTGGTCGAGAAGAGCGACGTGCGCACCAAGGCGCGGCCGATGCTCACCGCGCTGGTCGACCAGTTCAACGAGACGGTGCACCTGATGACCCTCGAAGGCACTCAGGTCCGGTACGTCGACGCCGTTGAGGGCAGTCGAGCGCTGCGGGTGGTCCCTCGCACCGGCACACTGCTGCCTGCGCACTGCACTTCGGGAGGCAAGGCGCTGCTGGCCGACCTGCCCGATACGAAAATCCGCACCCTCTACGCAGATCCGGCCTCCCTGGTGACCAAGACGGATCGCTCGGTGGCCACGTTGCCGTCTTTGATCGCGGCACTGGAAGAGGTGCGGGCCAACGGCTACGCCACCAATTACGAAGAGAGCGAAGACGGGGTGGGGTCGGTGGCGATCGCGCTGCGTGATGCCGGCGGCACCGCCAG